>CAMWNB010000052.1 GCA_947175495.1 uncultured Porphyromonadaceae bacterium | reverse complement strand
GGCCCTGGCGGCATCGCTGCCGCTCGAGGGCGTCGATGATCTGCTCCTGGGCGGGAGTGAGCATGCGGCCGTCCCAACGGATGAAGGAGTGTGCTGCGGATAGTTTCATGCTGCAAAGTTAGGCAAGGCCGGAGGATGCGGATACTTTTTTTGCGCACGGCGGACGCGTTTGTGGGGAGATTGCCGTGTGGGGCGGGGGCGGTAGCGGCTGCGGAGGCGTATGGAAAGAGGCCGTGTCGTAAACCATAAATTACGACACGGCCTCCTGTGTGGTGGGGCTTTGCGCGGAGAGATATCAGCGGTTGGGGGTGGTCCAGCGGCGGGTGGAGGTGCAGGTGATATCGGCGGCCTGCGTGCCGCACTGGAGACGGAATTCGCCTTGTTCGAGTATCCACTTGCCGTCGGCGCCTACGAAAGCGAGTTCGGAGGCGGGAAGGGCGAAGGTGACGGTCTCGGTCTGGCCGGGCTTGAGGTCGATTTTCTTGAAAGCGCGGAGGCGGCGGCTGTCGGGAACGAGGGACGCTACTTTGTCGCTACTGAAAAGGAGGACGCTTTCTTTGCCGGCGCGGCTGCCTGTGTTGGTGACATCAACACTGACGGTGATGGTGTCGTCCGGACCAAAGGAGGGTTTGTCGATGCGGAGGTTGCTGTAGTCGAAGGTGGTGTAGCTCTGTCCGTATCCGAAAGCCCACTGGACGGCTACGACGGCGTTGTAGTCGTAGTTGCCTTCCATTTTTTCGACTTCTTCGCTGACTTTGTAGTCGTAAGTGATGAGAGAGTTGATTTCTTTGGGATAGGTGATGGGCAGCTTGCCGCTGAAGTTGGCGTCGCCTGCAAGGAGGTTGGCAAGGGCGTCGCCGCCATAGTTGCCGGGGAGAAGGATGTCGACTACGGCTTTGGCATCGGGAACGATGTCGGCGATGAGGCGCGGACGGCCTTCGTTGAGGACTATAACGACGGGCTTGCCTGTGGCCTCAAGGGCTTTTACGAGGGCAATCTGATTGGCGGAGAGGTTGAGGTCGGTGAGGTTGCCGGGGGTCTCGCAGTAGGAATTCTCGCCAATGCAGGCAACGATGATGTCGACGTTTTCTGCTGCCTTGACGGCTTTTTCTATCTCGGGGACGTTTTCTTCCCAATAAGCACCGTCCTGCTTGTAGGTGACGCCAGGCTCGTAGACGACGTTGGCCTTGCCGAACTTGGCCTGCATGGCCTCGAGAATGGTGTTGTAGTCCTGCGCGAATTCGTCGGCGATGTGCCCCTGCCAGCTATAGCTCCAGCCTCCATTCAGGCAACGCATGCTGTCGGCATTGGGGCCGGCGAGCAGAATTTTCTTGCCACGGGCGATGGGAAGTGTGGCGTCGACATTCTTGAGGAGGACCATCGACTCTTCCGCCGCCTGAAGGGCGGTTGCGGCATGGTCGGCCGAGGCGAATTCCGGATAGTCGGCAATCACGGTCATGGGGCGGTCGAAGAGGCCGAGGCGATATTTCATGCGGATGACGCGGGCGGCCGCGTCGTCGATTCGGCTCATGGGCACTTCGCCTTCCTCGACGAGTTCCTTGAGGAGGGTGCAATAGTCGAGGCTGTAGGGTTCCATCGCCATGTCGATGCCGGCGTTGATGGCCATCTTGATGGCTTCCTTCTTGTCGGCGGCAACACGCTCGCGGGTGTAGAGGTTGTTGATGTCGGCCCAGTCGGTGACGATGACGCCGTCCCAGTCGAGACCCTCCTTGAGCCACTCCGTGAGGAGCTCGTGGCTGGCATGGACGGGAGTGCCGTTGACGGAGGCGCTGTTGACCATGACACTAAGAGCTCCGGCGCGGGCTGCGGCGAGATAGGGAGCGAAGTGTTTCTCGCGCAGGTCGGAGGCGGAGATTATGGCCGGGGTGCGGTCTTTGCCGCTGAAGGGGGCGCCGTAGCCAAGATAGTGCTTGAGGCATGCCGCGATGTGGTCGGGACCTATGTGGTTGGGGTCGTCGCCCTGGAAGCCGCGCACGGTGGCGACGCCCATCTCGGCATTGACGAGGGCATCCTCGCCGAAGTTTTCCCACTGCCGGGGCCATCGCGGATCACGTCCGAGGTCGAGCGTGGGCGAATAGGTCCACGGCGTTGCGCTCGCTCGGGTCTCGTAGGCTGTGATTTCGCCGGCACGACGTGCGAGGTCGGTGTTGAAGGTGGCGGCTACGTTGATATTCTGCGGGAAGAGGGTGCCTCCGGCGGTGTAGGTGGTGCCGTGGTTCTGGTCGAGGCCGTATATGCAGGGGATGCCAATCTCTTTCATGCTCTTGTCCTGGATGGCTCCGATGATGGCCTGCCATTCCTGCGGAGTGCGGGCGGTGGTGCCGGGCGCATTGAGGATGGACCCTACCTTGTATTTGCCTATAATCTCGTCGAGGCGGGAGTCGCTGACAGTGAAGCGTCCCCGGTCGTCGAAAGTGCCGCAGATGTCGATGGTCATCTCGGCCATCTGGCCGATTTTCTCGTCGAGGGTCATGCGTGAGAGGGTTTGCTGTACCTTTGCCTCGATGGCTTCGTCGCGCGGAATGGCCGGCGCCACCTGCGCTACGGCAGCTGCGGCAGCGAGAACGGCCGGGGCGAATGCGAGTATGCGTTTCATGTATTCGGGTGTGTTAGGTATAATGTGTGTGCAAATATAGCAAAATTCGGCGAAACGACAAAGGGGCACACCCTTACGGGCATGCCCCTTAAGCTTTTGTCGCTTGGACGCTCGGGAATCAGGCGTTCTTCACCTTGTCGACGATGGCCTTGAAAGCGGCGGGATTGTTGAGGGCGAGGTCGGCGAGGACCTTGCGGTTGATCTCGATGCCGGCTTTGTGGATGAGACCCATGAGCTTGGAGTAGCTGAGGTCTTCGAGGCGAGCGGCAGCGTTGATACGCTGAATCCAGAGAGCGCGGAAGTTGCGCTTCTTATCCTTGCGGTCGCGATAGGCGTAGGTCAGACCTTTTTCCCAGGTGTTCTTGGCAACGGTCCATACGTTGCGGCGGCATCCGAAGTAGCCGCGGGTGAGTTTGAGGACTTTTTTACGACGTGCACGCGAAGCGACGTGGTTGACTGATCTTGGCATGTTTCTTTAATGTTTTTGAGCGCCGGCGGCATTTTGAGCTCTTTTGTGCCGTACACTCGGTTGATAGAAAGAATTAAAAAATCACGAATTACTTAATCAAAGCGATTGGGTGTGGCTACGGCGCTTACTTCAGGCCGAGCAGCTCCTTTACGTTGCTTTCGTCGACGCGGTCGATGACACCGGAGTGGGTCAGGTTGCGTTTCTGCTTCTTGGTCTTCTTGGTCAAGATGTGGCTCTTGAAAGCGTGTTTACGTTTGATCTTTCCTGATCCGGTAAGGGCGAACCTCTTTTTGGCACCGGAGTTAGTTTTAACCTTGGGCATTTTTGTTACTTTATGTTAGTTAATTCATGTATGATGCTGTGTGGCCGACCCGCGGCCGCTTAGATCATTTTTCGTTTGTGAGTGGTTCGTGCGGATGCTTATTTCTTTTTGGGCGAGAGCATGATAATCATGCGCTTACCTTCGAGCTGCGGCATCTGCTCGACTTTGCCGTACTCCTCGAGGTCGTTGGCGAAGCGGAGGAGGAGCACCTCGCCCTGCTCCTTGAAGAGGATGGAGCGGCCTTTGAAGAAGACGTAGGCTTTGACCTTGGCTCCTTCCTGGAGGAATCCGACGGCGTGCTTGAGCTTGAAGTTGTAGTCGTGGTCGTCGGTCTGAGGTCCGAAGCGTATTTCCTTGACTACTACCTTGGTGGCTTTGGCTTTGATTTCCTTGGCCTTTTTCTTCTGCTGGTAGAGGAACTTCTGATAGTCCAACACCTTGCAGACAGGGGGATCGACCTGTGCGGAAATCTCGACGAGGTCGAGCTCGAGCTCTTCGGCTATGCGGTGGGCTTCCTGTATGGAATATATGCCCGGAGTGACGTTGTCGCCAACAAGACGCACCTCGCGCGCGCGGATGTGTTCATTGATGTTGTTGGGATAGGCGTTGCGTTCGGGCGGACGCCGCGGGCCTCGCGGAGCCGAGTTGGCGCCGGCGGGACGCTTGGGCGCCATGGGGCGCGGGGCGGGGCGGAAAGGTTTTTTCTCCATTCAGGGGTTTTTATTGTTTAATCATAGCCTCGATTTCTCGAGTCAAATTTTCTGCAAAGGTAGCGATTTTCATCGAACCGAGGTCGCCTTCGCCGGATTTTCTTACAGATACTTCGCCATTTTCCTGCTCTTTTTCGCCCACGATGAGCATGTAGGGCATGCGACGCATCTGGTTGTCGCGGATTTTGCGGCCGATTTTTTCGTTGCGGTCGTCGACGGTGGCGCGGATGTCGGCGTCGTCGAGGATGCGTGCGACCTCACGGGCATAGTCGTTGAACTTCTCGCTGATGGGAAGGATGGCGACCTGCTCGGGCGCGAGCCAAAGGGGAAGATGGCCGGCGGTGTGCTCGAGGAGCACGGCCACGAAGCGTTCCATGGAGCCGAAGGGGGCGCGGTGGATCATGACGGGGCGATGCTTCTGGTTGTCGGCACCGGTGTATTCAAGCTGGAAGCGCTCGGGGAGGTTGTAGTCGACCTGTATGGTGCCGAGCTGCCAGCGGCGGCCGATGGCGTCCTTGACCATGAAGTCGAGCTTGGGTCCGTAGAAAGCGGCTTCGCCGAGTTCCTTGCGTGCGTTGAGGCCTTTTTCCTCGCAGGCTTCGATGATGGCCTGCTCGGCAAGGTGCCAGTTTTCGTCGCTACCGATGTATTTTTCTTTGTTGGCGGGGTCGCGGAGCGAAATCTGCGCTTCGAAGTTCTCGAACTTGAGGGCCTTGAAGATGTAGAAGATGATGTCCATCACCTTGAGGAACTCGTCCTTTATCTGCTCGGGGGAGCAGAAGATGTGGGCGTCGTCCTGCGTGAAGCCACGCACACGGGTGAGGCCGTGGAGTTCTCCGCTCTGCTCGTAGCGGTAGACGGTGCCGAACTCGGCGAGGCGGAGGGGCAGGTCGCGGTAGGAGCGGGGCGAGCTGCGATAGATTTCGCAGTGGTGGGGGCAGTTCATGGGTTTGAGCAGATACTCTTCGCCTTCCTCGGGAGTGTGGATGGGCTGGAAGGAGTCCTTGCCATACTTTGCATAGTGGCCGGAGGTGACATAGAGCATCTTGTTGCCGATGTGGGGCGTGATGACCTGCAGGTAGCCGTAGCGCTTCTGAATCTTGCGGAGGAACTGCTCGAGACGGTCGCGGAGGGCGGCGCCTTTGGGAAGCCACAGGGGCAGGCCTGCGCCGACGTTCTGCGAGAAAGCGAAGAGTTCCATTTCCTTGCCGAGCTTGCGGTGGTCGCGCTTCTTGGCTTCTTCCATCAAGGCGTTGTACTCTTCGAGCATTTTCTGCTTGGGGAAGCTGATGCCATAGACACGCACGAGCTGATGGCGCGTGGCGTCGCCGCGCCAGTAGGCGCCTGCGAGGGAGGTTATCTTGACGGCCTTGATGGGTGCGGTGTCGGGAAGGTGCGGGCCGCGGCAGAGGTCGGTGAAGTCGCCTTGGGTGTAGGTGGTGATTTTGCCGTCCTCAAGCTCGCTGATGAGCTCGCACTTGTACTCCTCGCCGCGCTCGCCGAACATGCGGAGCGCGTCGTCCTTGGAGATGTCGGCACGCACGATGGGGTGCTTGGTGCGGGCGAGCTCGAGCATTTTTTTCTCGATGGCGGGGAAGTCGGCGGCGGTGATCTGATGGCCGTTGGGGTCGATGTCGTAGTAGAAACCGCTTTCTACTGCGGGACCGATGCCGAACTTGACGCCGGGGAAGAGCTGCTGGAGCGCTTCGGCCAGAAGGTGGGCCGAGGAGTGCCAGAAGGCGTGTTTGCCTTCGGGGTCGTCCCACTTGAAGAGCTGAATGGTCGCATCGGCTTCGATCGGACGGTTGATGTCCCACTCGGTGCCGTTGACGTATGCTGCAAGCACGTCGCGGGCAAGCTGGGGGCTGAGGGACTCGGCCACCTGGAGAGGCGTAACGCCGGCTTCGAAAGCCTTCACGCTATTATCTGGAAACGTAATGTTTATCATATTCGTTTAAAGCGTTAAAAATCAACCGCTTGACGCACAGAATGCGTTAATCGGCCAAAAATCACGCGCAAAGATACTGATTTTTTTTGAATTAACAGCTTTTTAAATCATTTATTTTTCGGAACATCGGGGAGGAAAGCATAAAAAAGCACGCGCGGCAGGTGCCGCGCGTGCAAGGAGAGGGAATGGGCGGAGAAATTAACGGCGGAGCATCTGCTTGGCGGTGCGGACGGTGCCGTCGGAGAAGGTGTCGACACGGATGTTGAAGCCGTCGAAAGGTTGCGGGGAAGCTACGCCGGCAGCATTGTAGTAGACGGTGGAAACGACTTCGGCTCCGGCTTCGGCATCGGCGATGCCCGACTGTGCGGGCAGATCGAAGGGCAGATGGATGGTGGCGGAGGAGCCGCTGACAATAGCATCGGCGGCGGTGCCGAGAGTCCATGCTCCGAACTGCAGGGTGCGCGCGTCGGGCTGTGCTGTGGCCACAAGAGGTGCCCCACCCTCGGCGGTGAGGAGCACATCGGGGGCGATGGCGGCCACAGAGTTGTCGACGGTCCACTTGCCGTCGGCGCGGGCGATGGTGGCGCGGGCGCTCTCGCACCAGCCGTAGAGGCTCACGATATCGTCGTCGCTGATTTCGGCGTAGACGGGCTGCGTGACGGTGCGGTCGCCGATGGCGAGGTCGATGGTGCCGTTGCTCTTGACAAACTGCGACGTGATGTTGCTGTCGAAGACGGTGCCGAGGTTCTCGGCGAAGTTGTAGGGAACAACAATCAGATTCCAGGGCTCAAGAGCGAGCGTAGCGCCGTCGAAGGTGCCGGCAACATAGGTGGCGGTGATGTCCATGGGACCGGAGGCCACGTTGTCGGCGTTGACAATCATCAGGAAGTTGTAGCTATCGTCCATGCCGCACACCTGCGGATAAATCCTGACGCTGCCATCGGCATCGATGGATGCGGAGAGGTTGGAGCCCAGCCCCATGAAGTCGGCGATGGTGAGTGCGGTATGGTCGTCGTCAGTCCACTTGATCTCGGCCGAGAAGGTCTCGAGGTAGCCGTCGGCATCGCTGTTGATGAGCATATTGAGCTCGGCGGGCGACACTTCGTCGGTGGCATCGGCAAGTGCAGTCACATACCAGCCTTTGGCTTCTGCGGGAGCCACGTCAGCGGCTGCGGTGCCCGGGTTGAAACTGATGTCGAGCTTGCGGAGGAAATCGGCATCGGGCGTCACCGTGACGTTGCTGACGTCGGGCAGGGCGGCCACGAGGGCGGCGAGGGCGGCGTCGTCGAGCTTGTTGCTTTGAAGGAGGATTTCCTGCAGGCCCGCGTTGGCGGTGATGTCAAGAGCGGCGAGTGCGTTGCCCTGGGCCTCGAGGCGCTGGAGCCAGGTATTCTTGGAGAGGTCGAGCGAGGCGAGGCGGTTGTTGCCGCAGAAGAGGCCGTAGAGGTAGGTGTTTTTGGAAAGATCAAGTGTGGTGAGCGCGTTGTTCTCGATGTGGAACTGGCTCAGATAGGAAGCCTTGGACACATCGATGGCAGAGAGCATGTTGCCTGCAAGGTCAAGGCTCGTCAGCGAGGCGTTGTGCGACAGGTCTATGGTCGAGAGACGGTTGTTCGTGGCGATGAGAATCGACAGATAGGTCTGCGCGGCCACATTGAGTTCGGAGATATTGTTGTTGCCTACATTGAGCCAGCGCACAGAAGGGTTGGCAGTGATGTCGAGCGCAGTGAGCCTGTTGTCCTGGAGGTACACGCCCGACAGCGAGGTATTGGCAGATAGATCGACGGCTTCAAGCATGTTGCCGTAGAGCACGACTGTCTCAAGACTTGACGCGGGAGCGAGATCGATAGTGGCGAGCTGATTGTCGCCGGCACGCAGCGCCGTCATGGATGTAAGGCCTGTGAGGTCGAGCGCGGCGATGGAATTGCCGGAGCAGTCAAGTTCGTCAAGGCCGGAGAGGCCGGTGACGTCAAGAGCCGTAATATTGTTGTTGGAGCAATCAATCTCGTAGACAGTGGACGATTTGGGCAGAACGAGAGACGAGAGGGCATTATCGGCCACGTCGACCTTCGAGAGCGAGACCATGGCCGAGCAGTCGATGGTGCCGGCGAGCTGATTCTCGTGCAGGTCGAGCACCCGGATGGCAGGACAGCCTGCGACATCGAGCGAAGTGAGAGCGTTGCCGCCGGCATAAATGCCGTCAAGATGCGGATGCTGGCCGAGGGCAAGCGATGTCATGCCGTTGTTCTGCAACTGGATGCGCTGCAACTTTGAGGCGCGGGACATGTCGGCCGTGAGAACGCCCTGGTCGATGGCATAGAGCAGAATCACATCGTCGCCATAGATTTTGACTGTAGAGCCTTTGAGAAGGCTTGAGTAGTAGTTCTGGCCGGAATATGACACTTCCACGCCGTCGCCCCAGTCGATGGAGAACTCATAGTCCGAGGCTCCGCCCGTGCCGATGCGAACGGCTTCGGTGCCGGGGGCGAAGGTGAGAATTATGGTGGGCACTTTGCCATCGCCCTGCGCCTCGTAAGCACCGAGGTCGATGGCGGCACCGCTAATGCGGGGATTGCCCGCAAGGTCAGTGCCTTCGGCATAACCATCGACGGGCGTGCCTGCATCAATAAACTCACTTCCGGCGGCAAGACTCCAGTCGGCTGCCAAGATGGCGGCAGCCTGCGTGTCGTTCCCGGCACGTCCGGAGAATGTGGTCGCGGCAGTGAAATTAGATGGGTTTACTCCCGTTGCACAGATAGTGTTGAGCACCTCGCCACCATCGTTGAACACATTGGGCTGCCCTTCGGCATTGCGCACGGAGTTGTTCTGCACGGTGGCATTGATGAGTCTGCCGCCGGCAAGGTAGACGGCGCCGCCGTCGTAGGCCGTGTTGTTGCATGCCACAATACCGGCAAGATCGCCCGACTCGCTGTAGATGGCACCGCCGTAAAGGAGCCCGGAAGAGTACTCGGTGGCGTCGGCGTAGCATCCGAGCACGATAGCGTCGGTCACTTTTCCTTTATTATATATGCCGCCGCCCTTGAGACCGCGGCAGTCGTGGACGGACACACCGTTTACTGTGCCGCCGGCATTATAGACGGCGCCTCCCAGGGAGGAGTAGCAACGCTCGAATGTGCAATTGTCGAGCGTGCCGCCCACCATGTAGACAGCACCGCCTCCGTCAAGACCCACACAGTCCTCGAACACGCAGCCGGAGATAGCGGAGTTTCTGGCATACACCGCGCCTCCAAGACCGTTGCCATAGGATGAATGGCAATAAGTGCGGGCCACATAGCAGTCGGCCATCGTGCCGCCGTCGAGGTAGACAGCTCCGCCATAGGAGTTGCAGTCGTTGGCCTCGGCGGTGAAATAGGCCGAGTTTTCAGTTATGATGCAATTCTTGACAGTCACCTTGCCGGGTGCATAGACTGCGCCTCCGTGGGGCTTGGCCGTGGCCACATTGGCGTTGGCGCCCTTGAGTGTGAATCCGTCGATTACCGTAGGCTGCGCCAGAGTGGCCGCGGCATAGAGCAGATGGGAGCTGTTGCCACTTGTGCCGGTCACCTGGTTGCCTTCGAGTTCCCACTCCCAGCGATAGGTTGACCCCTCGGCTATGACGCGGGCCCACACATCGGGCACTTCGTCGTCGGCGTCGAGCACAGTGGCATTGCTCATCTCGTAGGCAGCATTGCCAACTTCGCGGTCGGCGGGCGAAGCCTCAGTGCCGGCAAAGCCACCATAGAGCGAAACTCCATCCTTGAGAAAAAATGCCTTACTTGTTTTCTTACTGGTCTTAATCAGCCGGGAAGGCTTGTAGACACCTTTGGCCACATAGATGGCATCGCCTGCGGACGCAGCATCGATAACGGCCTGGAGATCGCCTGCGGCCGTGGCCCAGGACGAGCCGTCGCCGGTGCCGTCGGGCGCCACGTAGAACGTGGCGGCGCCAAGACTTGCCGCCGGCGCCATAAGACAGAGCGCCACAGCAGCATTACGGAGCAAAGTTTTCTTCATGAACGGATATTTAGGTGATGAATTTGAAATGTGGTTGACCAATGGTGAATCAACTCTTTTCACTGGCGTAAAGATACGCCTTTTTGACGACACGACAAGTTTTTTACAAAAAAATCCACATTTTGTGTAATTTTTCGGCCACATCCGCGTCTAATAGCATAAATTCAACAAAAAAGCTCAATGGACAACATCATCACTGTAGAAGGCGTAAGCAAATCTTTCGCCAAGCATACAGCGCTCGACAACGTGAGCCTGGCCGTGCCCCGAGGCTGCGTGTACGGTCTCTTAGGCCCCAACGGCGCCGGCAAGACCACACTCATACGCGCCATCAACCACATAACGGCACCCGACAGCGGCATCATCTACTTCAACGACCACCGCCTCACCGCCGCCGACACCGCCAACATAGGCTACCTGCCCGAGGAGCGCGGCCTGTACAAAAAAATGAAAGTGGGCGACCAGGCCCTGTTTTTCGCCCAGCTCAAAGGCCTTGGCAAGGCAGAGGCCACGCAACAGCTGAAGAGCTGGTTCGAACGCCTCGAAATCACCGACTGGTGGGATAAAAAGGTGGAAGAACTGTCGAAAGGCATGGCACAGAAAGTGCAGTTCATAGTGACCGTGCTGCACCGCCCGCAGCTGCTCATCTTCGACGAGCCATTCTCCGGCTTCGACCCAATAAACGCCAATGTGCTGAAGCGCGAGATTCTAAAACTGCGCGAAGAAGGCGCAACGGTGATATTCTCCACCCACAACATGGCCAGCGTCGAAGAACTGTGCGATGAAATCACCCTCATCAACCGCTCCCACAACATCCTCACCGGCAGCGTGCGCGACCTGCGCCGCCGCTTCTCCGACAATAGCTACGAATTCACTTTCACCGGCGAGCGTGCGGCCCTGCACGCGGCGCTCGAAGCCACAGCGCTGAGCGTCGACGACATAGCCGACGACCGCCAGGGAATGCAGCGCGCCATGGTGCGCCTGCGCGAGGCAGACGCCCTACCCCACGCCATCGCCGCCGTCAACGGCGCCGTGCGCCTCGAGGGCTTCCACGCCCTGCTGCCGTCGATGGACGACATCTTCATCAAAACCGTCGAAGCCTCCAACCTAAAAACCCCTGTAGAGCAATGAAATCGCCCTTAGCACTCATCATACGCCGCGAATATTTCGAGCGCGTAATGCGCAAAAGTTTCATAATCAGCACGCTGCTCACACCCATCCTGATGATAGGCCTGATGCTGACTCCGGCGCTCGTAGCCATGCTCAGCGGACCCGAGGACAAAGTGGTAGCCGTAATAGACCAGACGCCGCAGAAAATAGGCAAGCAGCTTGAAAACGACGGCGATCTGAAATTCCAGATAACCGACAGCGAACTGCCGGCAGCCATGGACAACGAGGACTTCGACGCCGTGCTGCTGCTCGGCAACGACCTCGTGAGCCATCCCGACAACGTAAAACTCTACAGCCACGAAGCAGCCTCGATGCAAACAGAGAGCGCCATCCGCAACCAACTCGAGAACATCATTGAGAACGAGCGGCTGAAGTCGTACGACATCGAGAACCTGGCCCAGATAATGAAAGAGGTGAAAGTTGACGTCAGCCTCGAGACCTTCCGCATCTCCGAGGGCGACGCCTCCGAGACATCGTCCATCGTAAGTTATCTCGTGGGCATGATCACATCGCTGATGCTGTACATGTTCATAATGATTTACGGCCAGATGGTAATGACCAGCATCATCGAGGAAAAGAACAACCGCGTGCTGGAAATCGTGGTGAGCAGCGTCAGCCCCAACGCACTGATGATGGGCAAAATCATAGGCATCGGGCTCGTGGCCATCACCCAGATATTAATCTGGGGCCTGCTGCTGACCGCGTGCTCCTACTGGCTGATGCCCCTCATGGCCGGAGCCGCCGAAGGCTTCGAACTGGGAGTGCTCGGCTCTCCGTGGTACATCGCCGAGCTGTTCGGCTACATCATGCTGTTCCTTGTTGGCGGCTACCTGTTCTACTCGTCAATTTACGCTGCCGTAGGCTCGGCGGTCGACAACATCCAGGACGCCTCGCAGCTTGTGAGCATAGCCACCGTGCCCATCATCCTCGCCATGGTCATAGGCATGGCCGTGGTGCAGGACCCCTCGTCGACGCTCGCCATGTGGACATCCATCATACCCTTCACATCGCCGGTTGTGATGATGGCCCGCATTCCCTTCGGCATCCCTGCATGGCAGATTGTGGTGTCGGTGGCTGTGCTCTACGCCTCGTTCTTCGCCCTGGTGTGGCTGTCGGCCAAAATCTACCGCGTGGGCATCTTCATGTACGGCAAGAAGCCGAGCATAGCCGAGCTCATCCGCTGGGCCCGCTATAAATAAACTTAAAATACACATATAATATAATAAATTTGCCGCACGGAGCGTTAAAGAGGTGTTCCGTGCGGCAAAATATTCGTTATTTTGGCGCAAAGTATTGTATTTTAGGGAATTTTTTATTAACTTTGCACGTTTTTGCACCACATAGGTATTGACGAAACAGCATATGAGACAACTTAAAATCACGAAATCCATTACCAACCGCGAAAGCGCCTCGCTCGACAAATATCTCCAGGAGATAGGCCGCGAGGAGCTCATTTCGGTGGAAGAGGAAGTTGAACTCGCCCAGCGCATCCGCAACGGCGACCAGGTAGCCCTCGAAAAACTGACGCGCGCCAATCTGCGCTTCGTGGTGTCGGTAGCCAAGCAATATCAAAACCAGGGTCTCTCGCTCCCCGACCTCATAAACGAGGGCAACCTCGGCCTTATCAAGGCTGCCCGCAAATTCGACGAGACGCGCGGCTTCAAGT
>CAMWNB010000051.1 GCA_947175495.1 uncultured Porphyromonadaceae bacterium | reverse complement strand
TGCGGGGTGCGCTGACGGTGACTGTGCTGACGCGGGGTTCGAATCCCTGTCGGCGCCATGTGAGGGCGACTGGGCCTCCGCGGGGTGCGGCGTAGGGGCGGGGGACGGGGGGGCCGTAGATGTGGGGCTCGAATCCTTCTTTTGTGGGCTCGGGGGGGAGCAGGGGGACTGTGGTGGCGAGGGGTGCGCCTGTGAGGTCGGGTGCGGGCCCTCCGAGGCCGAGGTCGGCGTCGAGCAGGAGTATGCCGCTGTAGGGGAGCCAAGCGGGCTGGTAGATGTGTTTGCCGAGGTAGGAGGCGAGTGTGCGGCCGGTGGTGCCTCCGTAGAGGCAGCGTGCGTAGCCGGCTGCGGGTGCTGACGCTACGATGGCGGGTGCTTCGTCGGCGGGTCGGAGGGGGTATTCGCGGGCGAAGAGGCGTCGGAGCTCGGCGACGTCGTCGGCGCTCATGCCCGGGGCGCTCATCTTGCGTGTGATGGCGCGTATGATGTCGTGGAGCTCGTCGGGGGTGATGGCCATGCGCAGTGGGATGAACACTGTGGCGGCGAGGTGGTCGAGCGGCTCGACGGGTATGGTGCGGAGGATGCTGAGGAGGTAGCCTTCTTCGATGTAGGAGAGGAGGTAGAAGATGTTTTTCTCGAGGGGGTCGTAGTCGATGGCCTCGAGTGCCTGGCGGAGGTCGGCGATGTGGCGCCGGACGTCTTCGGCGGGGTTGAAGTTGACGAGGCTTTTGTAGCCCCGCAGGCTTTTGGCTATGTAGAGTTGCAGTTTGTTCATCTTGAGCGCAAAGATACAAATTAGTAGGTCGTAATGCAAATAAATCTGCATTGCGGCGGTGGTGGCGGGGGATAAAAAAATAAGTCCCTGCTCATTTTCGCAATGTGCAGAGGACCTAAGCCGTTAGGCATGTGATTTACTTAAGTGTAGAGATTATATCATACTTACTTCACGTCACTGCCGGGGCGCGGCGTCGTTTCGCAACGGACCTGCCGTCGACATTGCCTTCGCTTAGTCCTTGTTTTGATGGTCGTGTAAATAATTCTTAGGGCAAAGACTCGGGCACTGTGTCGTTTGGTGTGGCAAAGTTAGAAATTATTTTGAAAAAAAAGAAATAATCGGGGGGAAAAGTGGCAAAAATGTAGGGATGATGTGTGCAGGAGGTGTGGCGGTGGTGGTGTTTGCGTATTTTTTTGTAACTTTGCGGGTCCAATAAGTATGGAATTGTTTTAAGTTCATGTCGCTTTGCCTTTGAGAGTCCTGTCAATGTCTTTTTTTACATTCTAATCACGATCGGGCAATCTTTCTCAAAAGCTGTATCATGTGGATTTAAACGGTTTTTAAGTTTCATAGAAAAATCACATTGTAATGACTATATCACGACAACTTCTGATTGCCGCCATATTTCTTGCTGTTTCTGTTGCTGCTGCGGCACATACGATCAAGGGCCGGGTGGTGGATGCTGACACGAGGGAGCCTGTGGCGTACTGCGCGATACGGCTGATGAGCCCGGGGGCGCAGCGTGCGACGGCGACTGCGCTGACGGACACGGCGGGTGTGTTCTCGCTGCCTCAGACGGCTAACGGGCGGTATTCGCTGCATGCGTCGTACGTGGGCTACACGGACACGCAGCGGTCGGTGTCGCTTCCGGGGGATGCGGGCGACACGATAACGATATTCATGCGTCCGGACGCGATGATGCTGGACCAGGTGGTGGTGACGGGCACGAAGAGCGAGCTGAAGCGCCGCCACTCGTCGTCGCTGGTGAATGTGGTGTCGGCGCGTACGTTTGATCTTGTGAGCGCGGCTTCGCTGGCCGACGGGCTGAATTTCCAGCCGGGCGTGCGGGTGGAGAACGATTGCCAGAACTGCGGGTTCACGCAGGTGCGCATCAACGGGCTTGACGGGCATTATTCGCAGGTGCTGATGAACTCGCGTCCGATGTTTTCGGCGCTGACGGGTGTGTACGGCCTGGAGCAGATTCCGGCGAACATGATCGACAGGGTCGAGGTGATGCGCGGCGGAGGATCGGCGCTGTTCGGCTCGTCGGCGATCGGAGGCACTATCAACATAATCACGAAGGATCCGTCGGAGAATACGGCGACGGTGGCTCACACGCTGGTGTCGACGGGTGTTTCGGGGTCGCTTGACAACAATACGACGCTGAATGCGTCGGTGGTGCATCCGTCGGAACGCATCGGTGCGTTTGTGTATGCGCAGAGCCGCAACCGCGACGGCTATGACCATGACGGCGACGGCTTTACGGAGATCGCGGAGCTGTCGGCGCAGACGGTGGGTGTGCGTGCGTTTGCGCGCCCCGGGGAGCTGTCGCGCATCACTATGGAATATCACACGACGCATGAGTATCGGCGTGGCGGCGACAATTTGGATCTGCCTGCGCACGAGGCGTGGCTGGCGGAGCAGACAGACCACCGCATAAATGCTCTCGACCTTGGTTTTGACTGGCGCTCGCGCTCGGGTGCGGACCGTGTGAACTCGTACGGCGCTTTCCAGCACACGGTGCGCAACAGCTACTACGGCAGCGAGCAGGACCCGGATGCCTACGGGCGGACTACGGACCTTGTGGCGCTGGCGGGGGCGCAGTGGACGCACACGATGGGGCGGCTGCTGTTTATGCCCGCGGAGCTTGTGGCCGGTGCGGAGTTCAACTACAACTATCTGCACGACAGGACGGTGGGCTATGACCACGACGTGAAGCAGCGTGTGCGCATCTACAGCGCTTACGCGCAGAACGAGTGGCGCGACGAGCGGTGGGGCTTCCTGGTGGGGGCGCGCATCGACAAACATTCGATGCTGAGCCGGCCGATAGTGTCGCCGCGTGCGAATCTGCGCTTCAACCCGATGCCGACGCTGAATTTCCGCATGTCGTACTCGACGGGCTTCCGCTCGCCGCAGGCCTACGACGAGGATTTCCATGTGGCTGTGGTGGGCGGCGAGCGTGTGGTGACGGTGCTTGCGCCGGGTCTGCGGCATGAGTCGAGCCAGAGCGTGTCGGCGTCGGTCGACTGGTACAGCCACATAGGATCGGTGCAGACGAATCTGCTTGTGGAGGGTTTCTATACGGATCTGTCGCATGTGTTTGCGCTGCGTGAGCTTGCCGAGCCGGATGCTGCGGGTAATGCTGTGCTGGAGCGCTATAACGGCAGCGGGGCCCGCGTGGCGGGCATCAACGTGGAGGCGAAGGCTGCTTACACGTCGTTGCTGTCGGTGCAGGCCGGTGTGACGTGGCAGCGCTCGCGCTACAAGGAGCCGGAGCGGTGGAGCGACAACGAGGCTGTGGCGCCTGTGCGCCGGATGTTCCGCACGCCGGATGTGTATGGTTATCTGACGGCGCAGGTGAAGCCGATGCGGCGTCTGACGGCGTCGCTGAGCGGCACGCTGACGGGACGGATGCTTGTGCAGCACATGGAGGGCAGCGGAACGGCTGTGGATGTGGCTGTGCGTACGCCTACGTTCTGGGATGCGAATTTCAAGCTGACCTATGAGATTCCGGTGTTCAAGACGGGGTGTGTGGATGTGTCGGCGGGCATCATGAATATCTTCAATTCGTATCAGAAGGATTTTGACCGCGGCTATCTGCGCGATTCGGGTTATATCTACGGCCCGACGCATCCGCGCTCGCTGCTGGCGTCGCTGACGGTGCATATATAGGCCCGGGGCTGTTGCTTCGGGCTGCCTGCATGGACGATACATTATTATATATGTGTGGTCCATGTTCTTTTTTGTGTTTTTTAAGTGTGGTGGGAAGGGATGGTGCGAAAATGTGCTTGATTTGGCAAAAAGTGTTGACGGAGCCGCGGTAAAGTTGTAAATTTGCAGCAGCTAAATTTTATTGATATGAAAAAACTGCTGCTCACCGCCGCCGTAGCGCTCGCAATCGGACTCTCGGCCTGCGGACCCAAAGCGCCTACGGGCGATGTGAAAGAAGATGCCAAGTATCTGGTGGAACAGTGTGTAGAGGCTCAGAAGAACGGCAAGGATGAGGCCGCGAAGGAGCTGACTGAAGAGTATATGAACTACTACAAGGAGAAGGGTACGGCTGATGCCGCCGAGTTTGCCTTTGCGGTGCTGACGGAGATGGGCAATCTGCCTGCAGAGGATCAGAAGGCTGTGATAGGTCTGAACTGAGCGCGGCGCATATGTGTGCATACAAAAAAGCCACCGGGGCAACCCCCGGTGGCTTTTTGTTGGCGAGCGGCGACGTGGATGTCGCCGCTCCACTGTCGGGGGGGTGTCAGATTGTGGTGAGGCAGGCGTCGAGGGCGTCGGTGATGGCTGAGCGGTCGAGGTCGCGGCCGATGAATACGAGCTTGATCATGCGGTCGCCGTAGACGGGGTCCCAGTCGCGGCGCAGGCCGGGCTCTTGCTCCATGAGCATGCGGAGCTCGTCGGCGGGTGCTGTGGCGTACCATTTGCCGGCATCGGAGATTTTTTTCTGTACGCCTGCCTGCTCGAAGAGGTAGCAGGTGTCGGGCTCGGATGCGAAGTAGAGTATGCCTTTGGTGCGTATGACGCCTGCGGGCCATTGTGTGGCGATGAAGCGGTCGAAGCGGTTGATGTCGATGGGGCGGCGGCGGTAGTAGACGAATGTGCTGATGCCGTATTCCTCGACTTCGCCTTCGCCGTGGTGGTGATGATGGTGGTGATGGTCGTGGTCGTGGTGGTGGTCGTGGTGTTCGTGGTGGTCGTGGTGGTGGTCGTCGTCATCGTCGTCGTGGCCGGTTCCTTCGAGCTCGCGGATCCATGTGGCGGAGGTGGCTACGTCGTCGAAGCGGAATGCGCCGGTGCCGATGATGCGGGTGAGGTCGAAGTCGGCATAGTCGCACTCGATGATGGGGGCTGCGGGCTGTATGGCGCGTATGACGGCGCGTATGCGTGCGGCTTCGTCGGGGGTGACTTCGGAGATTTTGTTGAGGATGATGATGTTGCAGAATTCTATCTGCTCGATGATGAGGCGCTCGATGTCTTCTTCGCCGAGGTCGGTGCGCCGGAGTGATTCGCCCGATGCGAATTCGCTGCGGAGGCGCAGGGCGTCGACGACGGTGGCTACGCAGTCGAGGCGGGGGACGACGGGGCACGCGGCCGGCGGGAGGAGCTGCGGGATGGAGCAGATGGTCTGCGCGATGGGTGCGGGCTCGCAGATGCCGCTGGCTTCGATGACGATGTAGTCGAAGCTGCGTGTGGCGGCGAGCTCGGCGAGCTGCTGCGCGAGGTCCATCTTGAGTGTGCAGCATATGCATCCGTTCTGGAGTGCGACGAGGTCGGGGGTGTCGGCGGATGCTCCTACGATGCCTCCTTTTCGGATGAGGGTGGCGTCGATGTTGACTTCGCCGATGTCGTTGACGATGACTGCGAAGCGTATGCCGCGCTCGTTGGAGAGGATGCGGTTGAGCAGTGTGGTCTTTCCGCTGCCGAGGTAGCCTGTGAGAAGGAGGACGGGGATTTCTTTATTCATAGTTCGGATGTTTTCTAAGGGGGGTATAAAAAAAGAATGAGAAACGCGAAGCCCGAAGGCCGTGCAATTTCTCATTCTCCTCTCTCCTCTGGCGGTGCGGACGGGACTCGAACCCGCGACCTCCGGCGTGACAGGCCGGCATTCTAACCGACTGAACTACCGCACCATCATCATAAGCCTCGCTTGGCTCTCGATGGAGAGGCATAAGCTTCGTTGCTTTTGCGAGTGCAAAGTTACATCGGATTTCTGAATCCTGCAAATGTTTTGCAAAGAATTTTCAAAAAATATGCAATTTTCATCTTTTGGAATAGGATTTTGGAGTTTTTGGGCGGTTTTTTCGGGGGATTTTATGTGGGGTGTTGCGGAATAGGAGGGTTATCCGTATATCCGGCTTTGCCGAATATACTCCCGCTCGGCAAACTAAATAAATTTGTTTTGCTCTCGACTTATCCGTATATCCGGCTATGCCGAATATACTCTCGCTCGGCAAACCAAATAAATTTGGTTTGCTCTCGACTTATCCGTATATCTGGCTTTGCCGAATATACTAACGCTCGGCAAACCAAATAAATTTGGTTTGCTCTCGACTTATCCGTATATTTGCACATTATGAAAAAGATATGCTTCGCTACGAGCACGCGGGCCGACTGGGGCCTGCTGAGTCCGGTTGCGCGCGCGCTGCGCGCGGAGGCGGAGGTGTGCATCCTTGCCACTAACATGCATCTGATGGCCGAGTACGGGAACAGCGCTGACGAGATACGGGCCGACGGCTTTGAGATAGACGCGCCTGTGGCGATGCGTCCGGAGGGTGAGGGCGCGGCTGCGCGCGTGCGCGGGATGGCTCAGTGCATGGCCGGGACGGCTGACGCTCTGGAGCGGCTGCGTCCGGATGCCATCGTGATACTCGGCGATCGCTACGAGATGCTGGCGGTGGCGAGCGCGGCGGCTGTGATGCGCGTGCCTATAATACACATTGCGGGCGGGGAGGTGAGCCAGGGGGCTGTGGACGATGACATCCGCCACGCTATCACCAAGCTGTCGGCGCTGCATCTGACGGCGACGGAGGCTTACCGGCGGCGCGTGGTGCAGATGGGGGAGATGCCGGAGCGTGTGGTGAACACGGGGGCGATAGGCGTGTGGAACATCATGAACCGCGAGCTGATGGGGCGTGAGGAGCTTGAGGCTAACCTCGGATTCAGTCTGGAGGGGCGGCTGGCAGTGGTGACCTACCACCCTGCGACGCTTGCCGACGCGGATCCGGCGGAGTGCTTCGCGGAGCTTCTGGCGGCGCTGGACGAGCATCCGGAGCTGCGGACCATAATCACTTATCCCAACAATGACGCGGGTGCGGACGGTCTTATCCCGATGATAGAGGCGTACGCTGCCGCGAGGCCCGGGCGCGTGCTTGCGGTGCCGTCGCTCGGGGCGCTGAGGTATCTGTCGGTGCTGCAGGTGGCGCAGGTGGTGGTGGGCAATTCGTCGAGCGGCATCGTGGAGGTGCCGTCGACGGGTACGGTGACGGTAGACGTGGGGCCGCGTCAGCAGGGGCGTCTGTGCGGGCCGTCGGTGGTGCACTGTGCCGAGGGCCGCGAGGCTATAAGCGCAGCCATCGGGCTTGCGCTGGGGGAGGAGATGCAGGCCGTGGCTGCGCGGAGGGAGAATCCTTATTACCGGCCGGACACGCTCGCGCGTATGACGGGAGCGATAGCTGATTTTCTGCGGGAGATGCCTCCGCACAAGCATTTCCATGATCTGTGATGGCTGCTGATGGGCAGGGCGGACGGTGCGTTGAGGCGAAAAGAGCGTTTTTTTAAGATTTTTTGTGCGGTGTTCGATTTTTATTGCTAATTTTGAGGCTCGCGCCGAGTGCGCTTTATTTTTATAAACCTAATTATGGAAACGAACGAATCCTCCTTGCACGCCGCAACCGGCGCCGAGGAAATCCTCAACCCGGCACCCCAGGCGGGCGCCGAAGCACCCGACGGTGCTGCCGAGCAGGCCGTCGAGATGGAAATGACTGATGCCATCGAGCATGAAGAAACCAACGAAGCCGCTGCAGAAGCTGTGGCCGCCGAAGCTGCCGAAGAGCCGCACCACCGCCCGGCTACGGCCGAGGAGACCATAGCGGCCGCGTGCGACATTCTGGCTCGCGAAGCTGCCGATATTTCAAGCGACGATGTGCGCCGCCTGCGCTCGACGTGGAACAGCCTGCACGCTGCTGCTCCTGCCGACGGCGAGGGCGCCGAACCCGACGATGCCGCCGTGGCGGCGCGGGTGAAGCAGGAGGAGATGTTCGCTGCCATCCTTGCGCAGATCAAGGACAAGAAGGCTGCCTGGGCCGCCGAGCAGGAGGCTGCACGCGCGGCCAACCTGGAGCGCAAGAACGCTATCATAGAGGAGATAATAGCTCTGGCCGACGACACGGACAACGTGAACCGTACGTTCCCGCGCTACCGTGAGCTTCAGGACGAGTTCAACGCCATAGGCGATGTGGAACCGACGGAAGAAACGGGTGTGTGGAAGCGCTTCCAGGATGCCCGCGAGCGCTTCAGCGACAATCTGAAGATAAACAAGGAGCTGCGCGACTATGACTTCAAGAAGAATCTGGACAGCAAGACGCTGCTGCTGGAGGAGGCCGAGAGCCTTGGCGCCGAGGAGGATGTGATCACCGCCTACCGCCGCCTGCAGGAGCTGCACAACAAGTGGCGCCGCATAGGCCCTGTGGCCAAGGAGCTGCGCGAAGAAATCTGGGAGAAGTTCAAGGCTGCGAGCGCTACCGTGAACAAGCGTTATCAGGCCTATTTCGAGGAGCGCAAGGCGCAGGAAGCCGAAGCAGAGGCTGCAAAGGTGGCTCTGTGCGAGCAGGTGGAGGCGATAGACACAGAGAGTCTCGGCGGCTTCGGCGCATGGGACAAGGCTACGGCCACCATCCAGGAGCTTCAGGGCAAATGGCGAGAGCTGGGCTACGCGAGCCGCAAGGCCAACCGCGACCTTTTCGGCCGTTTCCGCGCGGCCTGCGACAAGTTCTTTGCGGCGAAAGCCGAATATTTCCGCAACACGCGCGAGCAGCTGGCTGCCAACCTTGCCGCCAAGACGGCGCTTGCCGACGAGGCCGAGGCGCTGAAGGACAGCACCGAATGGACGAAGGCCGGCGCCCGTTTCGTGGCGATGCAGCAGGAGTGGCGCGCGATAGGCCCTGTGGCCAAGCGCCACAGCGATGCCGTGTGGCGCCGCTTCATGGATGCATGCAACCATTTCTTCGAACAGAAAAAGAAGGCCGGCAGCGGTCGCCGCAACGAGGAGAACGCCAACCTGGCCGCGAAGCGCGCGCTTGTGGACAGACTGAACGCGCTGAGCGCCGAGGCTCCCCGCGCCGAGCTGCTGGCAGCCATAAAGGAGATACAGGACGAGTGGCAGACGATAGGCCATGTGCCTTTCCGCGAGAAAGACAAGGTGTATGAGCAGTATCGCGCGCGCCTTGACGAGCTGCGCGACGGTATCAGCGACGGGCGCCGCCGCGAGCGCCGCGAGCAGTTTGCGGGCGCTGTGGCACGCATGGAAGGCGACACGGCCGGCCGCGAGCATGACCGTCTGGCACGCGTGCTGGAGGCGAAGCGCAGCGAGCTGCGCACGCTGGAGAACAATCTGGGATTCCTTAACGCCAAGAGCAAGAGCGGCAATTCGCTGGTGCGCGACTTCGAGCGAAAAATCGAGCGTCTGCGCGAGGATATAGCCGAGATAGCCGAAAAGCTGAAAATGCTGGCGAAGTAAGCTCCGCTGCCTATGCCGAGCACACGCCTGAGCACACGAGGCCGATTTATTCCGGCACTGTTTGCCTGCGCCGATGTGGTGCTGGTGAACGTGCTGTTCGGGCTCGTGTGCCTGCTTTTTCCGGTGTATGCCGTGTGGGGCAGCGACCGCATGCTGTGGGTGCTGGTGAACATCAGCCTTGTTCCGGAGCTGTGGTGGGGGCTGCGCCGCGGTCTGCACCGCGCGCTACAGCTTGACGTGGTGGCGCGGCAGGCTCTGAGCGATGTGGCGCTGCACGCGCTGTTTTTTCTGGCTCTGCTGGCGGTGCTGGACATCGAAACGCTGTCGGTGCGTGCGCTGGCTGCGTTCTACGGCATGATGTTCGGCGGAATGCTGCTGCTGCGTCTGGGGTCGCGCGCGATGCTGAAACTATATCGCCGCAAGGGCCGCGGCTATGCCCGCGTGGTGATTGTGGGCGCGAATCCTACGGGCGAGCGCCTTGCCGAGGAGATGCGGCGCGATGCCGGTTTCGGCTACCGTCTGCTGGGATTTTTCGACGATGCTTGTCCGGATGGCTTCGGAGGCAGATATGTGGGCACGCTGGACGCGCTGGCCGGCTTTATGCGTCGCGAGCGTGTGCATCAGGTGTTCTACTGCCGGGCTACGGACGGCAGCGGGCGACATGCGGCAGAGGTGCTGCGCATGGCCGATGACACGGGTGCCGACTTCTTTTTTGTGCCTCAGCTGTCGCGCTATGTGCAGCGCAATATGGAGCTTACGACGGTGGGAAGCATGACGGCGATGGGCGTGCGGCCCAATCCGCTGAAATCGCGTGTGAACCGGGCTGTGAAGCGGGTGTTTGACGTGGCTGTGAGCTCGGTGTTTCTGTGTTTCTATCCGCTGGTGTATGTGCCTGTGGCGATAGCGATAAAGCTGTCGTCGCCGGGGCCGGTGTATTTCAGACAGGAGCGTACGGGCTACCACGGGCGGACGTTCAAGTGTCTGAAGTTCCGCACCATGCGCAGCAGCCGGGATGCCGACACGCGACAGGCGACGGCGGGTGACGAGCGTGTGACGCGCGTCGGCGCGTGGCTGCGACGCACGAGCATCGACGAGTTGCCGCAGTTTATAAACGTGTGGCGCGGCGACATGTCGATCGTGGGCCCGCGTCCTCATATGCTTAAGCACACGGATGTGTACAGCAAGCTGATTGACCGCTACATGGCCCGCCATGCGGTGAAGCCGGGCATAACAGGCTGGGCGCAGGTGACGGGTTTCCGCGGCCCGACGGACGAGCTGTGGAAGATGGAGCGTCGCGTGGAGGCCGACTCATGGTATATCGAGCACTGGACGCTGCTGCTTGATCTGAAGATAATGATACGCACGATAATCAATGCCGTGCGTGGCGAGAGCAACGCGGTGTAGCCGTGGTTTGCGCCGCGAGGGCGCAAAAGCGGTGTGGAGCGGCCGGAAGGCTGCTTAATTTTGCAGTGTAATTCACTAATCAATTCACTGTAAAATGAGAGACATCACTGAAATCATCGTGCACTGCACGGCAACGAAGGCGGGGCAGGACTTCTGCGCCGCAGACATCGACCGCTGGCACCGCGACCGCGGATTTGACAGCATAGGCTATCACTATGTGGTGCGGCTTGACGGCAATTTCGAGGCGGGACGCCCGGAGGCTAAGGCCGGGGCGCACTGCAAGGGGCACAACTCCAGGAGCATAGGGGTGGTGTATGTGGGCGGTCTGGATGCGGCCGGCAATCCGGCCGACACGCGCACGCCGCAGCAACGCGCCGGGCTGCTGAAGCTGCTGCACTGGCTGCGTGTGCGGTTTCCGCGTGCCCGCGTGCGCCCGCACCGCGACTTTGCCGCGAAGGCGTGTCCGTGTTTTGACGCAACGAAAGAGTATGCGGCGCTATGAGGGCGATGGTCTTTGCCGCGGCGGCCTTGCTGGTGTGGGGCTGCCATGCGGAGCGCCATGCCGAGGTGCGGCGCTGCAGCGAGGGGGAGGTGCGCACGGTGCGTGCGATGGAGTGGCGCGCGTCGGAGCTTGTGGCGTTGGTGGAGCTGGATTCGCCGGTGGTGAGGCTGAGAGCCGACAGCGCGGGGGCGCCTGCGGCTGTGGCGGCACGGAGGCTGCGGGCGGCTGTGGTGCGCCGCCAAGCGGAGGAGACGGCCGCAGAGAGATGCGACAGCATGGTCGTGGCGCAGGAGACGAGTGTGGCGCAGGCGCAGGGTGGAGTGGCTTCCCCGCGCCTGAGCGGATGGTGGGTGGCGGCGGCCGGAGCGGCGGCGCTTATTCTGCTATCATGGCGAGGAAGTCGTCTTCGCCGATGACGGGGATGCCGAGTTTCTGCGCTTTTTCGAGCTTGGCGGGTCCCATGTTGGCTCCGGCCAGCACATAGTCGGTTTTCTTGGAAATGGAGCCGACGTTGCGTCCGCCGTGGCGTTCGATGAGGGCCTTGTACTCGTCGCGGCTGTGGTGTTCGAAGACGCCGCTTATGACGAAGGCCTTTCCGCCGAGGCGGTCGGTGCAGTCGGAGGCGTCGCGCTCGGGCATGGCCATGCAGAGGCCTGCGGCGCGGAGGCGCTCGATGATGTCGCGGTTGTCGGGCTCAGCGAAGTAGTCGACGATGCTGCGTGCGATGCGGGGGCCTACGTCCTCGATGGCGGTGAGTTCCTGCTCGGTCATGGCCATGAGGCGGTCGATGTCGGCTGCGGCGCGTGCCACTTTCTTGGCTGTGGTCTCGCCGACGCCGGGGATGGACAGTGCGTAGACCACCCGCTCGAAGGGCACGTTTAGGCTGGCGCGAAGGCCGTCGGCGATGCGCTCGGCGGCGCGGGGGCCGAAGCCTTCGAGCGCTATGAGCCGATCGGGCCGCAGGGAGTAGAGGTCGGCGATGTCGCGCACGAGGCCTGCTGCGAAGAGGGTGGCTGCGGTTTCCTCGCCGATGCCGTCGATGTTCATCATGCGTCGGCCGACGAAGTGCTCGATGCGACCGATAATCTGGGGTGCGCATCCCCACCTGTCGGGGCACACCCATGCGGCCTCGCCTTCGACGCGCACGAGCGGGGTGCCGCAGGCGGGACAATGGCTGACGAAGCGCACGGGTGCCGCTCCGGGGGTGCGGGCGCCGGTGTCGACGTCGACAATCTTGGGGATGATTTCGCCGCCTTTTTCGACGTAGAGCATGTCGCCTTCGTGGACGTCGAGCTGGCGCATGATGTCTTCGTTGTGGAGGCTGGCGCGCTTGACGACAGTGCCGCTGAGGAGCACCGGCTCGAGGTTGGCGACCGGCGTGATGGTGCCCATGCGGCCGACGTCGAACGACACGGAGAGCAGGCGGGTGCGTGCTCTCTCGGCGGCGAATTTGTAGGCGATGGCCCATCGGGGGCTTTTGGCTGTGAATCCGAGGTTGAGCTGCTGGCGCAGGGAATTGACCTTGAACACGAGGCCGTCGGTGGCCACGGGGAGCTGCTTGCGCTCGGTGTCCATGCGTCGGATGTAGGCGTCGGCTTCCTCGACGGAGCGGAGGAGGGTCATGCGGGTGCTGACTTTGAAGCCCCATTCGCGTGCGCGGAGCATGTTGTCGTAGTGGGTGGCGCAGGGAAGGTTGTCGCCGAGCATGTAGTAGAGGTATGCGTCGAGGCCGCGGCGCGCGACTTCGGCCGGGTTCTGCAGCTTGAGGGTGCCGGCGGCGGCGTTGCGCGGGTTGGCGAATAGTGGTTCTTCGTTGAATGCGCGCTCTTCGTTGAGGCGTTGGAAGGCGGCCCATGGCATTACGATCTCGCCGCGTATCTCGAAGAATTCGGGCCAGCCGGTGCCGCGCAGCTGCAGGGGGATGCTGCGGATGGTCTTGACGTTCTCTGTCACGACGTCGCCGACTGTGCCGTCGCCGCGTGTGACAGCGCGAATGAGGCGTCCGTGCTCGTAGACGAGCGATATGCCTGTGCCGTCGAACTTGAGTTCGCCAACGATGTCGACGTTTTCGCCGGGAAGGGCGGCGCGTGTGCGCTCGAGCCACTGGTCGACCTCGTCGGGGCTGTAGGTGTTGGCGAGGGAGAGCATGGGGTAGATGTGCTGCGTCTGCTCGAAGCCTTTGGTGAGGTCGGAGCCTACGCGTCTGGTGGGCGACAGCGGGTCGTCGAGCTCGGGGTGGGCACGCTCGAGGTCTTCAAGCTCGTGCATGAGGGTGTCGAACTCGCGGTCGTCTATGGCGGGTGCGTTGAGCACGTAGTATCGGTAGTTGTGGTCGTTGAGCTCGCGGCGGAGCTGCTCGACGCGTGTCTTTGGGTCGGTCATTGCTTGGCGGGGTAATCTTGGAGTGCAAATTTACGCTTTTTGCCGTATTTATGGACTTAAAACTGTTTAAAAACGGGCTTGTCGGATGAATTTGGTTTATCAAAAATGGGTGAAAGGCTTGCAAGTCACAAAAAAAGACATTAACTTTGCACCGCTTTAGTGCGCTTCCTGCGAGTGGCGCGTTGGGCAAAGGATAGTCTTATGGTGTAATGGTAGCACTACAGTTTTTGGTTCTGTCTGTCTAGGTTCGA
>CAMWNB010000050.1 GCA_947175495.1 uncultured Porphyromonadaceae bacterium | reverse complement strand
CTTTTAAATGAAGTAATTAGCTCTTAATTAGTATAAAACATAAATCTAATTTATACATTTAGTATTCCGACTGTAGTTTTCATACGATACAAAATAATGGCGTTGCGGTACCGCCGCCGTGCTTTCGTAATTTGAGGCTAAGATCTCGATCGGAAGGCTTCAATCGCATAACTCATACTACCCTTCGGACACCACCGAGGGGTCTTGTTGTATATGGACTTTTCGTTTCGGGCGATGCTGGCTTCGCCCAAGTTTAGCTACCCTCGGCATAGATTTTGCGAGACAGTTTTTGAGCCCTATGAGAGGAGTGAAGAGAATCTATTTCTTGTATCAAAGACTTTTGCACTTCGATTTTGAATCTTCAATCACTGAATGGCTGATTGTTTTATTTCTAATAATGTTGATTCTTATATCGAACTCACGTTTAATAGGTGAAGTGGCAAAAAGGGAGAGGATAGGAGGTGTTTGGGGAAAGATTGGGGAGGGGGATGTTTGGCGTTGCGGGGCAAAATTCGTAATTTTGTCGTCGAAAATTATGTTAAAAAGATTAGTCGCCATATTACTGCTTGCTGCTGCGTTTGCGGCTGAATGCGCCGCCGAAAATGCCGATTCCACCGCCACCGAGCCGGAGAAAAAGGGCATAATCGCGCGCGTAATCAACTATTTCAGCGAGAGTAACCGCAGCTACCCCACCAAGAAATTCGACTTCAGCATCATCGGCGGTCCGCACTATTCGTCGGACTCCAAGTTCGGTGTGGGCATCATGGGCGCCGGCCTTTACCATGCCGACGGCGACACGCTCACTCCGGTATCGCAGGTGTCGGTTTACTTCGATGCCACAACTGCAGCGCATTTCAAGGTGGGCGTGGGAGGCACACACATATTTCCGGGCGACACACGCCGCCTCACCTACGACGTGAATTTCTCGCGCATAGCCACAAAGTTCTGGGGCATAGGCTACGAGGAATGCCGCGTGGACGCCAATGAATCGAAATACAAATATTTCAACACGCAGGTGCGCGTGGACTACCGCTGGCGCATAGGCAACCATTTCTATGCGGGCCCGCTGGCCGCCATCAACTACATTAAAGGCCAGGACTTCGAAAAGCCGTGGCTATGGCACGGAGAGCCGTCGCACTCGTTCAACGCCGGTGCCGGCTTCATCATCGAGTACGACAGCCGCGACAACATGAGCAGCGCTTTCCACGGCACGTTCCTTCGTCTGGAACAACAGTTCAACCCGCGCTTTCTGGGCAACCGACAGGCATTCTCGCGCACTTCGGCGCACGCATCACACTATTCACCGCTGTGGCGCGGAGCTATCCTCGCCGCCACGGCTGACTGCGCCTTCACCTACGGCAATACGCCGTGGGGACTGCTCAGCACCTTCGGAGGCTCAAACAACATGCGCGGCTACTTTGAGGGGCGCTATCGTGACAAATCGGCCATTACAGCATGCGTGGAGCTGCGCCAGCACATCTGGCACCGCAACGGCATAGCCATCTGGGGCGGCGCTGGCACGGTGTTCTCGCGCTTCAGCGACATCACCTCGCGCAGCGTGCTGCCCAACTATGGCATAGGCTACCGCTGGGAGTTCAAGCAGCGCGTCAACGTGCGCGTCGACCTGGGCTTCGGACGCAGCACCACCGGTTTTATTTTCAGTATAAATGAAGCTTTCTGATTTCTCTCGCATATTCTCGCCTGCGGCGTTGCTGTGGGCATATCCGCTGTTGCTCATCGTGCCGGGAGTGGCCTTGTGCATCACCGAGCACTATACCGCCGCGGCATCAGCGGCCAACGTGGCACTGCCGCTCGGCGTGTATCTGCTGCTTTGCGCGTGGTCGCGCAATGTAGGACGCACGGTGCTGCTGTGCACTCCGCTGAGCATCTACGCCGCATTCCAGATTGTGCTGCTGTTTCTCTACGGCGAGTCGATTATAGCCGTGGACATGTTTCTGAACGTGGCCACGACCAACGTGGGAGAAGCCACGGAGCTGCTCGGCAACCTCGGCACGGCCATATTTGTGGTAGTGGTGCTGTATCTGCCTCCTATAGCATGGGCCATCAGACTGTCGGTCAAGCACCTCAAGCTACAGCCGCGGACGCAGCGCGCCGCACGCCGGACAGGCCTGTGCGCGGCTGTAGCAGGCCTTGCGGGCGTGATAGCGGCATACTCCACCGAGCCGGACTACTCGGTGCGCCGCGAGCTTTTCCCCGCCAACGTAATAGACAACACGCTGCACGCCGTGCAGCGCTACCGCGCAGCGAAGAGCTATCCGGCCACATCGGCGGCATTCCGCTACGACGCGCACAGCAGCCGCAGGGCCGACGAACGCGAAGTATATGTGCTCGTGGTGGGCGAGACCTGCCGTGCCGACAACTGGCAACTGCTGGGCTATGACCGCCCGACCAACCCGCTGCTGAGCCACCGAGAGAATCTGCTGGTGTTCCCCAAAGTGCTGTCGGAGAGCAACACCACACACAAGAGTGTGCCGTTGATGCTATCGCCACTCACCGCCGTGACCTTCGGCGACAGCATCGCCTGCGTGCGCAGCGTGTTCGAGGCTTTCCGCGAGGCCGGATATGCCACTGCCTTCTTTTCCAACCAGCAACGCAACGGCTCGTACATCGACTTCTTCGGCGAGCAGGCCGACACCTGCCGGTTCATAGCCGACGAGCCACACGCCGTACGCAGCGACAGCGCCCTGGTGCCGATGCTGCAACGCTTCATAGCCGAGTCGCCGGCGCGCAAACTCTTCGTGGTGCTGCACAGCTACGGCTCGCACTTCAACTACAGCGAGCGTTACAGCGCCTCACATCGCCGCTTCATCCCCGACAACAACGACAACGCCACGCGCAGCAACCGCCCTACCCTCATCAACGCCTACGACAACACGATAGTGAGCACCGACGCCATGGTGGACAGCGTGATAGGCTCGCTGGCCGCACTGCCCGACAGCGTGGCGGCCGCCATGCTGTTTGTGCCCGACCACGGCGAGGACATCTTCGACGACGACCGCGAGCGTTTCCTGCACGCATCGCCCAACCCGACATACTGGCAGATACATGTGCCGATGGTGCTGTGGCTGTCGCAAGGACACCGCACGCAGCACCCCGGGCATGCACGCGCCGCGCGCGCCAATGTCGGCAAGGATGTGGCATCGAGCCGCACGGTGTTCGACACGATGCTGTCGCTCGCAGGCATCACCACCAACCACAGCCGCCCCTTCCGCGCGCTCACCGACAGCACCTACAGCATGGAGCCGCGCATGTATCTCAACGACTACAACGAGGGCGTCGAACTGGAACGCGCAGGGCTGCATCCGGAAGACTTCCGGATGCTTGCAAAGAAGGGTATTTCTGCTCGCTGACGCAACGCTTTGCGCGATAGCAAATTAGCAACAATCAAAAACCATTGTTGCGACAAAGTTTTCCAAAAATATTTTTATTTACCTAACGCTCAAAGTGTTACATTTTCAATATACTCAAAAAGTTTTCCAAAATGAAAAATTGTTGATAATTTTTCGATTGAAACTATTGTCCATTTTCGTTTTTGTTCCTACCTTTGTCAACGCCTTTGGGAACGCCCCGTGAAGGCCACTCCTGAAAAGAATAAAAACACCTCACAATGATACAGACTGTAGTTAAGCGCGACGGCCGCGTGGTAGGATTCAACGAAGAAAAAATCAAAGCCGCAATCCGCAAGGCCATGCTTACAACCGAGCTCGGCGAAGACGAAGCTCTCATATGCAAAATTTGCGACCGCATCTCCTTCAGCGGCGAAGAACGCATGACCGTGGAGCAGATCCAGGACATGGTGGAACTCGAGCTGATGAACAGTCCCCGCAAGGAAGTGGCCAAGCGCTATATCGCTTACCGTGACCAACGCAGCATAGCGCGCCGAGCAAAGACGCGCGACATGTTCCACGAAATCATCGAGGCAAAGAACAACGACATCACCCGCGAGAATGCCAATATGAACACCGACTCTCCCGCAGGCATGATGATGAAATTTGCAAGCGAGACCACAAAACCTTTCGTTGACGACTATCTGCTCACGGCCGAGGCGCGCGACGCGGTGCGCTCTGGCTACATCCACATCCACGACAAGGATTATTATCCGACAAAGAGCCTCACCTGCGTGCAACACCCGCTGGACCGCATCCTGGAGTACGGCTTCATCGCCGGGCATGGCGAAAGCCGCCCCGCCAAGCGCATCGAGACAGCCACCATCCTGGCATGCGTGTCGCTTGAGATAGCACAGAACGAGATGCACGGCGGCCAGGCCATTCCCGCCTTCGATTTCTATCTCGCACCCTTCGTGCGCTCCACGTTCATCGAGGAGGTGAAGTATGTGGAGCAGATGCAAGGCGTAGACCTCAGCCACCTGTACAACAAGGAGTTTAACGACTACACAACGATGAAACTCGACGGCCTCACCGGCGAAGAACGCATGCTGCACCATGCCATCAACCGCACCGTAAGCCGTGTGCATCAGGCCATGGAAGCATTCATCCACAACATGAACACCATCCACTCGCGCGGCGGCAACCAGGTGGTATTCTCATCAATCAACTACGGCACGGACACAAGCGCCGAAGGCCGCTGCATCATCCGCGAGCTGCTCAACAGCACATACGAAGGCGTGGGCAACGGCGCCACCGCCATCTTCCCCATACAGATATGGAAGAAGAAGCGCGGTGTCAGCTATCTGCCGGAGGACCGCAACTACGACCTCTACAAACTCGCATGCAAGGTGACGGCTCGCCGCTTCTTCCCCAACTTCGTAAACCTCGACGCCACCTTCAACCAACACGAGAAATGGCGCGCCGACGATCCCAAGCGCTATCAGTACGAGCTGGCCACAATGGGCTGTCGCACACGCGTTTTCGAAGACCGCTACGGCGAAAAGACATCCATCGGCCGCGGCAACTTGAGCTTCACCACGGTGAACATCGTGCGCATAGCAATCGAGTGCATGAGCATCCGCGACAAGCAAGAGCGCATCGACGCATTCTTCCACCGCCTTGACAGCGTGCTCGACATAGCTGCGCGCCAGCTCAACGACCGCTTCGACTTCCAGAAGACGGCCCTGGCCAAGCAGTTCCCACTGGTGATGAGCAAGCTGTGGAACGGCGCCAACGTGCTCGGACCTGACGACCGCGTGGAGAGTGTGATCAACCATGGCACGCTGGGTATCGGCTTTATAGGCCTGGCTGAGTGTCTCGTGGCCCTCATCGGCCAACACCACGGCGAAAGCGAAGAAGCACAGGCTCTTGGCCTGCGCATTGTGGGACACATGCGCTCCAGAGCCAATGAATTTTCCGAAAAGTACGAGCATAATTTCTCCATCCTGGCCACGCCTGCAGAGGGCCTTGCCGGCAAGTTCACGGCAAAAGACCGCAAGACTTTCGGCATACTGCCCGGCATCACCGACAAAATCTATTACACGAACTCCAACCATGTGCCGGTGTACTACCATTGCTCTCCCCGCCACAAGGCAGAAGTGGAGGCACCATATCACGAGCTGACCCGCGGCGGCCATATCTTCTATGTGGAAATCGACGGCGATGCCACGCACAACCCCGATGCCATCTGCGACATCGTTGACCTCATGGACCGCTACAACATAGGCTATTGCTCTGTGAACCACAACCGTAACCGCTGCATGCACTGCGGCTACGAGGATGCCTCGGCCGACCTGCAGACATGCCCCAAATGCGGTAGCTCCGCCATCGACCGCCTGCAGCGCATAACAGGCTACCTCGTAGGCACCACCGACCGCTGGAACACGGCAAAACTGGCCGAACTGAACGACCGCGTAATCCACAAATGAGCATACGCATAATGGACATCGTCGACGGCACGTCCGTCGACGGTCCCGGCCTCAGAACGGCCATATACACAGCGGGGTGCGCACACGCGTGCCCCGGCTGTCATAATCCATCTACATGGGCATTCGACGCCGGGCATAACGCGAGCGTGGAAGACATTCTGAAGCGCGTGAGAATCAACGACTTCAATGTGACGCTGACCGGAGGCGACCCCATGTATCAGGCTAAGGCTCTCGTGCCGCTGTGCGATGCCATACGCGCCTGCGGCTACTCAATATGGTGCTACACAGGCTTCACTTTCGAACAACTGCTTGAACACGAGGACATGGCGCAGCTTGTGCGGCTTGTGGACGTGATTGTGGACGGTCCGTTCGTGCAAGCGCAGCGCAACACCGATTTGTTTTTTCGCGGTTCTGAAAATCAACGCATTATAGACGTGGCGGAATCGCTCAAGGCTGGACATGCGGTCCTTGCCGAACGCTATTACGAGCCGTCAGCCCGGCTTTGAAGCGCGAAGAAAGCGAGGTTATAGCCACACACGACATTGGGACTGTCGTAGAGAACACCGGGGTATATCCGCTACTATCCGCCGGGCACAAGCGTACGGTAGACAGCGAGGTGGGTGTCGACGACCTTTTCGATTGAAAACTCTTTTTCGGCTTTTCTTCTTGCGGCTACGCCCATTTGGCGGCGCAAGTCGCCGTCGTCGACAAGCACTTTCAGACGTCGGGCGAGCGCGTCGGGCGATTGCGGGTCTACGAGGAATCCGTTTACGCCGTCGTCGACGACGTCTTTGCAGCCTACGGAATTGCAAGTGACAATGGGGCGTCCGATGGCGCATGCCTCAATGAGGGATTTGGGCACGCCTTCGCGATAGTAGGAGGGGAATACCATGATGTGGCTGTCCATGAGCAGGCGGCGCACGTCGTCGCGCTCACCGAGCCAGCAGATGTAGCGGCCGTCGCAATGGTCGAGCATGTACTGCTCGGAGATTCCTCCCTTGTGGGATGTGAGGCGCCCGCAGAGGATGAAGCGCACCTTATCCTCGTACTCGGAGCGAAGAATCTCGGCGGCGCGTATGACGTCGCATACGCCTTTCTCACGCACCATCCGGCCGGTGAATATAATCTGCGTGACCGGCGCGTCCGGCTCTGGCGTTCCGGCAAACTCGTCGAGGTCGACACCGGAGCCTTTTGTAAATGCTATCTGCGACTGCGACACTATGCCATGGTCGAGAAAGGTGGAGAGGTCCTCGTAGTTCTGGAAAATGACTTTGAGATTGTCGCGACGGTTGGAGTAGCGCATAACGGTAAGGATGAGGCGAGGAATGAGCGCCTGCACGCCCTCGTTGAAGAGGCTTCCGAGGCCGCATATGGCATTGACTACCCCCCCCACCCTCAGCTTCTTGGCTGCAAGGCTTCCCCACAGGATGTTTTTCAGACCGACATGATGGACAATGTCGGGGCGTTCGGCACGGTAGAGATTGCGGAGGAAGCGATAGCATGCGATTTCTTCCACGGGATTCATGCCAACGGGATTGATGGGAAGGTTGATGAAGCGGAAACCGGCAGCGACAATGTCGGCAGAGCGTCCGGTGTCTTTGGTGACGATAGTGACATCAAAGCCCCCGCGCTTCGCGGCCAGGGCTACAGGCAACCTGTGCGAGAGGAAAAATCTATCCTCGTTGACTATCATGAAGAGTTTTTTCATGGACTGTGATGCTATGCAGGAAGCTGTCGGTTATGCCCGTTGTTTTATGATTTCAGCTTCTATGTGCAAAGATAGTCAAGAATTCGGTTTGAGGCAATAGCTATCTGGATAAATATCGGGTGAGGGAGTCTAATATGTATAGCAAAAAGCCCATGGGCGCAAAAAAGAGCGCGGGTCCGTGGAGCCGCAGGGCTTCCGGGCAGGATTTCGCACAGGGACGATAGCGCCAGTAGTTGAGCACGGATTTGAGTTTTTCGACCAGCAAAGGCGTGGCTGCAATCTTTTCTTTGTAGACAAGAAGAGTGCCGAGCGGATTGGCACGATGCAGGCCGACGATGTTGCATGTGAGGCCGTCGGGGAGGTAGTCGCAGACGATGACAGGCTCGAAGAAGTAGCGGAACACATGCGTTTTTGCAATCTCGTTCCAGACGGCACTCTCGGAGATGAAGTTCTCGGCCTCGAATTCAGGAAACGGATAGGCGCGGAGCACGGAGAGGCGTATGGCTTCGGCGACATCGCGCCGCAGATAGCGCTTGATGCGGCCGGGAGTGGTGTGGAGAACTGAGAATGGTCTGCGGAGGCCGTTGATGCGGCCGTCAGCGTGACGGCGCAGACCGAAGACTCCGGCTACGGAGAGGTCGGAGCGGACGGCGTTGTAATGGAATATGAGACGGTCGATGGCGTTGGGGGTGAGATAGTCGTCGCTGTCGACGATTAGAAAGAGTTCGCCACGGGCGAGCGTGACCGCACGGTTGATGGCACGATGCTTGCCGCCATTGGGCTGCCGGAAGTAGCGTACAGGAAATGAGGCCGAAGATATGAGGTCCTGCACTACGGCGGCGGTGCGGTCGGTGGAGCCGTCGTCGACGATGAGCCATTCGAACTGCTTGCACGTCTGCTCCTCAAGGCTGCGGAACAGGCGCGGCAGAAAGCCGGCGCGGTTGTAGGCAGGAGTGAAGACTGTAATCATTGCGGTCGGAATGTGTGGTTTACGAAAATGACCAGCGTCATCAGCAAAAAGGCTGCGAACAGCGAGGGAACGATGATGTTTCTACGCCCCGGAAAGGCACGGATGCTGCCGATGTAGGCCATGGCGGGAAGTATGTTCCAGCTGAATGCTCCCACGCGGTCGGAATAAGGAATGGCGAACCACATGAAGAACCAGCATGAGAGAAGCACAAAAAGGCGGATGCAGAACGCCATGAATGCGGAGGGCGCCTTGTGGCATAGCCATGCGAAAAAGATGAGGAAAGCTGTGTTAAAGGCCGCGAAGTCGGGGCGGAAGCCTGTGCGGTAGGTCGCAGTTGCCATGAGAGAGCTGTAATACTCCGCCTTCCAGAAATCCAGATGTCCGACAATCCACTGAATGCCTATTCCGGCAGCAGATGCGACAAGGACGGCGGCAAAAAGAAGATAGTACCAGCGCAGGCGACATCGGACGTACCTGGCGACAAGGGCGGCGATGACTCCTGCGGCCATGGAGAAATGGACGCCGACGGCAAGCACGCCGAAAAGGATGGCACGGCGCCTGTCGTCGCGAAACAGGCTATAGTAATAGATAAGAAGCAGAGGGAAGGCAAGGCCGCAGCGAATGACATTGTCCTGCTGATTGAGGAAGGTGAAGTTGACGATGGTGAGAAGAAAGAGCATGAGCGCCGACCCCACGCGCTCGCCTGAGGTGTAGAGCCGCGCGCCAAACCATGTGGCAGCGAGGGTGAGGAAAGATACGAGCGTGATGGCGAAATGGAAAGAGCGTGTGAGAGAGCACAGATACAGCAGAACTCCGAACAGAGGGTCGTAGCCGATGCGGGCGAAGCGGGCGCCCAGCCATGAGACTCCGCCCTCGCACGCCCCGGAGAATATGTAATGGTACATGGCAGTGTCGGTGCGGGGCAGCAGCGGACGCGCTCCCACGAAGATAGCGAGCAGCCCTATCAGACTCCATGCCACTACGGCCTGCCTCTTGCCGCTGAAAAGTTTTTTACGCCATGCCACCAAGAAGGCGACTGTGACGGCGAGGCAGTAGACGAGGCGCAGGACTTGAATCGTAGTCATGGGGGTTATCTGTTCCAAAAGGTGTTTTTCACGCCTGCGAGGAGCTTGCGCAACTGGATGGTAAATACAACGGCATACATGACATCCACCGCTGTCATGGCCCAGACGACGCCGACCGCTCCGGCTATGTGGCCGCCGGCAAAGGCCAGCGCAAGGTAGGCGGCGAGGCCGAGGATGGTGATGAATGTCTGCAGGCGGATGGCGCCGATGCCGTTGATGAGCATGACGTGGAGCTGCGTCCAGCAGCGTATGACGACGTAGGCGCCGACAGAAATGGTCATGGCCCAGGGGACGAACGAGGCATTGCCTATCCAAAGGCGATAGACGAACGGAGCTACGGCCACCATGAGTGCGGAGATGGCCATGACTGCGCCGACAAGGCGGCGCATGGTCCGATATGTGCGGCGCATCCAGGGGTAGTCGCCTTTGGCATAGGCGTCGGTGAATGCCGGCCAAAGAGGATTCATGATGATGGCGACGGTGAGCATTCCGACACTCAGATATTTATAGGCCACGTTGTAGACGGTCACCTGCTGGGGCGAGGAGAGGTTGGAGATGATGATGTTGGTGGCCTGATACATGACAACATAATGAATCTGCAGCAGGAAAAATTTGAGGCCCAGGGAGAAGAGCGCGGCTACGGCGGTGCGGTCGACGCATGCCGGGGATGGGGCGAGTGCGCGATAGCGGGTGCGGAACAGGATGAGGGAGGCGAACAGGAGCACTATGGCGGGAAGGTAGGCAATGGCCTGCGCGAGGGCCACGAGGGATGGGGGAGTGGTGCGGGTGAGGATGTATATTATGAGCACCGAAAGGGTGTTGGCTACAACGGGAAATACGGATGAGACGGCTGTGCGCTGGCAGGCTGCAAGGACGGCTGTGATGGTGTTGAAAATCATCTGCAGGGCGAAACAGAACAAGAGTATGCGCATGGCCGCAACAAGTTGCGGGGCGAGGGAGGGGGCTACGTTGAGCAGGCGGCACCAGTCGACAAACGGCACGGCGATTTCCAAAAGCAAGCCAAGGGGAAGGAAGATGGCGAGCATCAAGGCATATGCGGTGGACACGAGCGCTTTTCCGCGGACTGTGTCGCCTGCGGCAAGCGCCTCGGCCAGTTTGTTTTTCAATCCGTTGGTAAAGCCTATGTCGAAAAATGTGAGGCAAAGAACTATGGATGAGAGGGTGAGCCACACGCCGTAGACTTCGGGGGAGAGATAGTCCATGGTCATTGGGACGAGTATGAGAGAAACGATGACACCCCACCCTTTGACAAGGATGGATCCTATGGCGTTGTTTCGGACGGTGGCTGTGCGTCGGTTCATTCCCTCTTTTCAGCTTGTATATGCAAATTTAGCATAAATAGTTGAATCGGGCAAAGGGAAGGCGGGGATTTTGCGGGGATACGGAAACGGCGCCGGGGATGCCGGCGCCGCTGCGGAGCGATAGACGGGACTCGAACCCGCGACTTTTGGCTTGGGAAGCCAACGCTCTACCAACTGAGTTACTATCGCGTTATGTGTCTGCGATGCAAATTTAGGTATTTGCCGCGAGATGTGCAAGTGTTTTCTTGTGTATCGTCTTTTTCTGGGGGGAAGTGGTTATTTGCGGCGGCGCACGGAGCGGGCTGCGTTGCTGCTGTTTGTGGTCTTTGGCTTGGATTGCTTGACCTGGGAGGTGCGGGCGGCGGGTTTCTTTGTGGAACGGCGGGTGGAGCGAGTGGCGCGGGCGGGGGTGTCCTTGGCTTGGGTGACGGCGGCGGTGTCGCCCCGCTCGGCAGCCTCGCGGGCTTCGCGGGCAGCTATGACTTCCTCGCGTGTGGGAACCCAGAGCTTGGTCTCAAAACTGTCGAGGCGCGCCTGGATGCTGTCCTGGACGTGTTTGCGCTCGTCGGCGTTGGGATAGAGCTGCATGAGGGAGCGATTCTTGAGGTTGCGCGTCTTGTAGATTTCTCCGTCGTACATGGCGAGGGTGAAGAAGTCGTCGTAGGTGCAGGTGGGGAGGTTGTTGCTGTCGTCGACGAAGATAGCCTGCTGTGTGAGCCAGGGGCGAATGTCGTTGAACTTGATCCAGAACATTGGATAGCGGACGGCTTCGCCTCCGAAGTCGCCGGCGCGATGGAGCACGGGGCATATGGCCTCGATGTGGGGGCGGAGGCGGTTGTGGCGCGTGTCGAACTGCCAGCGTTCAATGACGTAGTAGGAGAGTACTTCGTTGGAAGGTACGTCGCTTTCTTCGATGACGAAGCGGGGGTTTTTCTCGGAGCTTCCTTTGGCGGGTGTGTAGAGGATGTGGAAGCGGTCGAGCATGTCGCGGACTTTGATGCGATACTGGTCGGTAAAGACTTCGCGTCCGTCGAGGTACTCGTAGGCGGGGAGCCGGTTGGCAGCCATAAGGCGCATGATGATGCGGAAGAGATTTTCCTGTCCGTCGATGGGTTCTTCGGGATAGTACAGGGCTGCGTTGCGGTCTTTGTTGAGGTCGATCTGGCGATATATGACGCGCATCCACTGCACATCGGCATCGGAGACAGAAGATGAGGCGTCGGAATCGTAGAAATTTCTGACACGCTCGGAAAGCTGCGGACCTTCGGGCTGCTGCCCCGGGCGGGTGCGCTCGGCGGTCGTGCGACGGCGCACGCCCGTGGCTTCGTCCTGGGCTGAGGCTGCGGGGGCGATGGCTGCGATGGCAATTGCTGCCAACAATATGTTACGGCTGAATGCTTTCATATGCTGTGTGGGGGTTGTGGCTTAGTTGACGATTACTTCCATGGGAGAGAGGTCGCGGGTGATTCCGTCGGGTCCTACGGCTTTGATGCGGGAGATGTAGAAACGCTTGCCTCGCTGCAGACGCTGGAACGACTGGCGCTGGCGCGCGGAGAATGCCGCTCCATCGCTGACTTCGGGGATGGCGTTGCCCATGGAATCGAAGAATACTGTCTCGAAGCTGATGACGCGGAAGCGTGTGTCGATGAGGCCGTCGTCAATAGCGGCTTCGATGCCAGGGGCCTGCAGCAGGAGTGTCTTTGGGAATCCTTTTCCACCTTTGTAGCTGTCGGTGTGGCCTTGTGCGTCTTTGTAGGCGATATACGGCGTGGGGTCGGGGAGCTTGCGCACGCGGAAGGTGGAGGTGGCGACGGTAGCAGGTCGCCCGTCGATGGTAGCTGTGACGGTGACAACGGCTTCTTTGCCTACGGCCGCGGGACGTGCGATCCAGCTGTCGCCGCTGCGCGTGAGAGTGCCGTTGGTCATGGTGGCGGATATATCCTTCATGGCTACGCCGGGGACGGAGATGCCGATGGGATTGTCGATGCCTGCATAGAGAACGTTCATCATGGAGGCGGAAACTGTAGCCATGGGCTCGATGACGGTGTAGTCGGAAGTGAAGGGATGGCGCGTTGAGGTGCCGTCGCCGTGGGGAACTTCGAGATAGCCGGAGTAGCTGAAGCTGCCTGTAGAGCCTGTGTTGACCTCGTAGAGACCGCGGTCGTTGGCAAGCTGTGTGCCGTTTATGACGACGACTGGACGCTGGGTGGTGTCGACTGCGGCGAGGACAATGTTGGCGGAGTATTTGCCGCCGCGCATTACGAGGCGCGACTGCGGCATGACATAAGCATTGAGTTCGTTGACGCGGACATCGCCGGCGTCGACCTGCACGAGGAGCTGTCCGAGCACTTCACCTTCGGCGTAGAGGATGTCGTTCTGCAGCTTCGTGAGGAGGGTGATTGCTGCGACGACGGGCTGCTGGTCGAATTTTGCTTCTTCCCAAGACTGGGGCACGAGGGTGCCTGAGCGGAGTATGGGGTCGGTGTTGAGTGCCTCGCGGATATTGGCGGCCTTGGCTGTGTCGGGCATGAGCGAGGCGAGGTAGTCGCGGTAGGCTTCGACGTTGCGCCGGAGCGCGTAGCCCCGGCTGTTGCCCGGGGCGAGCATCACGACGGCGGCGGCTTCGAGGTCGTCGCGGTTGAGGATGTCGTCGGGGTTGCCGTCGGCACCATCAGCTTTGTGGACTATGGCGAGCTTGAGGCTGTCGACGTGGGCCACCATCCCGGCTGTGAGGCGGCGCACTTCGTCGGCTTTCTCGAGCCACGGACCTACTTTTTCCGGGTTCTGCCCGGCGAGCTCGTCGAGGCGGCGATAGATAGCGTTGTTGCGGCTGTCGACGTTGCCGTTGGAACGGCGCAACCCGTCGTGCACCTGCGTGAAGCCATCGAGAACGTCGCTGGATACGTTGAGGGCGAGCATGGCCGTGAGGACGATATACATGAGGTTTATCATCTTCTGGCGCGGGCTGAGTCGTGTGGAGTTTGCTCCCATCTATAATAATTTTATAAGAGGTATTAGTGGTGTGATGTTCCTGCCTGATGTTCGGCGCTGTGCATGGCTTCGGGCGGAATGG
>CAMWNB010000049.1 GCA_947175495.1 uncultured Porphyromonadaceae bacterium | reverse complement strand
CGGAGTTGTGTATACGAGACTGGTTGCCGTGCGGCCCCAGCCGCGACACTTCCTTGAAGCCGCGCGAGCGCCGGGCGGCCCCCGCGCGCAGGATGCTCTCGGCCGGGCGCGCGCGCGCGCGCCCTCGGGTGTAGGGCACGATGCAGTAGGAGCAGAAGTTGTTGCATCCGCGCATGATGCTGACGAATCCGCCCACTTTCTGTCCGCCGATGCGTGCCGGCACCACGTCGCGGTAGGTCTCTGTGGTGCTCAGTTCCACGTTGATGGCTTTCTCGCCGGCTTCGGCGGCGGCGAAGAGTGCCGGCAGGTCGAGGTAGGCGTCGGGGCCGGCCACGACGTCCACGCCATGCTTGTCGATGAGCTCGTGCTGCAGGCGCTCGGCCATGCAGCCTATCACGCCCACAATCAGACGCCCCGGGCGTTTGCGTCGCAGCGACGCAAGGTACTGCAGGCGCGCCACGATTTTCTGCTCTGCGTTGTCGCGGATTGAGCAGGTGTTAAGCAGGATGGCGTCGGCCTCGTCCACGCTCTCCGTAAGTTCGTAGCCCGCCATCCGGAGCACGGAGGCCACCACTTCGCTGTCGGCCACGTTCATCTGGCAGCCGTAAGTCTCTATGAATAAGTGCCGGCAGGGTGTGCCGGACATCTCTTTTTCTGTCATTTATGTCGAAATATTTGTGCTATTGCACAAGAATCACTATTTTTGCGCAAAATTACAAAAAATGTGCCGCGCGCACAAGAAACTACCTCGAAAACATCCTGCAATGGCATTTAACAACATGACGGCTCAGGAAGCCGCCCAGATGATCAAGAACGGCGACACCGTCTGCACTTCGGGCTTCACGGCCCCCGGTTCGCCCAAGGCCATCTCCCAGCACATAGCTGAAATTGCTGAAAAAGAACACGCTGAGGGACGACCCTTCAAAATCAACCTCTTCACAGGCGCATCCACAAGCGACAAGGTGGACGGCTGCCTGTCGCGCGCCAACGCCATCAACATGCGCGCCCCCTACCAGAACGTGCCCGACCTGCGCAAGCGCATCAACTCCCACGACGTGCACTACTTCGACCGCCATCTCTCCGAGATGTCGCAGGAGATGCGCTACGGCTTCTACGGCAAGGTGGACTACGCCATCATCGAGGCTGCCGATGTCACGCCCGACGGCGAAATCGTGCTCGGCTGCGGTGTCGGCAACGTGCCTACCTACGCCGCGCTCGCCGACAAAATTTTCATCGAGCTCAACGGGAAGCTGCCCCACAGTCTTCTCGGCATGCACGACATCTACATGCCTCTCGACCCGCCCTACCGCCGCGAGATTCCCATCTACAGCCCCTCCGACCGCGTCGGCTCGCCCGTGCTCAAAGTCGACCCCCGCAAGATTGTCGGCATTGTGCACACCGACAGCTACGACGGCGTGAAGCCCTTCACCGCCCCCGACGAGGTGAGCAAGCAGATCGGCAGCAATGTGGTCAGCTTCCTCGTCAGCGAGTACGAGAGCGGACGCCTGCCCAAGGAGTTCCTGCCCCTGCAGAGCGGCGTGGGCAACGTGGCCAACGCCGTGCTCTACGATCTGGGCGAGAGCACACGTCTGCCCAACTTCATGATGTACACCGAGGTCATACAGGATGCCGTGCTTGAGCTCCTCAAGAAAGGCAAGTGCACCTTCGCGTCGACCTGCTCCATGACCTTCTCCGACCAGACGGAGGAAGAGCTCTTCCGCGACCTTCACTACTTCCACGACAAAATCGTGATCCGTCCGGCCGAAATCAGCAACAACCCCGAGGTGATACGCCGTCTCGGCGTCATTGCCATGAACACCGCCATCGAGGCCGATATCTTCGGCGGCGTCAACTCCACCCATGTGCTCGGCACACGCATGATGAACGGCATCGGCGGCAGCGGCGACTTCACCCGCAACGCCTTCATCTCCATCTTCTCCTGCCCCAGCGTAAGCAAAGGCGGTGTCATCAGCAACATCGTGCCGATGGTGGCCCACCCCGACCACAGCGAGCACAGTGTCGACATCATTGTCACCGACCAGGGCATAGCCGACCTGCGCCACAAGGACCCCGTGGAGCGCGCCTACGAGATTATCAACAACTGCGCCCACCCCGACTACCGTCCCCTGCTGCTCGACTATCTCAACCATGGCGCAGGCGGCCAGACTCCCCACTCTCTCCGCGCCGCGTTTGAGTTCCACAACGCCTTCAACGAAACCGGCGACATGCGCAACGCCGACTTCGCCAAATATTTCTGATCCGTCGTCCGACAGGTCGGACCATCGCATAAAGAGCTGTGCCGAAAAAGACCTCGGCGCAGCTCTTTTTTCGTGTCGGCAAAGCATGAATACTGCGGATAGAAAAAAGAATCGCCGGGTAGCCGGCGATTCGGGTGTCTGATTTCTAATCGGGAGGGATGGTGGCGGTCAGAACATGCTTTCCACCAGAAAGTAGGTGCCAAGGATGCTCAGCACGAGGGCCAGTGCCAGTGCTATCAGTATGGCTTTAGTAGTCTTTTTCATTGCTGTGTCTGAGATAGTCGTTATACATTTCGGCTATGGTGTCCGGCGAGATGTGCAGCATGCTCCACTGGCGGAAGATGCGCTCCATGGCGCCTCCGTCCATCAGCTCTTCAATGCGGCGCTTCACGATGACGCTTTCGGCGCCGTCGGCCACGAAGTAGCCCACGCCGCGCTTGTTGTAGATCACTCCCATGGTGGAGAGGTAGTCGTAGGTGCGCATGACCGTGTTCACGTTCACCATAACCGTGGCAGCGTACTCTCGCACCGACGGCACGCGGTCGGCCGGCCGGAGGGTGCCTTCCAGCACCTTGTCGCAGATTTCATCGGCAATCTGCAGATATATCGCTTTGTTGCTTTCGTTGAAATCCATAGTCTTACATTCTGTCGATAATCTCGTCTTCGCGCATGCGGAAATAGGCCGTGATGTAGCAGAAGAGAGACCAAACCACGGAGCCGACCAGAAGGATAGTGTAGCCCATGGATGTGTGTATGGCGGGGGCGGATATCACGTCGCCGCTGCCGATGTGTGCGGCCAGGAAGTAGCTCATGGCGTAACCTATGGCCATGCCGTAGATGGACTGGACGACGAACATGGCGGCGAAGGTCTTTAGGAACGACAGCTTGGGCCAGATTGTGCTGCCGAGGGCATAGGAGGCCTGCGAGCAGGCCGTGCCGCAGATGATGAGGCCGGTGATGTAGCCGGTCTTGGACGATACGACTCCGAAAGTCTCGAAGAAGCCGACATGCGGAGCGGCCGGACGGTCGAACAGGTGCATGACGAGCACGCGAGTCCAGTCGGCCAGCTCCCAGCACAGGCCGTAGGCCACCGTCACGCCGATGATGCAGATGACGAAGCGGGAGGCGAAGCGCTCGAGTGTCGACGCAGGGTTCATCAGCTCGTTGAGACGCTGTCCGGCGGTGCCGTAGCCCGAGTGGAAGAGCGATGCTCCGAGCGAGATGAAAATCGACAGGAAGAAATAGCACACGAATGCCAGGCCGATTTTCTCAATGCCGTCGATATAAACGGTGGAGCCGTAGTAGGGTTCGGATTCTTCGGGCACTACTTTGTGCACAAACCACGAGGTGACGAGGACAAAGAGCACGAGGACGCCGAACATGGCAAGGAATCGCACGCCCCACGCGGAGCGCTCCATGCGCCAGTCGCGGCGCAGGGTGGCCGCAAAGCGGGCGCCGCAGAATGTCTGAGATGATGCTGCTGTGTTCATTTCTTGAAGAGTTGTGCCAGCACGTCGGGTCGGGTGCTTGCGAGTTCGAAAAGGCATTCAAGGTTGATTTCAGTCTCGTAGCTGCCGTCGTTGGGCAGCACGGCCGAGATGCCGCCCACGGAGGGCTGGGCGTAGAGTGCGCGCTCGGCCACGGCGGGGTCGGATGTGTGCACGAAGGCCAGTTTCTCGCCGATGGCGGCTGTGGATGCGTCGAGCAACACATGCTCGCTGTCGATGATGAGCACATGGTCGAGCAGCGTGTCGATGTCGCGCACCTGGTGGGTGGAGATGATGATTGTGCGCGACTCGTCGATGCTTGATGCAATGAAGCGGCGGAAGGCCATCTTGCCCGGGATGTCGAGGCCGTTGGTGGGCTCGTCCATGAGCACGAGCGGCGTGTTGCAGGCCAGGGCGAAGCTCATGAACACCTTCTTGCGCTGGCCCATAGAGAGGCTTGTGAGCTTGTAGGGCAGTTCGGGGTCGATTTCGAAGGTGGTGAGGTGACGGCGCAGGTCGTCGTGAGAGAAGTTGGGATAGAACGGCGCGTTTATGGCCACATAGTCGCGAAGTGTCAGTTCGGGCAGCGTCAGTTCTTCGGGCACGATGAACATGGAGGCCATCGTGTGCGGAGCGCGCTTGCGGGTGTCGGCGCCTTCGAATTCCACGCGTCCGCTTGCAGGCGTCAGCAGGCCGGCAATCAGATAGAGCAGCGTGCTTTTGCCCACGCCGTTGCGGCCGAGCAGACCGTAGACCCCTCCTTCCGGCACCGTCAGCGACAGGTCGTTGATGGTGGCGTTGTTGCGGCCGGGGTACTTGAATGTGAGATTATCTATTTTCAGCATGATGTTGAAGTTAAGAACTTGTAAAGAGGAACAGATGCGAATTATACGAGGCAGAGGAGCAGCACGCAGAGCACGGCTGTGAGTACGGCGAGGAATCCGGAGGAGGCCGATGCGGCGACGACTGTTGCTGAGAGGAGCATAATGTGTGTGAGTGTTATGGGTTATTAGTGTAATAGTGTACTATGACACTGCAAAGGTATGACACCTTTTTCATTCCACCAAATTTTTTTCAAAAAAAATGCGGCGATGGGTGTGTTTTTTTGAAAACGCTGCTATGCAACTGCTTTATACATATTTAATAAGGATTAATAAGCCGAAACGGCTGCCGGGGCGTTGTATAGTTGTAAGACGAACAAGAAGAGAGGCCCGCGAAAGCAGGCAAGGATTCTTAGCCCCCTACGTGCCGAGTAGTGATACTGGGTATTTAGGCTCTCATAAATAAATAGTTGAAACGTGGAGAGGAGAAGCAAGCGATTGCTCCTCCTCTTTTCGTGCGTGGGGGTGTCAGCGGGCGCGCAGCGTGATGCCGTCGCTGCTCAGCAGGCCCTCGTCGAGAAGGGTGCGGGCGGCCTCGGCGGCAGCTTCGGCATGGTCGGGCCACAGGCGGCCGATGTCGGCCACGGCGAATCCCGAGGCTGCGGCCTCGAGCACGGCGGCGCGCATGTCGGGCGCGGGACGGCGTGCGGCAGCGGCGTTGCGACACACGTCGCACGAGCCGCATGGCGGCGCGTAGGGCTGGCCGAAGTAGTCGAGCATTATGCGCACGCGGCACTCCGAGGTGGCCGATGCAAAGGCTATCATGGCCTCGGTGCGCTCTTCGGCGCGCCGGCGGCGTTCGTCGTAGATTTCGCGCGGCAGCGCTATGTGGCGTGTCTCGATGCGCGCGTAGGGGAAGTAGACATAGGGGGTGAGACGGCGCGGCACATAGTGGAGCACATGCTGGCGGGAGAGCGATAGCATGCTCTCGTAGAAGACTGCCTGCGACACGCCGGCAGCTGTGGCGAGGCGGGCTTCGTCGATGTGCACATAGTCGGCGAAGATGCCGCCGTAGCCTCGCAGCAGGGCCATGAGCACGCGTTCGTCGACGTCGGAGAGCTGCAGGGCGTAGAATTCGTCGCGGCGCACGGTGGCTATGACGCGTGCCTGCATGGCCATCTCGTCGTTGTAGTCGATGTAGCCGGCGCGGGTGAGCAGGCCGAGGGCGCTTTGCACGGGCCGCACGGGCAGGCCGTAGTGTGCGCAGAATTGCCGGAGGTCGAGGTCGTAGACCATCTCGTAGCCGCCGTCGACGGCCACGTTGAGGTAGATGCACAGCTGCTCGTAGACACGGGCCACGAATTCCTTTGGCGGGAATTCTTCGGCCACTCGGCGGCGCAGCGTGGCTGCATCGGCGGGGCCGAGTAGCACGACGGCGAACGACGGCAGGCCGTCGCGGCCTGCACGGCCTGCCTCCTGGTAGTATTCCTCGAGGGTGGAGGGCAGGTCGAAGTGCACGACCAGGCGCACGTCGGGTTTGTCGATGCCCATGCCGAAGGCGTTGGTGGCCACGATGACGCGCACCTCGCCGCTGCGCCATGCGTCCTGGCGCTCGCTCTTGAGCTGCGGGTCGAGGCCGGCGTGGTAGTAGGCGGCGGTGATGCCCTCGCGGGCGAGCATATCGGCCAGTTCGACCGTGCGGCGTCGCGAGCGCACATAGACGATGGCCGTGCCTTCGGTGCGCTGCAGCACATGCGCGAGCATCTGCTCCTTGTGGGGCGTGCGTCGCACCACGAAGCTGATGTTGCGTCGCTCGAAACTGAGCGAGTGGACGGCGTGGCCGCGCATGTGCAGCTTGTCGGCGATATCGGCCACCACCTCCGGCGTGGCCGAGGCTGTAAGCGCCAGCACAGGGGCGTCGGGGAAGAGCGGGCGCAGTTCGGCAATCTTGAGGTAGGAGGGGCGGAAGTCGTAGCCCCACTGGGAGATGCAATGGGCTTCGTCGACCACGATGAGGCTGACGTCCCACGAGCGCAACTCGGCGAGGAAGTTTTTCTGGCGCAGCTTTTCGGGGGCCACATAGACGATGCGCGCACGGCCCAGGCGCGCACGGTCCATGGCGTAGGAGGCTTCGCGGCGGGTGAGGCCGGAGTGGAGGCAGGCGGCGCGGATGCCGCGGTCGGCGAGATTGTCGACCTGGTCCTTCATCAGCGATATGAGTGGTGTGACCACGAGGGTGACGCCCGGCAGCATCATGGCCGGCACCTGGAATGTGATGCTCTTTCCGCCGCCTGTGGGCAGCAGGCCGATGGTGTCGCGGCCGGCGAGTACGTCGCCGACAATCTCGCGCTGTGCGGGACGGAATGATGTGTAGCCCCAGTAGCGCTCGAGGATTTCCTCGGGGCTGTCCACTACACCTGTGTGTTAATCCACTTTACGAGCAGCTGCAGCGACGATGTGGCGTTGCGGTGCTTGTTTTCCTCGATGGTGTAGCAGATGTTGAACGGCTGTCCCGAGTGGATGTGCTTGAAGTAGGGGGCCATGTTGAAGGCTATGCCGTTGATCACCTTTCCGCTGGTGTCGTCGACGAGCTCGAGCTTGATGTGCTCGAGGTTTTTGCCGACGAGCTTGCTGGTGCCGAAGTCCTTGACGCGCATGGTGCAGAATGTGGGCTTCTGGTTGCCGGGTCCGAAGGGGTTGAACAGGCGCAGCGTGGACACGAATTCGGGCGTTATCTGCGAGAAGTTGATGATGGCGTCGATGTTGACCTGCGGTGTCATCTGCTCGGGCAGGATGTTGGCTGCCACGTATTCTTCGAACCGGCGGGTGAACTCGGCGATGTTCCCGACTTTCATGGAGAGGCCTACGGCGTAGGCGTGGCCGCCGAAGTTCTCGAGCAGGTCGCGGGCGGAGTCGACGGCTTTGTAGACGTCGAATCCCTGCACGGAGCGCGACGACCCGGTGGCGAGGCCGTTGCTGAGGGTGAGGACCACGGCCGGCTTGTAGTAGAGTTCGGTGAGGCGGGATGCCACGATGCCGATGATGCCCTTGTGCCAGTTTTTGTTGTAGATGACGATTGATTTCTTCGGGGAGTACATTTCGCCTCGCTCCTCAAGGATGGCGTTGGCCTCTTCGGTCACCTGCTTGTCGAGCTCTTTGCGGTCTTTGTTGTACTGGTCGATGGCCAGGGCCAGCTCTGCGGCGTCCTTGGCGTTGCGCGCCACGAGCAGCTCCACGGCTTCGGCGCCGCTCTGCATGCGTCCGGAGGCGTTGATGCGCGGGCCTATCTTGAAGATGACGTCGCTGATGGTGATTTCCTTGCCGCCGAGGCCGCAGGTGCGGATGATGGCGCGCAGGCCCATGTTGGGGTTGGAGTTGAGGCGTTTGAGGCCGGCGTAGGCCATGACGCGGTTTTCGTCGACCATGGGCACGATGTCGGCGGCGATGCTGACGGCCACGAGGTCGAGCATGGCTTCGAGTTCGGCTGTGCCTATACCGTTGCTGATGCTGAAGGCCTGCATGAACTTGTAGCCCACGCCGCATCCGCTGAGGTGCGGGCAGGGGTAGGTGGAGCCTTCGAGCTTGGGGTTGAGGATGGCGACGGCCGGCGGCAGCTCGTCGTCGGGCACATGGTGGTCGCAGATGATGAAGTCGATGCCGAGTTCCTTGGCGTAGGCTATCTCGTCGTTGGCCTTGATGCCGCAGTCGAGGATTATGATGAGTTTTACGCCTTGCTCGGCAGCTATGTCGATGGTGCGGCGGGAGATGCCGTAGCCTTCGTCGTAGCGGGTGGGGATGTAGTAGTCAATCTCCGAATAGTAGTTCTGCAGATAGCGGTAGACGAGCGCCACGGCCGTGGTTCCGTCCACGTCGTAGTCGCCGTACACCATTATGCGCTCTTTCGCCCCCATGGCTCTGTTGAGCCTGTCCACCGCCTTGTCCATGTCGGGCATGAGGAAGGGGTCGTGGAGGTCGCGCAGCGAGGGATGGAAGAATTTTTCCGCCTCGGCCACTGACCTGATGCCACGTTGCACCAGCAGCTCGCTGACGGGCGATACGGCGGCGAATCGCCGCGCGAGCTCCGCCTCGAGCTTCTGCTCCTCGGTGGTAAGGGGCAAGTAATTCCATTTACTTGTCATCGTATGTCGTTTTTTCTACTGCAAAAATAGCAATTTTTCGTGACATACGAAAGCCTCTCCGCCACTAAGACGCCGTTGCCCGATATTTGTTGAGCCGGGGTTGCGTATCTCTGCGTGGTTTTTGTCCTGTGACGAAGGATGCAGGCATCAGAAGGAGATGCCGATGGCTGCGGAGGCGAAGTGGAGGTGGGGGAGGAAGGTGTGCAGGCCGTCGCCGTAGACCACGTCGCCGCGTTGCGTGAAGGTGTAGCCGAGGGTGAGGAATGAGGCGAAACGGCGGCCTGTGGCGAGGTTGACGCCGAGGCCCATGTAGGTGTAGGCGCCTGTGCGTTGGACGTTGCCCGGAAAGGTGTTGTTAGCTATGCCTGCGCGTGTGTCCATGAACAGGAGACGGCGGGCTGAGGAGCTGAAGTCGGTGCGGAATGACAGGAACACGGGATAGGTGCGGCAGGCGTTGGACACCATGACGTGGGCCCCGACGCCAACGCCGAGCATTTTGATCCATGTGTGGCGCATGCCGACGACTGCGGAGAAGTCGATGGTGGACATGTTGTGGCCGCTGAGGTCGATGGAGCCTCCGGCCTGCGCTCCCCAGCTGAAGGTGCAGCGTGAGAGAACGTCGGAGGTGTCTTGCGCGCGAAGGCCTGCACACGCGAGGAGCAGGGCCATGGCGATGAACAGGCGCTTCATTGCAGGGAGGGCTTGCGGAGTTCGACGCATGCCCAGTCGGCGTGGGAGGTGCTGCCTACGGGTTCGAGGCCTGCGGCGCGGGCGGCATCCTCGACCATCTGACAGTCGGCGGTGTAGAATCCGCTGAGCAGGAGCGTGGCGCCGGGGCGCATGGCGGCGGCGTAGCTGTGGATGTCGGCGAGGATTACGTTGCGGTTGATGTTGGCGAGCACGACGTCGGCCGGAGCGATGGCTGCGAGCAGCGAGGCGTCGCCGCAGAGCATGGCAATCTCGGGATGGGAGTTGAGGCGCACGTTCTCGCATGCGTTTTCCCATGCGAAGCGGTCGATTTCGATGCCGGCGACGGGGGCAGCTCCGCGCATGGCGGCGAGGATGGCGAGGATGCCTGTGCCTGTGCCCATGTCGATGACGGCCCGGCCTTCGAGGGGCATGTCGAGCAGGCGTGTGAGGATGAGCGATGTGGTGGAGTGGTGGCCGGTGCCGAAGGCCATCTTGGGGTCGATGACGATGTCGTACTGCGCGGCGGGGACATCGGTGTGGAACGAGCTGTGCACGACGCAGCGGTCGGCAACGACGATGGGTTTGAAATAGTTGCGCTCCCACTCGGCGTTCCAGTCGCGTCCTTCCACGAGTTCGGAGGATGCAGTGACGATGGCCTGGAAGGGGAAGTCGGCAAGGGCGGCGCGCACGGCGTCGTCGGAGAAAAGTTCGGCGCGCACATAGGCGGTGAGGCCGCGTTCGTCGGGCACGAAGCTCTCATAGCCGGCTTCGCCGAGCAGATAGGCAAGGAGGTCGGTGGCGTCGGCGGAGCATGGCTCGACGTCGAGGCGCAGTGCATAGTAGTCGTTCATGCCGCAAAATTACGACAAAAACTCAAATAATGTGCGATACAAAAGGATAAAAGTGATGCAAGCACAAAAGTATCGGTGAGCGGTGGCGGTGTGCGGACCGGCTCTCAGGTTGTCGCTTATTTCACTTTTGTGGAGGCGTGTTCAGTGGCGGAAGCTGCGCCAGAGGGAGCGCAGGCGGCGGACGAGCTGGAAGGCGAGAACGGCGGAGTTGGCATAGCCGATGATGGAGAAGAGATCGCGCATGGAGTTCCAGCTGCGTGTGACGGGATTGCTTCGGCGCAGAGCTTCGGTGCGTCGGGAGAGCATGATGCGCTGTGCCTGCAGGTCGGCGGCGACTCGTGCGCGGCGGTAGCGGAGCTCGCGGAGGTTGTAGCCGCGCCAGTTTTTATTGTCGGGGAGTGTCGTCAGCATGGTCGGGGGTGTTGGTGTTGGATGTGTCGGCGGTGATGTCGTCGGGCGGTGCTACGAGCAGGCGTGTGATGAGGCGCGCCACGGGGTCGACCACGAGTGGCCGGCGAAACAGCAGCACGGCAGCCAGGAGGATGGCATAGAATGCCGACACGATGAAGTAGGCGAAGCGTGGGGTGACGGACTCGAGCAGCTTGGCGGCTCCCAGGCTGAGGAAGAAGACGACTGCTGTGCCGAAGATGGTTGCGAGGGCTGCGATGGCGATGGCGGAAAGGAGCAGAGTGAGGCGCTCGGCTGCTGAGAGGCGCAGGTTGTCGATGGTGCCCCTGGCTATGCCCCAGAGCGTGTCGAGGACGCTGCGCACGGATGCTTCGGTTTCGGAATGTCTGTCGCTCATTGGTGTGGTGGTGATGAAACGTGGTGATGTAATAAAAGAGCAGCCGCCGGGCTCGCCGGTGACTGCTCGGCTTGAGGCGCGTCTTTGCAGCGCGCCCCCTGGAGAGAGAGGGGAGAATGAGAAACGATGGCTACGAGCGAGGGGGATAGAGCCCGCGGGCGCGCAGCGCATCCTTTATTTTTTTGCGTAGAAGCCACCCGGGTGCGGTGGTGAACAGCGCCACCGCAACGGCGCCGAGGGCGGCGCCGGCGGCGAAAGTGCGCTTTCCGGTCATTTCTTTACGGCTTCTATCTCGTTGGCGATGCGGTCGGTGATGGCATCGATCTTTTCAGCACATCCGGGGCAGTGTTCGGTCACGAAGCGGCGGATGTCGCGGCGGGTGCGGCGGCCGGACTGGGGTGCGAGGAGGAGAGCTGTGGCTGCGCCTGCGAGGGCTGCGCCTGCGACTGCGAGAATTACGCTGGTAGTTTTCATAATCAAGTGATATTTTTACGGGTTGTTGTTTGTTTTTCGGTTGTCTACTACACAAACAACGGTAGTCGGCTAATTGTTCAGGTCGATGGCGTAGAAAGCCTGGCGGCCGCCGGGATAGAAGCCGGAGATGAACATAACACGCTCGCGGGAGTCGGCCTTGAGGATGCGCCGGGCCAGAGTCTTGACGTCGTCGGGCGATGTGACGCGCGTCTGGTTGATGCCGAGGATGATGAATCCGGGGCGTACGCCCTGTGAGGCGAACGGGCCGTCGGGGTCGACGCTTTCGACTTCGACTCCGGCCGAAATCTGGAGCTCGGCGAGGCGCTCGGCGGAGAGGGCCTTGAAGGAGGCGCCGAGACGGTCGGGGCTGATGTCGCGCACGGCGGCCGTGGTGCCCTGGGCGTTGCGAAGGACCGCTTCGGCTGTCATACTCTTGCCGTCGCGCATGAAGCTGATGCGCACGCGGTCGCCGGGGCTGAATTTGGTGATTGCTTCCTGCATCTGGGCGGTGGTGTAGGTGGGATAGTCGTCGAGCGCCATCACAATGTCGCCCTCGCGGAGCCCGGCTTCGCGGGCTGCCGAAAGATCCTCGACGGATGCCACGTAGATGCCTCGGTTGGTGCCTCTGATGGATTTTTCGACGATGAGCTCGGGAGTGACTTCGGCGAAGCGTATGCCCAGGAGGGCGCGCTGCACGGTGCCGTACTTCTTGATGTCGGCCACTACTTTCTGCACGATGGAGGTGGGGATGGCGAAAGAGCATCCGGCGTAGGCGCCGGTCTGGGAGTAGATGGCGGTGTTGATGCCGACGAGCTCGCCGCGCAGGTTGACGAGTGCGCCGCCGGAGTTGCCGCTGTTGACGGCAGCGTCGGTCTGTATGTAGCTCTCGATGCCGCCCGTGGCGGGGGCGCCTGTGGACGAGGATATGTTGCGTGCCTTGGCGCTGACTATGCCGGAGGTGACGGTGGAGGTGAAGCCGAAGGGGTTGCCCACGGCGAGCACCCATTCGCCGACGTGGAGGCGCTCGGAGTCGCCAACGGGGATGACGTGGAGATCGGCGGGAGCGTCGTCGATGCGTAGCAGGGCTATGTCGGTGGTGGGGTCGGCGCCCACGACCGTTGCCTTGAAGTTGCGGTTGTCGTTGAGTGTCACTTCGAGGCGCTCGGCATCGGCAATGACGTGGTTGTTTGTGACGATGTAGCCGTCGTCGCTGATGATGACGCCGGAGCCGAGGCCTATCTGTCGCTGGCGGGGCTGCTCCGGCTGCGCCTGCTGCGGAGCCTGTTGGCGTCGGCCGGGTGCGCCGAAGAAGAAGTCGAAGAGGGGATCGTTGAAAGGATCGGCGCTGTAGCGGTTGCTGTATTGCTGCTGCCGGTGCGGAGTGGCGAAACTTTTGACGCTGACCACGCCGTTGACGGTCTGCTCGGAGGCTCGGATGAAATCTTCCTGCGAGATATATGCTGCGGGCATTCCCGCGATGCTGATGGCGGAGGTGTCGGAGTCGGCGGCCGAGCCGTCGTGTCCGGTGTGTGCGCAGGCGGCCATGGAGAGGCCGGTGATGCACGCTACGGAAATGATGAAGCTTTTCATTGTGTTAACGATTGTGTTTTTGTGTGATGATTCTCCGCAAATATAAATGCAAAATCGGTTGATTGAGCGGTTGTTATGATAATTTCACCAAAAATGCCCCACTTTACCAAATGTTAGGAAAAGTAGTGTTAAAATGGATAATAAGTGTTAATCTCGCGCGGGCGCAAAGTGTTAAAGGCGATTAATTTTGTAATTTCGCAGTTGATGAGACTCACGATGCCTATAGTAGTGCTTGCGTGCGCTCTGGCGCTTGGTTCGTGCCACTCGAAGAAGACGACTGTGGTGACGGCGCGCCCGGGCGTGGAACGCCCTGTGTGGCGCCCGACTGAGGCGCCTGTGACGGGCGCGTCGCAGGACAGCAACGATGCTGCGCTGGTGGCGCGGCTGATTGACGGCGCCTATCAGTGGATAGGCACGCCCTACCTTTATGGAGGCACTGACCGCAAGGGGGCCGACTGCTCGGGCTTTCTGCAGCGTCTGTTTGCCGATGTGGCCGCGGTGCAGATTCCGCGCAATTCGCGCAAGCAGGCGGAATACTGCCGCCCTGTGCGGCGCGAGCGGCTGCAGCCCGGCGATCTCGTGTTCTTCAACGGCAGCCGCATAGGCAGCGGTGTGGGGCATGTGGGGCTGTATGTGGGCCACGACTATATGATTCATGCTTCGTCGAGCCGCGGCGTCACAGTCAGCGCCATCACCGACAAGTATTACACGGCCCGCTATTGCGGCGGCGGCCGGGTGGAGGGTATCACCTATGCCGCGCGCGGCACACGTCCGGGCATGAACCGTGAGCTGCCGGCGCAAGTTGTGGTGGCTGCGGAGCCGGAGGCGCCGACGGAGGTGGTCCCGGCTGTAGAAGAGGCGGCGCTGCAGGACGAGACGGACCCGATGATTGTGGTGCAGAACCGCATATCGGCTCTTGTGGACAGCGCTTTCGCCGCCTGCGACACTATTCCTTAGGTTTTTAAGACCCCGTTCCCCAATATTTGTTAACGCCGGGGTCGCATATCTCTGAGTG
>CAMWNB010000048.1 GCA_947175495.1 uncultured Porphyromonadaceae bacterium | reverse complement strand
GACGAATAATCTTCTTACCTTAAATCTAATACCATGAAAAACTGATGCAAAGGTAGTGTTTTTATGTTATGCAACATAATTTATGAGCAAGAAAATGCTCTTCGTTAACTTTGTTTAACAAAATAGCTGCACAAATAGGCGTTTTTATCCCATTTTGGGGCGTCCGGAGCCGTGCCGAGCTCGCCCTCGATACCGTCCTGCGCGCACACCAGGGTGAAATGGCAGACAGCTATGCCCATGTCGAGCATCACGCAATTGCTGCGGCCGGCGTAGTAGAAATGCACCGCCTGGCCGTCCTCCGCCACGATTGCGCGCCACGGCTGCGAGTTCACCGACGACGGGGCGCGGCGCACAGCCTCCAGCGCGCGTCGGAACGCTCCCGCCTCTCCGCGGAAAAGAGCCTCGAAAGGCTTGCGAGAACTCTCGCGCACCAGCGAGCGTGTGATGCGTTCAAGCAGATGACGCCGACCCGACGCCACGCCCACTGGCGATACCGCCGTCAGCTCCATGCCCGGAGCGAGAGCCGCAGCGCGGGCAAACGCCGTACCGCGGAATGTCGCCGCCAGCCAGCATGTGCCCAGCCCCATGGCCGTAGCCTCCAGCACAATGCGCTCAAAGGCACATCCGGCCGCCAGTTTGGCCTCGTCGCTGCCGTCCGTCGCCACGGCAAAATAGTGCCGTGCCCCGCGTATCACCCCGTAAGTGCCCGGCGTGCGCGTCGCCCCGTCCCGAAACGTCAGCAGCGAAATCGCCACGCGCTCCGGCGTGCCGCCCTCGCTGCCGCTCGCCGTGCCTTCAGCCCGGGCGCGAAGTTCCTCGTTTGCCCTCCGGCCGCACTCGACACACAGCGCCTCAAGCGCGCCAAGCTGCCCGCTCGTCAGCGCCTCGTCGGCATAGTCGCGCACCGACCCCCTCATCATCGCCGCCTCAAAAAAATCCGTCATCTCCTCCCGTATTTATCTTTGAATTCTTTCACTATAGCAGTTATTAAGATTGAAAATATTCAGCGCTAAGCCGTTCTAAAGAAATCGTCGCGGATGAAGAGAGCGACGGCGTCGGAGCTGTTGCGGCCAATCACAATGTCGGCAGCAGCCTTCACTTCGGGGAGTGCGTTCTCCACGGCCACGGCCACGTCGGCCATGGCGAGCATCGGCAGATCGTTGAGGTTGTCGCCGAAAGCCACGATGCGTTCCGCGCCCGTTGCCTCCTTTACGCGGAGTATTGCCTCCGCCTTCGACACGCCCGGGGCGAACACCTCGAGGATGCCCGTGTCGGCCATCATGATGTCGGGATAGTTCTGCACCGAGCATTCCGTAGCCTCCCGCAGCTGAGCGGCGGCAGCCTCGATGCGTGCCGTTTCTCCCAGCGTGCAGAACAGGATGGTGCGGCCGGCGGCCTCGTCGGGCAGCTCGCGGCGCAGGTGGAAGCGTTTGAGCGGCAGCGACGAGCGCTCCTCATAGAATTTACGCTCCGCATGATTGAGCTCTCCCGCTGCGTGGTACACGTCGAGCACACCGTCGTCGCCCAGCGTGTAGACGAAAGGATGGATTCCGCAGCCGACACACGCGCGCAATCCCTCGCGCACATCGCCCTCGGGCATGAAACGCACGCTCTCGTACACCCCCGCATGCCATAGCGCCGCGCCGGTCATCGTCACCGCCGGCGGCAGCATAAGAGTGCCTGCCAGCAACGGACCCACCGTGGCGGGCGTGCGGGCCGTAGCCACCGTGATGAGCGCCCCCTCGCTGGACAACTCGGTGATAATCCTGCTCGAACGGGCGCTCACCATCGAGTCCGTACCCAGCAGCGTGCCGTCCATATCGCTTACATACAACGTCTTCTTCATAACATTGCAAAGTTACGGATAAGCGAGAGCAAAAGCAAATTTATTTGCTTTTACTCCCGCTCAAGCAGCTACAACATATATTATTTAATTACCCTCGTAGGCTTGTAGAGCCTGGCGCAGTTCAGTCTGCACCATGACCCGCAGCTCCGGCGGCTCCAGCACCGTCAGTCTCGGCCCGTGCGAGAGGATTTCCTCCACCAGGTCGGGAGTGATGCGCATGCGGTAGTAGAAGATAGAGTAGTGGTCGTGCACAATCTCACTCTGCGAGTGGTGCAGCGGCAGCGCGCGCAGATATTTGGCACGCAGCGGGTCGGCCTTGAGCGCGATGCGCTTGGGTTCGTTTTGCGAGAACACGATGCCGAACGAGTCGCGGAAATAGCTCTGCGCGTCAAACGCCGGGTCCGGAATGAACCTGTCGGGCGTGGTGACGCACTCCGTTATGCGGTCCAGGGCGTACGTCTTCACCTTGTTGTCGGTGGCCACACGACCTGTCACATACCACCGCTGTTTGAAGATTTTGAGAAAATACGGCTCCAGCACCACCCCCGGCGTTGGCCGCGAGCGCGTGTAGGAGTTGTAGGTGAAACGCACGTAGTGATACTCGCGCATGGCGTTGATGAAGAGCGACAGCCACTGCCGCGCCGACGGCACGTTCTCCAGAAATATGCTCGACGCCACGTCGCGCGAATTGCTCAGAACGTCGCTTACGGCCACCGAGTTCAGAAGCCAGTTGCTGACGCTCTCGCTGTGCGAGTCGTTGTTCGCTATGTAATATTCAAAAGTCGATCCGTCGCACTCTATGACCATGTTGAACAGTTCCTCGATGGCCTGGCGGTAGTTGTAGAACGTGCGCCGCGGCAGTCCTTCCCCGTTGACCGAGAATGGCGACCGGCGCCATTTGGCGTCAAGCTCCGAGCGCGAGATGCGCCCGTGACGCCGGATGGTGTCGACAATCCAGATATAGCGTGCAAGCAGGTTTGTACTCATTGATTTACTTCAGCAGTTTCGTTGTCTATCTGATTCTTATGACCTATGGAGAGCAGGAACAGGCCGAGGAATGTGTATGCGGCGTTGATCAGAAGCAGCTCAAAGCTGGTCTCGTAGCCGAACTGGCGCGCAAGCACCCACTGCGTCAGCCACGACAGCACAGGAGCCGCCACACACACTGCCGGCACGAAGCGGTCGCGCACGGGGCGGCCGAGAGCCAGTCCGAACACAAACAGACCCAGAATCGGACCATAGGTGTACGAGGCCAGCGTGTACACGGCGCTGATGGCGTCCTGGTCGCTCAGATAATAGAACGCCACGATGATGGCGCCCATCACGGCCGACATGGCCACATGCACCCGACGGCGCGTGCGCGTCAGCTCCGCGTCGGCCTTGGTGCGGTGCGCGCCCAGAATGTCCACCGTAAAACTCGTGGTCAGCGACGTCAGCGCCGAACCGGCGGCAGAGTAGGCCGCCGACACCAGACCCAGCACAAACAGCACGCCCACCACTGCAGGCATCGCCGAGTGCGTCGCCACCATGCCGAAGATATCGTCGCTCTTTTCCGGGAAGGCGATGTGGTTGCTCTCCAGGAAGATAGCCAGCAGAGTGCCCAGCAGCAGGAACAGAGCCACCACGAAGAACTGGGCTATGCCGCTCACGATCATGTTCTTCTGCGACTGGCGGCTGTCGCGGCACGCCAGATTGCGCTGCATCATGTCCTGGTCCAGGCCGTTGGTGGCGATAGCCATGAACACGCCGGCCACAAACTGCTTCCAGAAATAAGTGCCCGCCATAGGGTCGTCGAAGAAAAACATCTTCGAACTCTTGTGCGCGCCAATGGCTTTCACCATGCCGCCGAAGTCCAGACCCAGGTTGCGGGCCACAAAGAAAATACACAGCACTACGCTCGCTATCAGGCAGAAACTCTTCAGCGTGTCGGTCCAGATGAGCGTCTTCACGCCGCCGTTCACCGTGTAGAGCCATATCAGCGCTATCGTCACGGCCACGTTGAACACAAACGGGATGTGCAGCGGCTCGAACACCAGCAGCTGCAGCACCGCGCACACCACGAAGAAGCGCACAGCGGCGCCAAGCATCTTGCTGGCGAAGAAAAACCACGCGCCCGTGCGGTACGTCCCGCGCCCGAAGCGTTCCTCAAGATAGCCGTAGATGCTTATGAGGTTGCGGCGGTAGAACAGCGGCACCAGCACGAAGGCTATCACGAAATAGCCCACGATAAAGCCCAGCACCATCTGCAGGTAGGCGTAGCCCTTGCCCACCACCATGCCGGGCACGCTGATGAACGTCACGCCGGAAATCATGGCGCCCACCATGGCGAATGCCACCACAGGCCACGGAGCCGTGCGGCCGCCGGTGAAGAACGTCGAGTTGTCGGCGCCGCGCGAGCTGAGACGCCCCACTATCATGAGCAGCAAAAAATATGCCGCGATAGTCACTATTACAATTACAGGCATGCTCATCGGCTATCAGTTTTCGGGATACAGCAGATACGGGCGGCGCTGCTCGCGGAAGCGAGCCACATCGTCGGCCCATGTGGCCTTGATTTCGTCGGCGCTCATGCCGTTCTTGATCATCTCGCGGATGTCGCCGCGGCCGATCAGCAGCTCGAAAAACGAGCGGAAAAACTCATCGCCCATGTCCAGGTCGCGGTACGCGTCAATCACATACTCCAGGTTCAGACCCATGGCGATAGCCTCCTCCTCGCCCACGGTGCGCAGGTCCACGCCGTGGCACAGCTTGTCGAGTTGCGGCGGATTCTTCGCGCCGGGCACGCTGCGCGGAGTGAACTCAAACGTGCGTCCCTTCATGTCCGGATGGCCGTACACCTCAAAAGGCATGTCGGTGCCGCGGCCAAGGCTCACAGGCGTAGCCTCGAAATAGCACGTCGAGGGGTAGAGGTAGATGGCGCGCATCGTCCGCAGGTTGGGCGACGGAGCTATCGGCAGGCGATAGCGTGTGGCGTGCGTGTAGTTCTCGCAGGGCACCACGGCCAGGTCAGCCTTCGCGCCGTTGCGCAGCCAGCCCTCGCCGTTGGCCATCAGCGCCAGCTCGGCCAGCGTCATGCCGTGCACCACGGGGATCGGCAGCCGGCCCACGCCCGAAGCATACTTCATGTCAAGGATGGGACCGTCCACCGTCATGCCGTTGGGGTTCGGGCGGTCAAGCACCATCACACCCTTGCCGGCCTCGGCGGCAGCGTTCATCAGGTCGATCATCGTGCAATAATATGTATAATAGCGCAGGCCCACATCCTGGATATCAACCACGATCACGTCGATAGCGTCCATCACCTCCTTCTTCGGGCCGCGCTTGCCGCCGTCATAGAGCGATGCGATAGGCACGCCCGTGGGCTCGTCCACGCTGCTGCTCACATGCTCGCCGGCGTCTGCCGTGCCGCGGAAGCCATGTTCGGGCGAGAAAATCGTCACCACGTTGATGCCGTTTTCAAGCAGCAGGTCGAGCGTGTGGCGGTCGCCCACCATGCCCGTGTGGTTGCTGAACAGAGCCACACGCTTGCCGCTCAGTTTGGGAAGGTACTGCTCCGTGCGGGCCGCGCCCACCTTCACTTCCGCACTCTCGGGTGCCGTTTCTTTCTTGACCATACGGCCTTCGTCGTTGGCCGTTCCGGCCGCACCGGCGCTGCATGCCATCAGCAGCATTGCCGCAGCCACCGAAGCGGCTCTTCGCAAAGTTCTCATTTATACTGTGTTATAAAATTGTATTCATGATAGGATTCACTCCGTAAAATTACACCAAAAAAACATCCCAAAATGCAAAAATATGTTGTTAATACATAACAAAACATAAACACACGAAAATATTTTCATATCTCATAAAAACACCCTAACTTTGCATCGCAAAAACGGGGTATTAGCTCATCTGGCTAGAGCGCGACACTGGCAGTGTCGAGGTGAGCGGTTCGAGTCCGCTATACTCCACCAAAGGCGAATCGACATCTCGGTTCGCTTTTTTTTATTATATCATTATAAGTGATTATATTTGAGTTGATGAAACTTAAAAGCCCCGACCGATGCCGGCCGGGGCTTAATGTATTCTGTCTGTGAGCCTCAGTCCTCCAGATAGTAGGTGATGTAGGTGACGATGCGCACCGTCTTGATGTACGGCGTGTACTGGTCGCGGTCCTCGATAGAGAACTGACCCTGCGACGCAGTCTTGATTTTGCCGAGGTCGCTGTCCGAGTCGGCGGCAAACTTGTCTGCCGCTGCGCGTGCGTTGCGCGTGGCTTCCGCGATCATCTCGGGCTTCACGCTGTTCAGTTCCGTGTAGTCGTAGGTGATGGGATAGCTGTAGTCGCCGGCCACGATGGCGATTCCATCCTTCAGCAGTTCGGTCTGCTTCTTGATAAGCGCGTTCACCTGGTCCACCTTCTCGCTCTTCACCACAATCACGTTCGTCACCACATAGCGGTACAGCTGCTCGCGCTGGTTGTAGGCGTTGGCCTGCGTGTCGTTCACGTTAGGCGCGTTTACGCTTATCTCGGCATCCGTTATGCCGTTGCTGTGCAGGAAGTTGAGGATGGCAGTGTTGTTGCTCTGGATTTTATTGTAGATAGTGGTCAGGTCGTTGCCCATTTCCTTTGTCACGATAGGCCACGTCACCACATTGGCGTTCACTTCCTTTTCGCACAGGCCACGCACCGTCACCACGCGGTCACGGTTGCCGTAGTTGTCGATACCGGCCTTGATGCACAGGCCGAGAGCCAGAAGGCCCAGCGCCACGAGGGCGGCAGAAATGTAGTTTTTCATATCCTTGTTTTTTATAGACAACGCAAATATACACCCTTTTTTCCTAATGCCCGCAAAAATTCGTAATTTTGTAGTCTAAAACCCATCGAAATGCGAATCGACATCATAACCGTCCTCCCGGAGATGCTCCAGGGACCGCTCAATTGCTCCATACTCCAGCGCGCGCAGAATCGCGGACTGGCCGAAATCGTGGTGCACAACCTGCGCGACTACACCACCAACAAGCACCGCAAGGTCGACGACTACCCCTTCGGCGGCGAGGCCGGAATGGTGATGCAGGTCGAGCCGGTCGACCGTTGCATCTCCGCCCTCAAGGCCGAGCGCGCCTACGACGAAGTCATCTTCACCGCACCCGACGGCGAGCTCCTCACTCAGCCCATGGCCAACAGCCTCTCACTGCTCGACAACATCATCATCTTGTGCGGCCACTACAAAGGCATTGACTATCGCATCCGCGAGCACCTCGTCACCCGCGAGATAAGCGTCGGCGACTATGTGCTCACCGGCGGCGAACTCCCCGCGGCCATCATTGCCGATGCCGTCGTCCGTCTGATTCCCGGCGTCCTCGGCGACGAGCAGAGCGCCCTCAAGGACTCATTCCAGGACGGCCTCCTCGAGCCGCCCATCTACACCCGCCCCGCCGAATATAAAGGCTGGCGCGTGCCCGACGTGCTCCTCAGCGGCCACGAGGCACGCATCGCCGCATGGCGCCACGAGCAGGCCGTAGCGCGCACTCAGCGCCTGCGCCCGGGTTTGTTGGAACAGTAGAGAGCCCATTCCACCGCGCCGCGCGTGGCCAGATACAGCACGAAAGCAAGCCACAGGCCGTGGTTGCCAAGAGCCCGTGTCAGTGCCCATGCGGCAAAAAACACCACCATCGCGGCAGCCATCGCGGCAAGCATCGCGCGGGTCCGCGTCATGCCTATGAAGATGCCGTCCCACACGAAAGCCCACACTCCCGCAAGCGGCACCGCGGCGGCCCAGGGCAGATAGACAGCAGCGGCGTCCACCACCTCGCGGCGGTCGGTCAGCAGTTCCAGTATAAACCGGCCGCCCGCCATGTATGCCGCCCCGAACAGCAGTGCCAGCCCCGCGCCCAGGCGCAGCAGCTTGCCTGCCACCTCGTCCAGTCCTTTCCTGTCGGCCGCGCCGTAGCAGCGGCCGCCGATGGCCTCGCCGGCGTAGGCAAAGCCGTCCATGAAGAAGCTGAACAGCATGAACAGCTGCATCAGCAGTGCGTTCGCCGCAAGAGTCACCACGCCGGCCTGAGCGCCCGAGCGGGTGAACCACACCGTCACAGCCACCAGACACAGCGTGCGCAGGAATATGTCGGCATTCACGCTGAAATAGCGCCTCAGCCCCGCGCCGCGCACCAGCCTCCGCAGCGCCACAGCCCGAGGGCGGTAGCGCCGCAGCAGTGCGAAGCCCAGCGCCACGCCCGCCCATTGTGCCGCGAGCGTGCCCGTGGCCACACCCTCAAGCTTCCAGCCTGCGCCCGCCACGAGGCCGACGCTCACAGCTATATTCACCACATTGGTCCACAGAGCCATCCACATCGGCGCACGCGAGTTCTGCATGCCGAGAAACCATCCCGTCAGCACATACGAGCCCAGCACCGCAGGCGCTCCCCACACGGCTATCGAGAAATATCTCTGCGCATGGCTCGCCGTGGCGCCGTCGGCGTCCAGGAAGCGCAGCGCCGCAGCGCCCGCCGAACCGCTCAGTGCTATGATGGCGGCCCCCAGCGCGCCCGCAAGCAACAGTCCGCGCCACAGCACCGTAGCCTCCTCCTCCATGTCGCCGCGGCCGTAGGCCTGCGCCGTCAGGCCGCCCGAACCCATGCGCAGGAAGTTCAGCACCCAGTACAGCATGTTGAACATAGTGCCTCCCACGGCTATGGCAGCCAAAAACACAGCCTCGCCGATGTGGCCGGTGATGGCCGCATCGGCAAGGCCGAGCAGAGGTGTGGTGATGTTCGACGCGATAGCCGGCAAAGCTATCGCGAGGATTTCCTTATCAGTCTTTTTTAGCACGCACCGAGTTGAAGTAGAGGTAGCAGATGATGGCAGCGTAGGCCGCAAGGCCCAACAGCTGCGGTGTCAGTTCCTCGCCGCCGGTCGGCAGTTCCTTGCCGCACATGATGGTGATGGCCGAGAACACGCCGAACAGCGCGCCGCCGGCTATCATGCCCGACGAGATGAGCGTGCCGCGGTCGTTGCGCGCGCGGCGCAGCTCGTCGTCCTTCGTGCTGCGGTTCACAGCCCACGACACAAGGCCGCCCACCAGCATGGGAGTGTTGAGGTGCAGAGGCAGGAACATGCCCAGGCAGAACGCCAGAGCAGGCACGCCCAGCCAGTTCAGAATCACGGCCAGCACCGCGCCCACGATGTAGAGGGTCCACGGTGTCGAGCCGCCCATCATCATAGGCTCTATCACCTTGGCCATGGCGTTGGCCTGCGGAGCGGCCAGACCGTTCTCGCCAGTGAAACCGTACACATGGTTCAGCATCAGAATGACGCCGCCCACAGTAGCTGCCGACACCAGCGTGCCCAGGAACTTCCAGCTCTCCTGCTTGCGCGGTGTCGAGCCCAGCCAGTAGCCCACCTTGAGGTCCGTCACAAAGCCGCCGGCCATGCTCAGCGCCGTGCACACCACGCCGCCGATCACCATCGCGGCCACAATACCCGACGTGCCGTTGAGGCCTATGGCCACGAAAATGCCCGACGCGATGATAAGCGTCATCAGCGTCATGCCGCTCACGGGATTGGAGCCTACGATGGCTATCGCGTTGGCGGCAACCGTAGTGAAGAGGAACGCAATCACGGTCACGACCAGCCATGCCACCAGAGCCTGCCAGAACGTGTGTATCACGCCTATCCAAAAGAACAGCAGCACGGCCACCAGGGCCAGGAAGATAAAGTAGGCTATGTGCTTCATCGAGATGTCTGTCTGCCAGCGCACTGTCTTCGAACCTGCGGCGGCGCCGCGCAGCTCGCGCGAGGCCAGGCCCACGGCCTGTGCGATGATGCCCCACGACTTGATGATGCCGATGATGCCGGCCATGGCGATGCCGCCGATGCCCATCAGGCGTGCGTAGTCGCGGAAAATCTCGTCGGGGCTCATTGCCCAGCCGCCCGAAGCGTATGCGCCGAACAGCGGGATGATTACCCACCACACGAAGATAGAACCGGCGAAAATCACGAAAGCGTACTTAAGTCCCACGATGTAGCCCAGGCCGAGCACGGCTGCGCCGGTGTTGCACGACAGCACGAATTTTGTCTTGTCGGCAAGAGTATGGCCCCACGAGTAGGCTGTCGTGGTCACCGTCTCGGCCCACCAGCCGAACGTGGCCACGATATAGTCGTAGATGCCGCCGATGAGGGCGGCCACCACGAGCAGCTTGGCCTGCGCGCCGGCTTTGGGGCCGGTGGCGTTGCCGCTTGCCAGCACCTGCGTCGTGGCCGTAGCCTCCGGGAAGGGGTATTTGCCGTGCATGTCCTTCACGAAGTACTTGCGGAAGGGAATGAAAAACAGTATGCCCAGCACGCCGCCCAGCAGCGAGCTCAGGAACACCTCCAGGAAGCTCACGGTGATGTCGGGGTAGGAGGCCTGCAGGATGTAAAGAGCGGGCAGGGTGAAGATGGCGCCGGCCACAATCACGCCGGAGCACGCGCCGATACTCTGGATTATCACGTTCTGGCCGAGGGCGTTCTTCTTGCCCAGGGCGCCGCTGAGGCCCACGGCGATGATGGCGATGGGGATGGCCGCCTCGAACACCTGGCCCACCTTGAGGCCAAGATAGGCCGCAGCCGCGCTGAACACCACGGCCAGCAGCAGACCCATGCCCACGGAGTAGGGAGTCACCTCGGCATAGTCGCGTGCCGGGTGCATCAGTGGCCGGTAGCTCTCGTCGGCCGCAAGCTCGCGGAATGCATTGTCCGGCAGTTCCACCGGATCCACATCCGCGAAGTCATGATTCTCTTTCTTCATGATTGGTCTATATTAGTTGATTTTTTGCAAAGCAGGTTGCAGGAATTAGCTTACTGGATTGTTGGCCTCTGCCCCCGTCATGGGGCTCGCGCCCGGAACTCACTTCCGCGGAATCTTCAGCTTCTGGCCTATCTTGATGTTGTCGCCCGTCATGTTGTTGGCCTTGCGGATTTCCGCCACGCCCACGCCGTAGCGCTTCGCCAGCTTGTACAGGCTGTCTCCGCTGCGCACGGTGTGTGTCGTCGTCGAGGCCTTGGGCTTACTCGTGGCCTTCGGTTTCGCCGGAGCTTTGGCTTTCGGCGCCGGTGCCTGCATGGCGCGCGCCACATCCTGCGCCTGCTCGGTGGCAGGCGTGGCGGTGCTGTCGGCCTCTTGAGCCGCCGCCACGGCAGTGGCCACGGCGGTAGTGTCGGCCGCCGCAGTCAGCGCGGTCGTGTCGGCCGGCTCTGCTTTGGGTGTGTACTTGCGGGTCGTGGTCACGATCTTAAGCGACTGTCCGCGGCGCACGCCGCTCTTGCTGCCTATGCCGTTGTTGCGGCGCAGGGCGGCCACGGTGGTGCCGTAGCGTCGGGCTATCGAGCTGAGTGTCTCACCCTTGAGCACCTTGTGATACTTGACGGTCGTCTCCTCCACATATTCGCCGCGCGCGTCGCTGCCCTGTGTCACGGTGCCCGTAGCGGGCTCCACCGTGCCGCGCACGGCATAGCGCGAGGCGTTGTGGTTCACGATACTGTCCTCGTTGGCAATGTAGGCGTAGGCCTGGAGCGACGGCAGCACGAGAGGGTAGGGCTTTATATGGCCCGGAATCACATCCTTGCGGTACTGCGGATTGAGGACGCGCAACTCGTCGAGCGAGATGCCCATCACGTCGGCTATCTGTTCGAAATGCACCCTGCGGCACACATGCACCGAATCCACCGTTATCGGCCGTCGGGCCAGAGCGGGAGCGATGTCGTGCGCGCCGTAATAGGTCATCGCATAGTTGGCCGCGATGAACGCAGGCACATAGCCGCGGGTCTCCGCAGGCAGGAAAGGATAGATTTCCCAGAAATCCTTTTTGCCGCCTCCGGCGCGCCGCAGCGCCTTGTTCACGTTGCCGGGGCCGCAGTTGTAGGCCGCGATGGCCAGCGACCAGTCGCCATAAGTGCCGTACAGCTGCTTGAGGTAGCGCACGGCCGCGTCGGTAGCCTTGTACGGGTCGCGGCGCTCGTCCACAAGCGAGTTCACCTCCAGACCCTGCCCCGTGGCCGTCGGCAGCATGAACTGCCACAGACCCGTGGCGCCCACGCGCGACACCGCCACGGGGTTCAGCGCCGACTCTATCACAGGCAGATACTTCAGCTCCATCGGCATGTCGTAGCGGTCCAGAGCCTCTTCGAATATTGGCATGTAGTAGTGCGATAGTCCCAGCATGTTTTCCACAAGCTGCTTCCTGCGCTGGGTGTACATGTCTATGTACGACCGCACCACCGAGTTGTAGGGCATCTCTATCGTCGTGGGCAGCGACTGCAAGCGCGCTATGATTTCAGCGTCCGTCGCCTGCGCGCCCGTGCGGCTGTCGGCCTTGTCGTCAAGCGCGGTGTAGCGGCGCAGATACCAGTTGTCCTGCATCTTGCGCACATCCGTCTCGAAGCTCTCCGGATAGATGATGGCGTTGTCTTGTATCGAGTCGCTCAACTGCAGCACCGACGCGCCGAATGCAGGCCACGCCGATGCGCCGAGCACAGTTGCTATCAGTATTTTGATCGGTTTGTTCATGTCGTCAGAAGTTAAGGGCCCATTGCAGGCCGAATGCCGGGCGCTGGCCGCGCCCTTCGGGGATGATTGCCGGCGCTATGTCCATCGACAGGTCGGGCGACACGTCGAAATGGCTCAGCGACGCGTCCACATATGCGTCGACCATGGCCAGCAGATACACGCCCACCATGGAGATTATGCAGAGGTCGCGGTTGCGACGGTAGAAATTCTTGCGCGATTGCAGCAGGCTCGTAAGCCACGTTTTGTCCAGCGACTCCTCCGACACCGTAGGAGGGAAAAAGTCCATGTACGACTTCGTCGTCGGGTCGTTGTCCGAGATATCGCGGTAGGCGCGGGAGTAATCGTCGAGCATGGAGTTGTTCCACGACGTCGCGTAGCCGAGGCCCAGATAGGCGCCCACCACGATAGGCAGCTTCCAGTAGCGGCGGTTGTACACCTGCCCCAGGCCGGGAAACAGTGCCGACATCCACACGGCCCGCGTAGGGTCCGGGTTGAACTCCACCTCGCGCTCCTCCCAGCGGTCGTAGGCCGACTCTTTCAGCCCCGTGCTGTCGGCCGCAGCCGCCGGCGTCGACGCGCTGTCCGGGCGCTCCACCGGCTCGAGCACAATCGACTCCGCCTCCGGCACGGCCGTAGTGTCCGCCGGCGCCTCATGCGCCGCTGCGCCTAAGGCGAAGGCCCATGCAGTCAGTAGCGATGCGGTCAGCCTCTTAATCATTTTTCTTCATCGAGTCGAACATGGCGATAAGGCGCGCCAGCTCCCTTTCGTCGGCAAAGGGAATGGTGATGCGGCCCTTGCCCTCGCGGTCGCACGAAAGATGCACCTTGGTGCTGAATATGTCGGCCAGCTGCTTGCGGATGATGCCGAACTCGCGGCTCGCCGACGGCACACGCACATACTCGGCCTTGCGCCCCGGCAGCCCCGGAGCCTCGCCGCCGCTTTCCCATGCCTTGGCCAGATCTTCCACCTGGCGCACCGTCAGACCCTCGTTCAGAATCTTCTCGTACAGCTTCAGCTGCAGCTTCGGGTTGCTCATCGTCAGCAGAGCGCGGGCATGACCCATGTCCACATACTTGTCGCGCAGCCCCAGCTGCACCTCCGCCGGAAGGCGCAGCAGGCGCAGGAAGTTGGCCACCGTCGCGCGCTTCTTGCCGATGCGGTCGCTCAGGCGCTCCTGCGTCAGACCGTATTGCTCTATCAGCTTCTTGAACGTCAGAGCTATCTCTATGGCGTTCAGATCCTCGCGCTGGATATTCTCTATCAGCGCCATCTCCGTCAGCTCGGCGTCGTTGGCCGTGCGGATATAGGCCGGCACAGAGTGCAGACCCGCTATCAGCGCCGCGCGGTAGCGCCGCTCGCCCGCTATTATCTGGTACGACTCCGCGTCCAGCTTGCGCAGCGATATAGGCTGGATTATGCCAAGCTCGCGGATGCTCGCCGCCAGCTCCTCGAGAGCCTCCTCGTCGAAGGTGGTGCGGGGCTGGTCGGGATTGGGAGTTATCTGGTCAAGGGGCACCTCGTTGATGGCCGTGCTGCCGCTTGCCGGCACATCGTCCATAGAGATGAGAGAGTCCAGCCCTCGGCCGAGGGCATTGCGTCGTGGTGCAGCCATTGCTATGCTTTCTTGTGTTTGTGTTTTGCTATCAGTTCTTTCGCCAGCAGCACATGGCTTGTGGCGCCACGGCTGTCTGCATCATAGAGCAGCGCCGGCAGTCCGTGGCTCGGAGCCTCGCTCAGGCGGATGTTGCGCGGAATCACCGTGTTGAACACCATGTCGCCGAAATGCCCCTTCAGCTCCTCGTAAATCTGGTTGGCAAGGCGCAGGCGCGCGTCGTACATAGTCAGCAGGAAACCCTCTATTTCAAGAGCCGGGTTCAGCCTGCTCTTGATGATGCGTATGGTGTTCAGCAGCTTGGTGATGCCCTCCAGGGCGAAATACTCCGCCTGCACCGGGATTATCACCGAGTCCGCAGCCGTCAGCGCGTTCACCGTGATCAGACCCAGCGACGGCGAGCAGTCGATCAGCACATAGTCGTACTGTTCGCTCACCGGCTGCAGCAACCGCTGCAGCACACGCTCGCGGTCCGGCTTGTTGACGAGCTCGAGCTCGGCTCCCGCGAGGTCTATGCGCGAGCCTATAAGGTCAAGACCCTTCATGCACGTCGCCACTTGCGAGCCCTGCAGAGGATAGTCGTCGACCATACACTCGTATATGGAAGATGTCATGCTGCGGGGGTCGATGCCGTAGCCCGACGTGGCGTTGGCCTGCGGGTCGGCGTCTATTATGAGCACACGCTTTCCCTCAGCAGCGAGAGAGGCAGCCAGATTGATGGTCGTTGTGGTTTTGCCCACGCCGCCTTTCTGATTGGCTATTGCGATGATTTTTCCCATGTGAGTAGCTTGAATCACTTATGTGATTGCAAAGTAACAACTTTTTTTTTGTTCCACGAAAAAAATGTTCCACGATTTTAATAAATATGTAAATAACTGCCCCCGATTGTCAATAACTCCGGCACCCCCGGCTCCGCCCC
>CAMWNB010000047.1 GCA_947175495.1 uncultured Porphyromonadaceae bacterium | reverse complement strand
TCCGCAGCGAAATCCAGCTCAACATCAAGCGACTGATGGACATCGGTTGCTACCGCGGCATCCGCCATCGCAACGGCCTGCCCGTACGTGGTCAGAGCACCAAAAACAACGCCCGCACACGCAAAGGCCGCAAGAAAACCGTTGCTAACAAGAAGAAAGCTACTAAATAATAGGATATTATGGCAAAAAAGACAGTCGCAGCAAAGAAGCGTAACGTCAAAGTTGGTGCTGAAGGCCAGCTTCACGTGCATTCCTCCTTCAACAATATCATCGTGTGCTTAGCCAACAGCGAAGGACAGGTAATCTCCTGGTCCAGCGCTGGCAAGATGGGCTTCCGCGGCAGCAAGAAGAACACTCCCTACGCCGCCCAGATGGCCGCACAGGACTGCGCCAAAATCGCCTACGACCTCGGCCTCCGCAAAGTAAAGGCCTACGTCAAAGGTCCCGGCAACGGCCGTGAGTCCGCCATCCGCACCATCCACGGTGCAGGCATCGAAGTAGTCGAAATCATCGACGTTACTCCGCTGCCCCACAACGGATGCCGTCCTCCCAAGCGCAGAAGAGTTTAAAAATCAGTTGGCGCCGCGCCTCATGCGCACACATACACAGCAACGCACAAGGCGCAGGCGACCCTCTGCTTTCAGCTTTTAGTTTCTAAATCAAACCTCATTTCAACCAATCCGGGCGATGTCCGCGGGGACACACCGCAACAGCGGCCAAATCCCCACACAACACAGACACAAGAGACCCCCTGACGGGTGAATAGACCATATTTTCATCACCTCTCTATGGTCGCGGCTGCATCCGCAGCGGAGTCGGTCACAACAAAGACAACGCTCAAAACTGATTTTAAACAAAATGGCAAGATACATAGGTCCCAAGACCAAAATCGCACGTAAGTTCGGCGAGCCCATCTTCGGTGAGGACAAGACCCTCCAGCGCCGCAACTACCCCCCCGGCCAGCACGGCCAGAACAAGCGCCGCAAGACCTCCGAGTACGGCATTCAGCTCCGCGAGAAGCAGAAAGCCAAGTACACCTACGGCGTGCTTGAAAAGCAGTTCCGCAACCTCTTCGAGCGCGCAAGCGCAATGAAGGGTATCACCGGTGAAATCCTGCTCCAGCTCCTCGAGAGCCGCCTCGACAACGTCGTTTACCGTCTCGGCATCGCACCCACACGCGCCGCCGCACGCCAGCAGGTCCTCCACCGCCACATCACCGTCAACGGCGAAGTGGTAAACATCGCATCCTACCAGGTTAAGCCCGGCGACGTCGTTGGCGTACGCGAAAAGAGCAAGTCCCTCGAAGTCATCGCCGACAACCTCGCAGGCTTCAACCACAGCAAATATCCTTGGATCGAATGGGACGAAGCCACCAAGAGCGGCAAGTTCCTCCACGTTCCCGCACGCGAGGACATCCCCGAAAACATCAAGGAGCAGCTCATCGTCGAGCTCTACTCTAAGTAATAATCTATAAACGCAAGATCCATGGCTATTTTAGCATTCCAAAAACCCGATCGGGTCCTCATGTTGGAAGCCGACAACTTCTACGGCAAGTTTGAGTTCAAGCCTTTGGAACCCGGCTATGGCATCACTGTGGGCAACGCACTGCGTCGAGTACTGCTGTCCTCCCTCGAGGGCTTCGCAATCTCCTCCATTAAAATCGATGGCGTGCGCCACGAATTCGATACCATCCCCGGCGTTAAAGAGGATGTCACCAACATCATCCTCAACCTCAAGCAGGTCAACCTCAAGCGCGTCGTCGAAGAGACGGAAGCCGAAAAGGCCACAATCACCGTTTCCGGGCAGGATGAATTCAAAGCAGGCGACATCGGCAAGGTGCTCACCGGCTTCGAAGTCATCAACCCCGACCTTGTGATTTGCCACTTGGATCCCGGCGCAAGCTTCACAATCGAGCTCACTATCAACAAAGGCCGCTCGTGGGTGCCTGCCGACGAAAACCGCACCGCCAACGACGCCATCGACCAGATAGCAATCGACTCCATCTACACGCCCATCAAAAACGTCAAATACACCGTTGAGAACTTCCGTGTAGACCAGAAGACCGACTACGACAAGCTCACTCTCGAAATCACAACCGACGGCTCCATCCTCCCCAAGGACGCTCTCAAAGAAGCCGCCAAAATCCTGATTTACCACTTCATGCTCTTCTCCGACGAGAAGATCACACTGGAAGTCAGCGAAAACGTCGAGAACGAGGAGTTCGATGAAGAAGTGCTCCACATGCGACAGCTGCTCAAGAGCAAGCTCGTCGACATGGACCTCAGCGTACGCGCCCTCAACTGCCTCAAGAGCGCCGAGGTCGAGACGCTCGCCGAACTTGTGGTCTTCAACAAGAACGACCTGCTCAAGTTCCGCAACTTCGGCAAGAAGTCGCTGACAGAGCTCGAAGAGCTCCTCACCAGCCTCGGACTGTCGTTCGGGATGGATATCTCCAAATATAAATTAGACAAAGAGTAAACACTACGATGAGACACAATAAGAAATTCAACCACCTCGGCCGCACGCACTCCCACCGCAGTGCGATGCTGTCCAACATGACGGCGTCGTTGATTCTCCACAAGCGGATTTTCACCACGCTCGCCAAGGCCAAGGCTCTCCGCATCTACGCCGAGCCCCTGCTCAACCGTGGCAAAGAGTACAACATGCAGAACTGGCGTCTGGTATTCAGCCATCTCAACAACAAGGAAGCAGTCAAGGAACTCTTCAAGGAAGTAGGTCCCAAGATTGCCAACCGTCCCGGTGGATACACCCGCATCCTCAAGACCGGCAACCGTCTCGGCGACAACGCCAAGATGTGCTTCATTGAGCTCGTTGACTACAACGAAGCAATGCTCAAGGACAGCGCCGCAGCAGGCAAGGGCAAGAAGACCCGTCGCTCCCGCGGCAAAAAAGCCGAGGCTCCCGCAGCCGAAGCTCCTGCCGTAGAGGCTCCTGCAACCGAAGCTGCAGAATAAACCCTCCAGGGCTACACATATGGCGTCCCCGGCCGCTCGACGGCCGGGGACGCTATGTTTTTTGCGCAATCGTTTTTTATTGCTAATTTTGCAACCATGACTACAGACCACCACACACAAGACCCAAAACTCTGCCTGAACTGCGGCACGGAATACATCGGCGCCTATTGCCACAGCTGCGGGCAGCACCGTTCGGCAGATCGTCTCATGCCCCGCGCATTCTTCATGGATCTCTGCGCCGGCCTGACACGCATCAACCGCGGTTTTCTCTACACCGCAGGCATGCTGTTGGCAAGCCCCTGGCGTGTGATACGCGATTACCTCCGCGGCCATCGCGTGCGTTATGTCGCGCCTGTGCAGATGCTTTTGGTGCTGTGCCTGATAGCATCGCTTGTCGACGGAATCCTCGACGAAAGCATGATGGAGGAAGTAATGTCGAAAGAGCTGTTGCCTCCCGAAATACCCGGTGCCGGCACTGTCAACCACCTCGCCCGCCTGTATTTCGGCTCATGGATAGCACAGAGCCTCACCATGTTCCTGCCATGCGTGTTGGCAGCGAGAGTAGTCTACAGGCGCAGCGGCGCCCGACGCTTCAACATAGCCGAGTACATAGCGGCCATGATATATATGTCCGACGCAGTGCTCGCAGCCTCGATACTCCTCTATCCGCTGTGTCTCATATATCCCGCGCTCGACTCGCTGGCCTCAGCAGCCTATGCGTGCGTAATAGGAGCAATTGTGATGATAAAGGCATTCCCCCAGCCCGGTTTGTGCAGGACACTCGCAAAAGTGTTGGCCATGATTGTCCTGTCGGTCTTATTCATGCTCTTGCCGGCATGTCTGTTCGGAGTGATAGTAGGTCTTGCCATGGCATGAGGAAATTTCCGCCCCTTGGCAATAAAAGCGGCGCAATCGCGTTTTTTTAGAGTGCGAATGCATTTGTTCCATATGATAAGAAAGTGCGCCATAGCGGCGTGGGCTGTGTGCGTTGCGGCGTTTGGCGCGGCAGCGCAGGACGGCTCGTCGGCCTACAGCTTCCTCAACGTCACCTCTTCCTCGAAAATCTACGGCCTCGGAGGAGTCAACATATCCCTCGTCGACGACGACCTCATGAGCACCGACCAGAATCCGGCGCTCCTCGGCCCCGAGATGACCAACCAGATAGGCATCAACTACATGCACTACATCGGCGGAAGCAACTTCGCCGGCATACGCTATGCCCATTCCGCCGGCGACCACGGCGCGTGGAGCGCAGCCGTAAGCTATTTCGGCTACGGATCTATGACCGAAGCACTCCCCGACGGCTCCATCGTAGGCCGTTTCTCGCCGAAAGACGTAGCCTTCGGCGCCACATACTCGCGCGACATCGCAGGCCGATGGCGCGGAGGCGTGCAGTTGCGCGCCCTTGCCAGCTCCTATGCCGACTATTCGGCATTCGCACTCAGCACCGACATCGGCGTCAACTACTACGACGACGAGCGAGACCTCTCCCTGTCCCTCGTCGTAGCCAACCTCGGCGGCCAGGTAAAGCGCTTCAACGAAAGCTACGACCGCCTTCCCGTCGACGTCCGCCTCGGATGGTCGCAGAGCTTCGGCACATTCCCGGTGCGCTTCAGCGTCACAGCCTGGAATCTCACGAAATGGCGGCTGCCCTACCTCGACGCCGGCGACGGAACCACCGACCCCGAACTCAAAGACAGCTTCAAAAGCAACCTTTTCCGACACCTCGTCTTCGGTGCCGACATCATAGCCTCGCCCAACTACTACATAGGCCTCGGCTACAACTACAAGACCCGCACCGACATGAGCACCTACAGCCGCAGCTTCTTGTCCGGCTTCTCGCTCTGCGGAGGCTTCAACGTGCGCAGCTTCTCCATAGGCGCAGCCTTCTCGCAGCCCCACACCGGAGCCACCACCTTCATGCTCAACATCACCTGCTCCCTCTCCGAACTCCTCTGACGCGGCGGCTCGCCTCCGACAGCATCTTTATCAGCCTCGGAAATCTCGCGTGCGTCCAGATCTTGAAACGCATTCCCGCCCCCTGCGCCCTGTACGCCGCATTGGAGCGGTAGTCCGGCACATACCTTTCAATAGTCCTGCAGATATACCGGTGGCGCAGCATCGGCACACGGTCAAAGCGGTATATGCATCCGAAGATACTGTGCACATAGTACTGGTTGATAAAAACAAAATCAATCTCATCCTTGTACCTCTCATAAATCCCCAGACGGCGCAGATTCTCCATCAGCGCCACAGCCGACCGCAGCCTGTCGAAAAAACGATAATTGTTGGACGAGCGCGTCACCGAGCAATTGTCAAAGCGGTAGAGATACAGCGCATCGTTGATTTTCACAGGATTCACAGCCGAAAGCTGTATGGCGAGAGCCACAGCATTGTCCTCATAGAAAATCTTCTCGGGAAAAAACAGATTGTTATCAGTGATAAGAGCCTTTCTGTACATTGCCGACCACACCGGCGTCTGCCTCCCCATCAACCTCCTTCTCAGCTCCTCGCCGCGCAGACCCGCCGCATCGTCGCCAAGCTGGCACACACGTTCGCCGGGATTGCAGACCGACGACGTAAAGCGCACATAGTCAAACACCACCATGTCCGCCCCCTCCTTTTTCGCCACGCCGAGACACCGCTCCACAGCATCTTCCCGCAGCGCATCGTCAGCGTCCACAAACATCACATATTCCCCGCGCGCCACACGCAGCGCCCTGTTGCGCCCGCCGCCCTGCTTGACGTTCACAGGCGAGTCAATCACACGCATACGTTCCGCCCCTTCCATGTTGGCCGCCGCAGCAAGCTCGTTGAGAATCCCGAGGCTGCCGTCGGTCGACTTGTCGTTGAAGCATATCAGCTCGAAGTTGCCATTGCTCTGTCGCAGAATCGAACCCACAGAGGCATGAAGAAAATTCTCGGCATTGTACACCGGCATTATGATGCTCACAGCCGGACACTTCGAAAGTAGGGTAGGGGCCATTGGAAAAACTCTTGGTATATGATACAGGCATTAAGACATGGAGTCAAAAACAAAAGTAATCGTTTTTTTCGTACGAAACCCGGACATCCGCCCTCCTAAACCATTTTTAACAAATCAGCAGCTCCCCGCATTTGGATTTTTATTTTTGTGCATTAATGCTTAACTTTGCGCTCAGAAAGAAAAACGCATTACAATGGCAGATAAGAAAGAAATCGTGCTGAGTGGCATCCGCTCCACCGGCAACCTCCATCTGGGCAACTACTACGGAGCCCTCGGCAAATTCGTGCGTATGCAGGACGACTACGACTGCAACTTCTTTATAGCCGACCTCCACGCCCTCACCACCAACCCCGACCCCCGCGAGCTCCACGCCAACGTCAAAAACATCCTGGCCGAATACCTCGCGGCAGGCATCGACCCCGAAAAATCCACCATCTTCATACAGAGCGACGTCCCCGAAATCGCCGAAATGTACCTCCTGCTCAACATGCACGTAGGCATAGGCGAGCTCATGCGCACAGCCTCATTCAAGGACAAGGCACGAAAAGCTCTCGGCATCGGCACAGCATCCCAGGCCGACGACGACGAAGCCTTCGAGAAAGAAATCATCGGAGCAGCCACCAACAAGCGCGTCAACGCAGGCCTCCTCACATATCCCACGCTCATGGCCGTCGACATCCTCATCCAGAAAGCCACAAAAGTCCCCGTCGGCAAAGACCAGGAACAGCACCTTGAGCTCACACGCCGCTTCGCGCGCCGCTTCAACTCCTTCTACGGAGTGGAAATATTCCCCGAACCCTACAACTTCGACTTCGGAGGCAAGCCCGTCAAAGTCCCCGGTCTCGACGGAAGCGGCAAGATGGGCAAGAGCGAAGGCAACTGCATCTATCTCGTCGACGACCCCAAGGTGCTCCGCAAGAAAGTCATGCGCGCCACCACCGACGAAGGCCCCAAAGTGCCCGACTCTCCCATGACCGAGCCCGTAGCCAACCTCTTCACCCTACTCGAGCTCACAAGCACGCCCGACGTCGTCAAGCACTTCCGCGACGCCTACGCCGACTGCTCCATCCGCTACGGCGACCTTAAAAAACAGCTCGCCGAAGACATCCTCGCCGTCACCACCCCCATACGCGAGCGCGTCAACGACATCCTTGCCGACGACGACTATCTGCGCCGCGTAGTCGCACAAGGCGCCGAGCGCGCGCGCGAACGCGCAGCCGCCACCCTCGCCGAAGTGCGCCACGTCATGGGCATCCGCAAGTTCTGATGCGACGCCTCGCTCTCCTGTTCGCGCTGCTCCTTGCCGCCGTCGCCCTCCGCGCGCAGAGCGCCGCAGCCGACAGCCTGCGCGCAGCCTATATGGCCGCCGAAATGGCCATGAACGCACCCGGAGCGCCCGCCGCCGACTTCGCCATGCGCCTTGCCGACGGCAGCGACGCGCGCCTTGCCGACTTCCGCGGCGAGCCACTCCTGCTCGTGCTGTTCGACGCCGACTGTCCCGACTGCCGCCACGCCCTTGAGGCACTCCCCGCCCTTGTCCCCGCAGGCATGCGCGTGCTCGCCGTCTACGCCGAAGGCGACCCCTCCATGTGGGCGGCAGCGCAAGCCGAAGTCCCCGACGGCTTCATCGCCGCATTCGACACCGAGGGCGTCTACGCCTCCGGCCTCTACACCCCCGAATTCACCCCCGGCATCTACCTTCTCGACGCCCAAGGCATCGTGCAGGACCGGGGAAGCGATGTTTTCAACATAAAAATACTTCCGAAGTATTAAAAAATGTCAATGGCGACGCGCTTTTTTCGTATTTTTTAGCAATTTGTGCCCGAAAATGCGCGAAAAGTGCTAACTTTGCAATCATTACTAAGATAATCAAAGAATCCAACCATATCATGAAGCTTTTACAGGCAAAACTTTCTAAATATACGGCACCTCAGGAAGCTAAGGCCGCGGGCATATATCCCTATTTCCGCGCCATATCCTCCGAGCAGGACACCGAGGTGATTATCAACGGCAAGAAGGTGCTCATGTTCGGTAGCAACTGCTACACCGGCCTGGTCAACGACCCCCGCATCAAGGAAGCAGCCATCGAGGCCACCCGCAAGTTCGGCACAGGATGCGCAGGCTCCCCCTTCCTCAACGGCACGCTCGACCTCCACAAGCAGCTCGAACAGCGCATCGCCGAGTACATCGGCAAGGAAGACGTAATGATCTACAGCACAGGCTTCGGCGTCAACCTCGGCGTAGTCTCCGCCCTCTGCGGCCGTGAGGACTACATCCTCTGGGACGAGCAGGACCACGCATCCATCATCGAAGGCCGCCGTCTCAGCTTCGCCCAGTCGCTCAAGTACAAGCACAACGACATGGAGTCCCTCGAGAAGCAGCTGCAGCGTTGCGAGCCCGACAAGGTAAAACTCATCGTCACCGACGGCGTGTTCTCCATGGAAGGAGACGTCGCCAACGTGCCCGCAATCGTGGAGCTCGCCAAGAAATACGACGCATCAGTCATGGTCGACGAAGCCCACTCCATCGGCGTCTTCGGCGAAGGCGGCCGTGGCACATGCAACCACTTCGGAGTCACCAAAGACGTCGACCTCATCATGGGCACATTCTCCAAGAGCTTCGCATCCCTCGGAGGCTTCATCGCCACCGACAAGGAAATCACCAATTTCCTCCGCCACCACTCACGCTCCTACATCTTCACCGCCAGCATCACACCCGCCAGCACCGCCGCAGCCCTCAAGGCCATCGACATCATGCTCGAGGAACCCTGGCGCCAGGAGCACCTCTGGGACATCACCAACTATGCCCTCGACGGCTTCCGCAACATGGGATGCGAGATCGGCAACACATCCACGCCCATCATCCCCCTCTTCGTGCGCGACAACATGAAGACATTCGCCATCACCCACGACCTCCTCGAAGAAGGCATCTTCGTCAACCCCGTCGTGTCGCCCGCTGTCGCCCCCCACGACACCCTCATCCGCTTCAGCCTCATGGCCACCCACACAAAGGACCAGGTCACCACAGCACTCGAAAAAATTCAGAAAGTCTTCCGCAAATACGGCGTCATCGCCTGACACGGACACCGATTCCTATAAAAAGCGCGGCCACAAGCCGCGTTTTTTTCGTTTACCCCCAAAATAACTGCGTCTGCCGTTTGCCGTTACCCTAAGTTTTAATATCTTTGCACACATACACAGCATACACCATTACCTCACCATGAAAACCACCCAAGCCCTCCTCCTCGCCCTCGCCGCGGCCTCTGCGCCCGTAGCATCAGGACAGCTCATAATAAACGAAATCATGCAGTCCAACATCGACTGCATCATGGACGACCTGAATGAGTTCCCCGACTCATGGGTCGAGCTCTACAACGCAGGCACCGCCGCCGTCAACCTCGCCGACTACGCCATGAACGACGACCCCGACCCCGCCGCAGCCTACCGCCTTCCATCCCGCACCATCGCCCCCGGCGCATATGCCGTCGTCTACTGCGACAAAGCCGCCACCGGCATGCACACGCACTTCCGCCTCGACTCCGGCAAGGGCGGAGCCGTCTACCTCTTCAAAGGCAACGACATCGCCGACAAGATTGAAGGGTGGAAAAAACAGCCCGCACCCAACATCGCCTACGGACGCACCACCGACGCCGCCGGCTCATGGGGCTACCAGGCCGTGCCCACCCCAGGCGCCGCCAACTGCGGCACCACACTCGGCGACATCCTTCCCGAGCCCGTATTCAGCGTCCCCGGACGCGTCGGCAGCGAAACCTTCACGCTCTCCATCACCGCGCCCGAAGGCGCACCACAAGGCACCGTCGTACGCTACACCACCGACGGCACCGAACCCACCCTCGCCAGCCGCGAGTGCGTCAACGGCTTCGTCGTCAGCAAGACCACCGTCGTGCGGGCCAAACTCTTCTGCGACGGATGGCTCTCGCCCCGCAGCACCGCCCAGAGCTACATCTTCTTCCCCCGCGAGATGACCCTCCCCGTCGTCTCCATGGTATGCCCCGCAGGCTATTTCTACGACGACAAGATGGGCATCTACGTCGAAGGCACATACAACAGCAACCCCGACATCCACAACTACAGCTACGACTGGCGACGCCCCGTCAACTTCGAACTCTTCACCGCGCCGGGCAGCCCCGCCGTGCTCAATCAGCTGTGCGAGACCCGCGTCAAAGGAGGCGCATCCCGTGGCAACGCTCTCAAGTCGCTCGTCGTTTACGCCAACAAACGCTTCGGCACCAAGCGCTTCCAGTATGAATTCTTCCCCGACGACGCCCCCGGGCTCACCGACTGGAAATCCATCGAGCTGCGCAACGCAGGCAACGACTTCGACTACCTCTATTTCCGCGACGCCCTCATTCAGAAGATGATGGGCTCCCACACCGACCTCGACTGGCAGCCATGGCAGCCCGCCATCTTCATGATCAACGGCGAATACAAAGGCATGCTCAACATCCGCTCCCGCACCAACGAAGACCACATCTACACCTTCTACGACGGCGAGGAAGACATCGACATGTTCGAAAACTGGTGGGAACTCAAAGCCGGAACCTGGGACAACTTCAACGCCTTCAAAGCCTTCTACGAGCAGACAGGCCACACCTACGCCGAATTCGAACAGTGGATGGACACCCGCGAGTTCGCCAACCTCATGGCTATGAACCTCTTCTACGACAACAAGGACTTCCCCGGCAACAACATCGTCTGCTGGCGTCCCGTCGCCGAGGGAGGACGATGGCGATGGATCGCCAAGGACACCGACTTCGGCATGGGACTCTATGGCGCACCCTACAACTATCAGACATTCAACTGGCTCTACTGGCACGACTTCGACCCCGACCACGCATGGGCCAACAACTACGAGCACACACGCCTCTTCCGCCGGCTCATGGACACCCCCGAGTTCCACGACATGTTCATCGACATGTGCGCCGTCTACATGGCCGACTTCATGAACGGACCCTCTACCATCGCCGAGATGGACCGCATGTACGCCATGATTAAGGACGAATACCCCCACCACCGCAAGCTCTTCAACGAGTGGTGGCCCAACTACACCGAAGAATTCAACAACGCCAAAACATGGGTGCGCAACCGCACCGCATTCTTCTACTCCCACATCGCCGACTACTACAAGCTCGGCACCCCGCGCGCCGTCACCATCGACGCCGGACGCACCGACGACGTACGCCTCACCGTCAACGACATAGACCTCTGCGGACGCTCGTTCGACGGCAAATACTTCGAGGGAGGCACCCTGCGCGTCAGCGGGCTCGACGCCGCGGGCCGCGCCGTCGCCGCGTGGAAAGTGGCAGTGAAGAAAAGCGGACAGACCACCGTGACCGACCACTCCGGCACCCTCCTCGCCTACACCCTCCCCGCTGGTGTGGAGTCCGTCGCCATCACATCCGTGCCCGGCGAGAGCGCCATCGTCGACGCCGTCGCCTCCGCTCCCGTCCTCGACCCCATGCTCCCCGTCGAAGCCTTCGACATGCAGGGCCGAAGCCACGGCAGCTTCGCCACCCCCGCCGCAGCCCGCGCCGCTCTTTCCCCGGGCGTCTATGTGCTGCGCAGCGGAGCCGTTGCCGTCAAGTGTGTGCTGCGCTGAATCAGGCGGGGTCCACGTCGTAGTGCACGATCGTGCCGCGCAGGGCCCCCGCCGCGTTTAGCTCGCCCTGCAGCCCCCGCAGTATCTCTTTCACCCTCGCCATCGAAGCCTCCGTCTCCACCCGCAGCATTATGCGCCGGATGTAGAGGTTCTGGATTCTGGCCACCCCGGGAGGCTCCGGACCCGCCACGCGTGTGCCGAACAGCGTCCGCAGCCGCTCGGCGTACACCCGCGCCTGCGCGTCAAGAGCATGCTCGTCGCGGTGGCGCAGCACGACGTACAGCATGCGCGTGAACGGCGGGTAGTTGTACGCGCGCCGCTCCTCGATCTCATGCTCGAAGAACCCCGCGTAGTCGTGCGTCCGCACAAAGCCGATCACAGGATGGTCCGGCGCGTACGTCTGCACCACCACGCGCCCCGCCTCGCCGCGGCGTCCCGCGCGCCCGGCCACCTGCTCCAGCATGTTGAAGGCGCGCTCCGCCGAGCGGTAGTCCGGGTAATAGATTATATTGTCGGCGTTCACCACAGCCACCATCCCCACATCGCCGAAGTCCAGACCCTTCGTCACCATCTGCGTCCCCACCAGGATATCCGCCTTGTGGGCCGAAAACGTGTCGATTATGCGGTCGTAGCTGTCGCGCGCACGCGTCGTGTCAAGGTCCATGCGCAGCGTCCGCGCCTCCGCGAATTCCTCCGCTATCGCGTCCTCCACGCGCTCCGTGCCGTACCCCGCCACAGCCATGGCCGGCTCGCCGCATTGCGGGCACGTTCGTGGCATAGGGTAGGTGGCGCCGCAGTAGTGACACACCAGCGCGTCCATCCGCCGGTGGTACGTCAGCGCCACATCGCAGTGCTCGCAGCGGGGCACATAGCTGCACAGCTTGCACCGCGCCCGTGGCGAGAAGCCGCGCCTGTTGTGGAAGAAAATCACCTGACGCCCCTCGCCTAAAGTGCGCCGCGCCAGCCCTATCGTGCTGTGTGCTAACGAGCCGTCCACAGCGTTCCGCTCGTGCTCGCGGCGCATGTCGGTCACCACTATCTCCGGCAGCTGCACCTCCGAGTAGCGCTGCGCCAGCCTCACGAGCCCGTATTTGCCGCTGCAGGCAGCCTTGTAGTAGGTCTCCACCGAAGGCGTCGCGCTGCCCAGCAGCGTCTTCGCCCCGTGCATTTGGGCCAGCACGATGGCCGCGTCGCGCCCGTTGTAGCGGGGCGCCGGGTCGTATTGTTTGTACGACGGCTCATGCTCCTCGTCCACAATCACCAGCCCCAGCGACGCGAATGGCAGAAACACCGCCGACCGCGCCCCGATCACCACACACGGCTCATTGCTGCGCAGCATGTGGCGCCAGATGTCCACACGCTCGTTGTCCGAGAATTTGGAATGATAGATGATGACGCGCCGCCCGAACACCCGCTGAAGCCGGCGCGTCAGCTGCGTCGTCAGCGCGATTTCCGGCACCAGCATCAGGGCCTGGCGCCCCAGCCGCAGAGCCTCGTCTATCAGGTGCATGTATATCTCCGTCTTGCCGCTCGACGTCACGCCGTGCAGCAGCACCACCCCGTGGTCGCCCATCTCCGAGCGCACCTCCGAGAGCGCCGTCGCCTGCGCATCGCTCAGCACAGGCAGCGCCGCCTCTCCCTGGCTCCCGTCGAAGCTGAAACGCCCTGTTTCGCGCACGCTTATGCTCACAAGCCCTTTCGCCTCAAGCTGTTTCACCGTCGCCCACGTTCCCCCCGAGCGCTCCAGCAGCGCACCTTTCTCCACCCCCGCGTTGCTCTTGCGGCACATCTCCACGATGGTCATGAACATGCGCTCCTGAGCCTTCGAGCGGCTCAGCAGCTTGAAGGCCTGCGCCGTTGCGGCAGGGTCGCCTTGAGGCAGACGGTGCTCCACATAGAAATGTTTCACCGAGCGATACCGCTCCTTCACATTCTCGCTGACGACCGCCAGCCCGCGCTCCACAAGCCCGGCTATCGTCGCCTCCGCGTTGCGGCCTGTCGCCTTCCGGATGTCGCCCGGGCTCATCTTGCCCTTCTCCCGCAGCAGCCCCAGCAGCTCGGCCTCGGCTCCCGCGAGAGCCGCCACGGCCGTGGGGTCGGCGTCCGCCGCAGCCTCCACCCGTGTCTCGCTCTCCACCTTCAGCCCCGCAGGCAGCGCAGCCTTCATCACGTCTCCGATGCCGCACAGGTAATAGTCGGCCAGCCAGTGCCAGAACCGCAGCTGCGGGTGACGCACCGCAGGCTCCGCGTCCAGCAGCGCCGCAATCTCCTTGGCCTCCCCGGTCTGCGGCGGATTGTGATGTGTCGACTCCACGATGCCCGTATAATAATGGCGCGCGCCGAACTGCACCAGCACACGGCTCCCCGCGCGCACCTCCCGGCCGAGAGCCTCAGGCACCGCGTAAGTGAACGCCGCATTCAGCGGCACCGGCAATATCACGTCAGCATACATCTTCATAGCAACGCAAAAATACCCAATCTTTCCCGAAAATCAAAATCCACGCCCCAAGCGGAGATGGGCTCATTCTTTTTTACGCGCCGCCTCAAAAGCAGCCTTCATCGTCGGGTTCCCGCGCGTCAGCCGCTTTATCGTCAGCGCCTGCGACTTATCGTTCGCCAGACGCAGATTGTTCTCCGAACTTATCAGCGCCTCCTTCACCTTCATCAGATGCTGGATCGTACGGTCGATCTCATCGATTGCCGTCGCAAACTTCCTCGACGCCAGATCATAATTGCGCGCGAAACCCTCGCGGAAAGCATCCAGCTTGGCCTCGAAATCCGTCACGTCCACATTCTGCCGCCGCGCCAGCTCAAGCTGCCGGATATAGTCCGCGCTCTTGCGCGACGCCTGCGACAGCAGCGCGATTATAGGCATGAAAAACTGAGGCCTCACCACAAACATCCGCGGATAGCGGTACGACACATCCACGATGCCCTCATTGTAAAGCTCATTGTCGGCCTCCAGCAGCGACACCAGCACGGCATACTCACAACCCTTGGCCGTGCGGTCGCGGTCCAGCTTCGCCAGAAAATCCTCGTTGCGGTGCTTCGTCGCCGTCGTGTCGGCCTCGTTCTTCATCTCGAACATTATCGACACATACTCCGTGCCGTCTATGTAGTCGCGGAATATAAAATCTCCCTTCGACCCGCCGCTCGCGTCATTATCCTTCTCGAAATAAGCATTAGGGTAGGCCGTCGCCCGTATGCGGTTGAACTCGTTGCTGCAGTGCGCCTCCAGCGACTCGCCGATCATCTTCGTCGACATCCGCGCCTTCATCTCCTTGTAGTAGTCGATCATCTCCTGCTTCTGGCGCAGCTCCAGAGCATGCTGCTCCTTCATCGCCGCCTCACGCAGCATCGCCTCGTTGCGCTCGTTTGCCGCCCGGTTGCGCAGCTCCGCTATCTCCGCATCCTTCCCCGTCAGCGCATCGCGCATGCGGTTCTGCTCCTCCAGCACCGCGATGCGCCGGCGGTCGTCGGCCTGCGCCTGCTCTGCCAGCAGCGCCTCTATCCGGCGGTCGCGCTCAGCCATTGCCACCCCCATCGCCTGCTCCGCTCGCGCACGTTCCGCCAGCTGCTGTGCCTGCAGCCGTTCGCGCAACTCACGCTCGCGCTTCGCCAGTTCATCATCAAACGCAGCATTGCGCACCTGCGCAGCTATCGATCTGAAAGCATCTTCATCAACCGTGAACACATGCTTACATTGCGGACATCTCAACTCTTTCATGCCACAAATATACGCATAACTCCCCCGCCATCCAAATTTATTTGCACCCCCATGCCCGCGGGCCGCATCGCGGCCACACCAGTGGAGCGGCGACGTCCACGTCGCCGACGCCCTCACCCCACATGCACCAGATCGCATCGCGGCCACACCCACCAATAGCCACAGGTGAGCATGGCGCACAGCGCCCGCGCAGCCTGTGGACAAAACGCGCGCCCCGACAGAAAGGGCCGCATCGCGGTCCTACAAT
>CAMWNB010000046.1 GCA_947175495.1 uncultured Porphyromonadaceae bacterium | reverse complement strand
GCTCGGCATAACTCAAGCCTTTGGCTTGGCTCTGCTCTCGCTGGCACAAGAAGTCGTTGAGTTCCTTGTGGTCGGGATAGAGAGCGGACTTATCCATTACCTTGTCGCCCAACTCTCTGCGGAGTCTTGCGAGGGCGGCTCGCCCTGCCTCGTCGTTGTCGAGGTAACAGGCTATTACGGAATTTTGCAGCACTAATTGTTACCCTACCGTTACCATTTTTGATTTTTGAAAAAGCGGTAACGAGTTGGTAACGAATAAACGTCCGTAGCGGTCTTTTTTCTGTCCGATGACGGTCCTGAGTAGATATTTTTAGGCACTAAAAAAACCGCAGAACACATTGATATTCTGCGGTTTAGTCTTGTTTAGACTTTTGTTGGCCGGAATCTGTCCGACCCGCTAAGTGGAGATGGAGGGATTCGAACCCTCGTCCAAACGTGGAACTAATGTGCTTTCTACGTGCGTATTTCCAAGTTGGTTTTCGTGTGTCGGCAGGCATGGAACCGCCAACCGGCACCTTAGCTCCTGAATCTTCGGACGCCTTGCGGAGCTCGCGGCGTCCTATTCCCGATATTCCTGCACCGCCGGGTCGGTTAGCCTCGGAAAATGGGCAACCGGGCGATGTCTCGTCTCTGCAACTGTTGCGGAGATAAAGCTAATCTACTGTACTTCAATTAGGCAGCGAGAGCGTAGTTGTTTTCGCCATTTGAAATTGCTGATGTCCCTGATTAAAGAGCGTAGCCATCATTGCTCTGCACGCTTACACACCACCTCTACACGCTGTCAAAACCGGTCATCCCCATGTTTTCACGTTGCGTGCGGCGCAGTGTGGCCGCTAATAGTTTGCAAATATACGGAATAATCGCCAGCCACAAACACATTTAACATCAATTAACCTTCGCTCATGCATCATAATGGCATTTTGCTGTTAAAGATATTTAATTATCCTTGCCGTCACTCTTTTATTGTTTAATTTAGCAGTCCTAACGGTTAACTTCATATCATGGACAAACATATAGCTCTCTGCAAGAACGAGATTGTTGCGGCTCTCGGCAAGCCCGCCAAAGAGTTTACGAAAGACGATATAATACGCTTCATCACCGAGCATGGCATCGAGATGGTCAACTTCATGTACCCCGCCGGCGACGGGCGTCTGAAGACGCTCAATTTCGTAATCAACGACCTCGACTATCTGGAGACCATACTTTCGCTGGGCGAGCGTGTCGACGGCTCGTCGCTCTTTCCTTTCATCAGCGCAGGCAGTTCCGACCTGTATGTGCTGCCGCGCTTCCGCACGGCTTTCGTCGACCCCTTCGCCGAGCTGCCGACGGTGACGATGCTGTGCTCGTTCTTCGACAAGGACGGCAAGCCGCTCGACAGTTCGCCGGAGCACACGCTGCACAAGGCCTGCACGGAGTTTGAGAGCGTCACGGGCATGCGATTCGAAGCCATGGGCGAGCTGGAGTACTACGTGATTTCTCCCGACTCCGGCCAGTTCCCGGCCACCGACCAGAAAGGCTACCACGAAAGCGGTCCGTTTGCCAAATACAACGACTTCCGCACGCTGTGTATGAGCTACATTGCCCGCACAGGCGGACGCATCAAGTACGGCCACAGCGAGGTGGGCAACTTCACCCTCGGAGGCCTCAACTACGAGCAGAACGAGATAGAATTCCTGCCCGTCGATGCCGAAGAAGCAGCCGACCAGCTCGTGCTGGCCAAGTGGGTGATCCGCAACCTCGCCGCGCGCCTTGGCCACGACGTCACATTTGCGCCCAAAATCACCACAGGCAAGGCCGGTTCCGGCCTGCACATTCACATGCGCATCACCCGCGACGGCCGCAACATGGTGCTTGACGCCGACCGCCGCCTCAGCGACACCGCCCGCCGCGCCATCGCCGGCATCATGACACTGGCACCCGCCCTCACAGCCTTCGGCAACACCAATCCCACCAGCTACTTCCGCCTCGTGCCCCATCAGGAGGCGCCCACCAACGTGTGCTGGGGCGACCGCAACCGATCCGTGCTCGTGCGCGTGCCGCTGGGCTGGACCGCCGACGCCGACATGTGTGCCGCGGCCAATCCAGGCTCAAACGCCGGAACCGTCGACGCCACCCGGAAGCAGACCTTCGAGATACGCAGCGCCGACTGCTCGGCCAACGTCTACGAGCTCCTCGCGGCCTTGGCCGTGGCCGCGCGCCACGGCTTCGAGATGCCCGACGCCCTCGAGGTGGCCGAGCGCACCTATGTGGACGTAAACATACACAGCGCCGAGAACGCCGACCGTCTCGCAGCTCTGGCCAGTCTGCCCGTCGACTGCTCCCAGTCGGCCGACTGCCTGCAGGCCGTGCGCGGCATTTTCGAGGAACGCGGCGTATTCCCCGCCGGAGCGATCGACGGCATCATGGCACGCCTGCGCAGCTTCGACCCCGCCGAGGCCCACGCCGCACTCGCCGACGAAGACCTCATGCAGCGCCTCGTCACACGCCACTTCCACTGCGGATAAGCCCCCTGCTGTAAAAAAGACAACGAGACAAAAGTGACAGAAGATTTTTGCTCCGCTCGGGCATGAATCTTCTGTCACTTTTGCCTCGTTTTTCTTACTGCACGGAGCGTGCTCCCGCCATCACGACCCCGTTTGGAAGTTTGTCCTTATTTTTAACCGTTTCAGCACTCTGCCACACGTTTTAATTTGCTTATTTGGATAAAAAAAGCTAAATTTGCTGCGATTTTGCACCTTATATCCAGCAGGTACAACATTTTGCTAATGAAAATATACCAATTTTTATCCATAAATTTATGAAGCAATCATTGTTACTGGGACTTGCCGCTGCCGCTCTGCTTGCAGGCTGCAACGACGGCAAACTGCCCGGCGGATGGTCCGCGACCACCGGCGGCATCGCTCCCGCAGTGAATGTCGATGCTTCCGTCTCCACCGGCTCCAGAGCTGTGACGAGCGCCAAAGCCATTGAGGCTGCCGATCTGAGCCTGCGTCTTACCGCAGCCGATGGCAGCCTTGACCGTACTTGGGCACGTCTGGCGGACTTCGACACCGAAGAAGAATTTTCAGTAGGCGACTACACCATGCAGGCATTCTACGGAACAGAGGGTGCCGAAGGATTCGACGCCCCCTACTATTCCGGCACCACAGCTCTCACCGTGCGCGAAAACCAGGTGACACCTGTCAACATCACAGCGTCGCTCGCCAACTCCATGGTGAGCATCAGCTACACCGATGCTCTCACGACATATCTTGCCGACTGGGACGCCACAGTCTCAAGCAGCGCAGGCAAGACTGAGGTGAACTTTGCCAAGGATGAGACCCGCCCGGCCTATATCACCCCCGGCTCCGTCACCCTCCGCCTCAACATCACCAAGCCCAACGGCACGAGCGCCACGCTCCAGGCCGCCACATTCACCGCACAGCCCCGCCACCACTACAACATCACCGTCGACCTCAACGACGGCGAAGTGGGCGAAGGCGTGCTCACCATCACCTACATCGACGACACCGAGGAAAAGGTAATCGACATCGACCTCAGCGACGACATCATCAGCGCGCCTGCGCCCGAAGTCTCCACCGTAGGCTTCACCTCCGGCGATGTCATCACCCACGTCGAGAGCGCCGCTGCCGACGCGCAGCTCGCACTCAACATCGTGGCACGCGGCGGCCTTGCCTCCGTAAAGATGACCACCGAGAGCGCCTCGCTGCGCCAGCAGGGATGGCCGGCCGACATCGACCTCATCGGCACCGATGCTGCCACCCAGGCCACACTCCGCAGCCTCGGCCTCAAGCCCATGGGTCTCTGGAAGAACCCCGACAAAATGGCTGTTGTAGACTTCACCGACGTACTCGCTCACCTCACCGTGACGGCCGCCGGAGCCACCGACTCGAAGTTCTCCTTCACCGTCACCGACCGCTACTCCAAGACATCCGAACCCGTCGAACTCACCATCAGCGTCGTAAAACTCGTGCTCGACATCACAGGCCACGAACAGCTGCTCTACGATGCCGACAACGTCGACCTCCATGTGGCATACAACGGTTCCGACCTCGCCGGCAACGTCACATTCCAGACGAAGAACGCGCGCGGCACGTGGGACGCCGTCGAAGTGAACAGCGTCACCGCCACCGGCGAAGACGCCTACACCGTCAACCTGCAGCTCCCCGCCCGTGCCGACAAGGCCCTCACATTCCGCGCCGTAGCCCAAACCGGCCTTGCTTCGGCCGAAGTCGAAGTGCCCGTGGTCGAACCCAACGTCACCCTTGAGGCCAGCGACAACAACACTTTCGCCACCTACGCCATCGTCAAGGCCGGAGGCGAAGCTGCCGAAGGCATGACCTTCGAATACTCCGCCGACGGCGGCGCCACCTACACCGCCGCCTCCGCCCAAATCCACGCCTCCGCCGCACGTTCCGGCGAGCTCAGTGTCAAGGTGACCGGCCTGCCTTCGGGCAAGACCCTCCTGGTGCGCGTCAACGATGCCGACCACGCCAGCCGCCCCGTCACCATCACCACCGAAGCCGCCACGCAACTGCCCAACTCCAACCTGGAGACATGGGAAATAACTGCCAGCGAAAGCAACTGGGAGCGTTGGGCCGTTGAAGGATGGGCCACATACAACAACATGACCACCATGACAAGCGGCACTCGTCATAACACGGCATATGTAAGCCGCTCGGGTGCAGCCCGGTCAACCGACGCACACTCCGGCTCCTATGCCGCAGAGCTTCGCACTATAGGCTGGGGAGCTGGCAACAGTGCCGTTGGCTCCATTAGTAGCAGCAACCCCAAATATATAAACAAAGGTCTTCTCTATCTCGGCACCAGCCCATCTGAATACGACAAGTTGGAGGAGCAGGTGGTAAAAGGCATTGACTTCGCATCCCGTCCTTCCGCACTTAAATTTTGGTACAAGTATGCAAAAAAGAACGATGCAGACTATGGCGGTGCTACAATCTGGATAAAAGATGCGTCAGGCAATGTGATAGCCACCGGTACCGCCGACAGTCTCAACGAAGCGGCCTATACGCAGATAACCGTTCCTCTCACATATACCACTGATTCTCCGAAAGCATCCAAAATCTATGTGGAATTTGCTTCCAGTAACCATCCTGAATGGGACACACGCAGCACTAAATGGTTCACAGTTCCCTCTTTCGGCAATCTGAGCGACGGCAAGTTCCAGGGCTCTCAGCTCTACATCGACGACATCGAGCTTATCTACTAATTCTTTCACAATCAATCTGACACAATAGTTATGAAACTCAACATAATGTCGCTCGCAGCAGCCGCAGCCCTGGCTCTCGGCCTCGGCGCCTGCCACGACGACTGCCGGATCCCCGGAGCCGAGGACGCAGAAGGCACGCTGTCGTTCACATCGATGACGGTCGACGTATCGGTGGCCGAGAACGTCATGCGCAACGCCCCAGCGCTCCACGCCGAGGGCAGCCGCGCAGGCGTCGACGTCAGCGGATTCATCGTCTCAATCACCAACTCCGAGGGCGCCGTCGTAGAGCAATGGCCCTACGCCGAGATGCCCGAAATCATCACCCTCAAGGTGGCCACCGGCTACACCGTCGACGTCCGCAGCCATGAGGTGCAGAAAGCCGAATGGGATCGTCCCTACTACCATGGGGCCAAGACTTTCGACATCACTGAAGGCCAAGTCACCCACATCGGCGAAGTGCTCTGCAAGTTCGAGAGCATCAAGGTGACAATCAAGTTCGACGACGAACTCCTCGCCAAACTCGGCGACGACGCCGTGGTCAACGTTCTTGCCAACGACGAAGGCGCGCTCGACTTCAAGCCGGGCGAAACCCGCAGCGGCTACTTCGCCGCCGTCGACGGCAGCTCCACCCTCGTGGCCACGTTCTCCGGCACCGTGGCCGGACACGCCGAACGCATCCAGCGCACGCTTGTCGACGTAGCCGCAGGCCAGCACCGCATCATCACATTCAAGGTAAAGGGCAACAACCAGGAACCCGACCCGGAGACAGGCGTCATCGACCCGTCCGGCATCACCGTCGACATGGACGTAGAGAACGAAGACCTCAACGGCAACATCACTGTCGAAGACGACCCCACACACCCCGAGAACCCCTGGGGACCCGGCGTCCCCGACGACGGCAAAGACCCCGACAACCCCGACCAGTCCGAGAATCCCGAAGACCCCACCATCAGCTTCGACTGTGGCAAAATCAACCCGGATGGCGTCAACAAGGCGTCCGACTTCGGCACGGAAGAGGAAGGCAAGACGCCGGCAGTGGTGCTTATTCACAGCGACAAACCCATCGCACGGCTCATGGTGAAGATTGAATCCGAGTCGCTCACTCCCGACGTGCTCGAGAGCGTTGGCCTCCTCAACGAATTCGACCTCGCCGATCCCGGCGACCTCGCCGAAGGCCTTACCGGCCTGGGTCTGCCCAACGGCGCGGAAGTGCTCGGCAAGAACGACGTCACCTTCGACATCTCCGGCTTCATGTCGCTCCTGTGCATCTATCCCGACGCCATCAGCAAGTTCACAATCACCCTTACCGACAACGCCGGCGCCACAGCCTCGCAGACACTCACCTTCTCTACCTACGAATAAAGTATGAAAACGAAATTCATATCAATAGCAACCGCAGCGCTCGCGACACTCGCGCTCAGCAGCTGCGACGACGCCTGGAACTACGGCGCCGATGGCGACGGCGAGGGCAAGGTGGTGATTTCCACCAGCGTGCGCAGCGACGTCAAAGTAGCTTCGCGCGCCATCACCGGCGAGGAACTCAACGAGAAGCTCGTCCTCTGGATAGCCAACGACAAGGGCGTGGTGCGCAACTATAGCGGCGCCGACCATGTGCCCGCCTCCATCGGCCTGCTCTCCGGCCGTTACACCGCCATGGCCTGGACAGGCGACAGTGTGGCCGCATCCTTCGACGCCAAGTGCTTCAAAGGACAGACCGACTTCATTGTTGAAGCCGGCAAGACCACGCCTGTCGACCTCGTGTGCAGGATTGCCAACGTCGTGGCTTCCGTCAAGTACGATACCGGCGTGGCCGAAGTGCTCTCCGACTACACCCTCACAGTAGGCACCAAGGCCGGCACCGTCACCTTCGAAGGCGACGACACACGCAAGGCCTACTTCATGATGAACAATCGCGACAAGGACCTTGAGTGGACGCTTTCCGGCACTATGGCCGACGGCTCCGAGTTCACCAAGTCTGGCTCCGTACCCGATGCACAGCCGGCCACGGAATATGTCCTCAACGTGCGCTACAACTCCACGACCGAGGAAATCGGCGGCGGCTACCTCACCGTTGAGGTGGACCCCACCGAAATCGAGGTCGAGGACGAAATCGTAATCGCCGTAGCTCCCCAGATCAAGGGAATCGGCTTCGACATCAGCCAGCCGCTCGGCAAGGAAGCTGGCAACGTGGGACGCCGCTCGCTTTTCATCACAGCCTCTGCCTCCCTCAAGACAGTAGTGCTTGAAAGCAATCTTCTCTCTTCGGTCAATCTCGGAGGCAACGATTTCGAGCTCCTCGGAGTGACCGACGATGTGCGCGCGGCCCTCTCCGCAGCCGGCGTCAACTATGTCTACAACTACGACGAGGCCGAAGATATCAGCAACATGAAACTGAACTTCGAGCCCGAACTGCTCGACGCGCTCGAGAACGGCACCTATATCTTCAACATCGCCGCCACCGATGCCAACGGCAAGAGCGCCTCTGCGGTGTTCACCCTGGAAATCGGCGGCGCCCCCGTCAAGACCGTTGAAGTCGCCGCCGCCGATGTGTGGGCCACCAAAGTGATGCTTGCCGGCATCCTCGTGCAGGACGACGCCACCGACGTAATGTTCAACTATCGCGCCGTTGGCACGCAGGCATGGACGCAGGCCGCTCCCACATCGGTGTCGCGCGCCGCCACCTGCTACCTCGAGCTCACTGGCCTTGAGCCCGCCACCGCCTACGAGTACACCCTCAGCTGCAAGCTGCCCGACGGCTCCGAATTCATCAGCCCGGACGTGCAGTCGTTCACCACGGCCGGGGCTCCTCAGCTGCCCAACGCAGGTTTCGAGGAGTGGGACACCACCTCCAACAGGTACTACCTCATCTGCAACAACGCTTCCGAAATGTTCTGGGACTGCGGCAACCAGGGTTCCGCCACCATGAACAAGAACGTGACGCTCCCCGACGAGACCGTCAAGCACAGCGGCAATTACTCCGTCAAGCTGGCCTCGCAGTTTGTCGGCCCGACCAGCCTTATCGGCGCGTTCGCGGCAGGCAACATCTTCGCCGGTCAGTACCTTGCCACCAGTGGCACCAACGGCGTACTCGGCTGGGGTCGCGCGTTCGCCGGACGTCCCGTTGCTCTCAAGGGCTATATCAAGTATAGTCCCGTAGCCATCACCCACGTGGGCAAAGGCGCTCCTGCCGAGTATGTGAAGGGCGAGATGGACAAGGGCATCGTGTACATCGCGCTGCTCGACGGCTCCAAGGACACCCAGGGCGACTCCTCCTATCCCGGATGGCCTGTAGTTGTGCGCACCGCAGACAAGCACCTCTTCGAGAAGGATGCCGCCAACGTCATAGCCTATGGCGAGCAGGAGTACAACGCTGCCACAGCCGGCGACGGCATGATCGAGTTCACGATTCCCCTCGACTATCGCCGCACCGACATCATTCCCACCTACATCGTACTCACCGCTTCCGCATCCAAGGGCGGCGACTACTTTACCGGCGGCAACGGCTCCGCAATGTGGCTCGACGACCTCGAACTCGTCTACTGATTCTACCGCACAATTCCATAAAAACGGACGCACCCCACCCTTCGGAGTGCGTCCGCTTTTTAAAACACTGCTCGACATGCCACCACGCAGACTCCTCTTTGTCATTATCGCCGCGCTCTACGGAGTGCTTTCATGCTTATGCCCGCCCATGCAGGACGACTTCACCTTTATGGGCCGCTCGCTTGGCGTCCCCGTCGGATGGGACAAACTCGCTCTCGGCTGGGAGGAAGTGACGCAGCACTTCAGCTACGATGTCGGCCGCCTGTCCAACGTGCTTGCTACGGTGTTTCTGTGTCTGTTTCCACGTTGGGTGTTCGGCTTGGCGCAGGCCTTCGTCACCTATGTCGCCCTGGAGTATGGCAGCCGCCTGGCGCGCCTGCCCGGGCGTTCGCTGTGGTGTGTGGTGTGGGCCGTTATGTGGGTATTTGCCCTGCCTTGGTTTGAAGGCATCATTATTCTGGACTTCAGCGTCAACTATCTGTGGCCGTCGGCGCTCATCATCTTTGTGCTCTACGAGATGTTCGCGACGCCTCTGTGCCGCGTGCGGTGGTGGACGCTTATGGCAGCCGCGTGTGCCGGCTGGCTGCACGAGCAGTTCGGAGTGGCCGTGTGCTGCGGCTTCCTCGCCGTCCTGTTGTTGCGCCACGATGCCGTCACTCGGCCGCGCCTTGCGCTCGCTCTTGCTTTTGTCGGCGGCACATTTCTGAATTTTGTATTCCCGGGCATCTGGATGCGGGCCGACGGCATGGCAGTCCGCGACATGACCGTGGAATTAAAGCCATTGCACGCGTGCCTCACCTTCATGGTCTATGCTTCAGCTGTCGCTGTTCCGCTTGCATGGAGACATCTCGACCGACAGCGGCGCACGCTCGCAGTGCTGCTTCTGTCGGCCGCGGCTTCGGCATATGCCGTTCTTCTGTGCACTGGGGTGGGCCGCGGCACATGGGCGCCTCAATTCTTCGGCTGCCTTTGCATGCTCGTATGCCTCCCGGCATTGCCCTGGAAAGCATCGGCATGGCTTAAACGCACCATCGCCTGGAGTGCGGCGGTTCTCACCATAGCCTCTCTCTCGCTGTCGGTCTATTGGATGGCAATACATCTGCGTGAGTTCCGCGAAGTGGAACGGCGAGTGATGCTCGCCGGCCGCGACTGCATCTATTACGACCCCGTAAAGATGCCCCTTATGCAGCAGGCTCTTGCCGGCTTCCGCGTGCCCGCCCGCCAGTTTCGCGGCCTGTACGCCCGCCATTTCTTCGGCAGCTACTACTGTGACGGCAAGCCCTTGCGCTTGTTGCCGTCGGCCCTGCTGGGATGCAAGGTAGGCGACGCGCCGGAAACCGCCCCGGACAGCGGTTTGCGCTACATCAACGGTTGCGTGGTGGCGACGCCCGGATGCGCGGCTCCCTTTGTCGGAATATTTGAAGCCCGGGCCGACGTCACCTATTCCGATGGCTCGCACGAGCGCCGGGTGATAGATCCGGTGCCGTTCACCGATGCCGACGGACGCGCATGGGCCTACATTGACTTCAGCCGCCGATTCCGCGACGAGACGCGACGCGTGCTCACAATCGAGGTCGCGCACTGACTGCTATTTCAGGATGCCGGAGGCTGCGCCGGCCTGCTGCGTGGCTTCGTTGCCGCGTTGCACCTTCTTTCCGTAGCCGAAAGTGTACGACCCCGACACGATGATGAAGCAGCCATGATTGTAGTTTGTCCGGCGCACGTCGTAGTCCGCGCTTGTCATCACGGACGAACTTGTGCGGCGGCTGCGGCGGAAAGGATTGGTGATCCGGCTTTCTATGCTCCACGACGAATTGCCCCACCCTGCGATTGCTGCATATGCGCTTCTCTCTATCGACCATACGCCCGTCATGCTGCCGTTGCTGCCCGCTTGACGCGACTGGTACTGCACTCCGAAATTCCATCCGCCGAGATAGTAGAACGCCTGCGCGTACCACATCAGTCCTTGCCGCGTCCATCCGAAAGGCGCTCCGTCGTGCACAATGCGGTGCGATACCTGCGCGTTCAGCATCAGCTTGCGGTCGAGCAGACGTGCCGTGGCGTTCATGCCGTAGCGCCACTGCGAGTAGCCGCCTACGTTCTGACTGATGGTGCGCAGCACGCCTGAGGCCGACGCCTCGTAGACATAGGCATAGCGGTCCTTGAGCATCCAGCCGCTGCCGAATGCCGACACACTCCAGCCGTTGCTCGGCATCCACACATATCGCGCACTCACATCAAAACTCTTGTAAGGCCGTAGATCGGGGTTGCCCGTGTAGCTGAACAATGGATTGGATTGAACCACGGCCGTGCTGCGGTCCGACGATGCTGCGGTCCATGTGGCGTGGTGAAACTCCAGCCCCACGGAGTTTTTGTCGTTAAACGAATATTGCAGCGATGCGTCCACCCACGGTTGGGTGGAGCGCTCGCGTGTGTCGCCGAAGCGCGACAGGTCGTAGTTGAAGCCTCCGCCCACGAGTCCGTTGAAGCGCTCGTTCTTATAATTGTAAAAGAGCCCCGGGCCGAGACGCAGCGTTGTCAGCCTGTCGGTGGCATCTGATGTGCCGGAGTAGCGCGTGCGGTTGCTGTTGTATTGAGCGTTACAGATGACGGTGATGTTGCCGGCCTTGCCGAAATCGTGCACTAAGCGCAGCGCGGCCGTGGCCCGGTGTGTGTCGTCAGAGGCATCGTTGCGGAAAGGCACGCCCGCACGTTCGGCATACATAGTGTTCTGCCGCGTGTGCGCGTAAGAGTAATAAGGGCTGAAATTAATGCTGTTGCCGTGAGGCAATATGAAATTCCAATAGCCTGAATATGTCACAGAGTTGGTGCGCGTGTCGCGCGTGTCGGTGTATTCGGTCGAGGGATAGTCGGCGGGGATGAAGTGGATGGTGCCTGACGTGTTCTGCTTTGGCGAGAAAAAAAAACTGCCTCCCACGGTGTTCACCATTGTCACCTTTTCGGTACCATAGGTAGCCTTGAGCGTAGGCCACAGAGAGCGTTGCCGCGTGCAGGCCTCCGTAGGCTCCGCAACGCGCTCAAACACCTTTACAGTGCCGTCGGGCTGCGGCAGGCGGTAGGTCTCCTCCGAGCTTTGGCTGAAATGGTCGTTGGCGCAATACCAGCCACCCACAGCAAGGTCGTAGGTCATCTTCTTGTACTGCAACTTGGAGTAGAGATTGAGCTGTCCGGAACTGACACGGAAAAACTCATTTGCATAGGCCTTGACGTAGCCCCCGTACTCGTAGGCCTGCATCACGAAGTTCACCACATGGTCACATCCCTGAAAGCGAGGGTCCTGCGGATAGTCGTAATACTCCACTTTGCGGACATCTTCCATGCGCATGCCGCTGAGGTCCTGCTCCGAGGCCGGCACATAGTTGATAAATAGCGCCACGCTCTGTCCGGAATTGGTGGTGATATTGTTGCCCGACACGAGGCCGAGCTGCGGCAGGCCCATGCGGTTGAGCAGGTCGGGTCCCGTCTGCGACGCGTTTTTCTGAATCCGGGTGGGGATGTAGGTCGACACTGTGGCCGATGTGCGCTGCATGCGCGCCTCCACCACCACTTCCCCGAGCTGCTCCGCAGCTGTGCTGTCGGTCGTCTCATGTGCAGCCGACGGCACAGCCGCTGCGAGCGCGAGGGTTGTGAATAAAAGCATATGTTTCATAATTTAGCGTGAGGTAGCCGGCGGGCGCCGTGACGGCGCCCGCAATCAAGTGTTGTTCAGCGATGTGACTGTAATTATTTGAACGCTGCGGGGTCGGCCTGTATGAACAGTCGCACATACCCGGTTTCATCGTTCCAATAGAAGCCGATGTTCACAACGTAGCCGTTCTGCTTGACGTTAAGAATGGAATACTCCTGCTCCTCGCTGCCGTCAAAACGGTCGACGGAGTTGAAAGCAAGCTTGCGGTCCTGCTCAAATGCTTTCCTTACTTCCTTGAGCAGTTTTGCATCGCTTTCGGCTTCGACGCTGCGGAAATAGTTGCCGGGAGAGTTGACAACAATCACGTCGTGTCCCTTGGTGCGGATATCTTTTCTTTCAAGAAGCTGCTGACAGGCAAGACGGGGGGATGCGGCGAAGCATACGCCGGCGGCGAACACGAGGAGGAGTGTGATGGCGAGAATACGTTTCATAGCTTATTCAATGGTTTGGTTAAGGATCTTCATACTTTCCATTTCTACGGCCCGTGCGCTGCTGACGGTTTTTTCGAGCATGGCCATGCAGCTCGATTGCGTCTCCATGGCTCTGCGCATGGCCTGTTCACCGCTGAGGCGCTGACCGTCCACATAGACCACGACAGCCATTGAACTGTCGGCACAGGCAGGAGCGCCATGGTTCATGCGCACAGCGAACGTTGCCACCAAAGAGAAGCAGGCAGCGGCTGCGCCCCACCGCATCCACCTTACGGCCGTAAAAGGCTTCACCCGGCGACGCGGCGCGGGCGACGAAAGAGTTGTTGAGGCTGCCATAGTCTCGCGGGCTTCGTCGATCACCGGAGAGGAAAAACTGCACGACAGCAGCACAATCTCCAGCTCCTTCTCCTGTAGCTTCGTGAGGCGGCAGTCAAGGTAAGCTCTCGAGAGGATTTCGAGTTCTTCTTTGGTGAATGTATATTTGTCAGGGTTCATCTATCCAGTTTTTTATATTGTTCGCGGAGAATCTTGCGGGCACGGCACATGTGCATCCTTACAGCCTCTATGCTCAGACCCAGCGTTTCCGCTATCTCTTCGTATTCCATATCCTCATCCAGCGAAAGGCTGAAAACCTTTTTCTGCATCGGAGTAAGGTGCTCGAACAGCTCTTTTCTCAGACCATCCGGATCAACGTCGGCGGCCGGATCCACTGCTATCTCGGGCAGTTCTATCCCGGATTGCGGCCGTTTCCGCCTCAGTTTGTTGATGCACACATTCTTCAGCACAGCGAACATCTTGTAGCGCGCTTCGTTGGCAGACGCAGGCGAATCCGCAGCCCATAGATTGCAGAATGTGTCCTGCACGGCGTCTTCGGCCTCGATCTCGTCCTTGAGCAGCCGGCCGGCTACGCTGTGGAGCTTGTCGCGCAGCATGCAGAATGTGTCGGTGAGCGGTTCTTTTTCCATACACTTCTAATACAACCGGGATGAGGCAAACATAACAGCCGAAGTGTTAAAAAGCACAACAGCGCCGACTGCCCGTGGGGCAATCGGCGCTGAAATCTATAGAATGGAGAGCAGAAGCCTCCTCGTTGTCATGGATAATTTAAAGCAGGGAGACGATGAATTCCTTCTCGTCGGCGGGGTCGGCGGCAATCTCGATTTTACCTTCGCGGGCAAGCCAACCGAGCGCTGCGTACACTTCTTTGTCTTTCAGCTTTGTGATTTTCTTAAGCTGTTTGATGCCGAGAGCATCTGCGGTGTTCAGAGCCGTCCATACGGTACCGGCATTTGTTCCGATTGTTTCAGTGTTCATGTTAGTCTTATATTTTTGTTAGACATTTTATAGTATAGCTGAATCATGGCATCTAATCTGCTGCAAATTTAAGCATTTTTCTATAGAATGCCAACTAATCTAATAACATTTTTTAATTAAAATAGTTCAACACTCTCGCTCTTATCAGCTAACGCACTGACAGTCAGTTGGCACACACCATTCTTGGCACCAGACGCCACGAGCGGAATTCATCGCCGAGAAGGCGCACCGCTCTATGCCAGAAAGCATCGTCGGCCCCCTGGAGCAACTCCGACACATCGGCCGGAGATTCCGTCAGAGCCCACGTGCCTTCGGCTATCTCGCTCTCCAGTTGCCCCTCGTCCCATCCGCTGTAGCCGACGAAGAAACGCACGCGGCCTTCGACAGCATAGCCACTGTTCAGATAATCGAGCACGGCATCGAAGTCGCCGCCCACATACATGCCCGGCATGTAGGGACGCGCGCCGGGAATAAGTTCCGCGCCCAGCGTGTGCATAAAGAACAGGCGGTCGAGAGCAAGCGGTCCGCCGCAATACACCGGCACGTCAGCCCGCACGTCGCAATCGTCCACAAGGTCGGCAAGCCGCGAGACCGAAGGATGGTTGAGCACCACACCCATCGCGCCCCCCTGCGGGTCGTAGTCGAGCAACGACACCACCGAGCGGCTGAAATAATTCTCATCCAGGAATGGCTGTGCCACAAGCAGCTTGCCGCCGCGGGGCAGAGTGTCGGCGGCTGCCGAGCGGGCAAAGAGCGAGGAGCATATATCTTTCAGGCCGGGCATAGCTGTAAATGTTTACTTTATAACACACAAAAAGGCGGAATCGTTTATGACATGTCACACACACTACATGCAGCCGCTGGCCTCCCACAGTTTCCGGTAGTACTCGGCCTTCAGCTCGAGACGCAACGGATAGGCCCGCGAAGTGGACGGCATACGCCACACACGCAGATGGCGGCCGAAGGCTTCGCACTCCACATATTCCCCCATCCGCGGCGGCTCGCTGCAAGTGAGTTCAGCCATCACAGAAGCGGCCTTCTCGCCTGTGGTGGCAATGTCGTTGCAGTGGGGCATGCGGGCGAGCAGATTTTCGAGATGCACAGGTTCCACGACCTCAAGAAACTTGTCGGAAGCATTGCCCTGCAGGCGGCGTATGCGGTGGCAGGTATCGCTCATGGCAATGTGATGCTCGGTCATGAGCGCCTTCACATCGTCAAGGCGGAAACGTCTGGCGGCAGCATCGTAGAGCGCCATAGAATCGCCAAGGAACACCAGTCCGGCTATCCGCCAGAAATCGTTGGTAGGGTTAGGATAATAAAAGTCCATGCTCCAGCGCTTTGGCGACGGAGGAAACGTTCCCATAATCAAAAGTCGCGCACCTTCGGGAACAAAAGGGGGCCATGGATGCGTTTCTATAGGGAGATTTTTCTTTTCTACGGCTGATTTTACGAACGTTGGCATAAAAAGTTGCAGAATAAAATAATAAAATGTATATTTGACGCGAAATTACCGACAATTGTTCAATTTTCATAATATTTCACTCACAAAAACTCAATCCTATGACAAAGTATTTTGCAGAAGGCATCGGCACAATGTTCCTTGTGCTCCTCGCCTGCGGTAGCGCAGTTCTGGCCGGCCCGTCGATTGGCGTGCTCGGCATCGGTCTTTGCTTTGGCCTTGTGCTTCTCGGCCTCTGCTATGCTATCGGCAACATCTCAGGCTGCCATGTGAATCCGGCAGTGTCGCTGGCTATGCTGTTCACCGGCCGTATGAAAGCGGGCGAGTGTGCAGGCTACATCGTGAGCCAGCTCATCGGCGCCACCATCGGTGCGGGCCTGCTTGCAGCCTTCGTGGGTCTCGCTCCCGGCTATAACTTCGGCGGCACCACCCCCGACGCAGGCGCAAGCCTCGCAGCCAATGTGCTGCAGCCCGGCGCAACCACCGGCATGGCACTGCTGGCCGAGGGACTGCTGTCGTTCTTCTTCATCTTTGTGATTCTGTGCGCCACCGATGCCAAGCGCGGCGCAGGCAACCTTGCCGGCGCGGCCATCGGCCTTGCTCTCGGCCTGGTGAACATCGTGGGCATCCCCGTTGACAACTGCTCTGTGAACCCCGCCCGCTCGTTCGGTCCCGCCCTCTTCGGCAATGGCATGGGCGATATGTGGATCATGATTGTTGGTCCTGTTGTCGGCGCTCTTCTTGCAGCCGTGTGCTACAAGGCTGCGTTCGCCGGCAAGAAGTAAACAATATCCCATTTCATCAGAGAAGCGCGGCCCCGTTGCGGGTCGCGCTTTTTTTCGGCAAGTCAACCAAACGGGCAGCGGTTTCGTTGTATAGGCAAAAAGACTTACGACTATGAACGACCGTCTCTCCTACGAAGAAAAGAAAGAATTGCCCGACAGCGCATTCGGACTGCCGGAGCGCCGCGAGTATCCGCTGACCGACGCCGCGCATGTGCGCGCGGCCGAGGCTTACTTCCGCTACTGTCCCGAGGAACTGAAGCCGAAGCTGGCGCGAGCTATCGTGCAACGCGGACGCGAGTTCGGAGTGAATGTGGAGAGTGCGACTGTGCTTGAGTATGCGGAAAAATAAGAAAAGCCCCGGGCTTCCTTTCGGAGGTCCGGGGCTTGGATAGGGGGCGGTTACCTACTCTCCCACTTTCGCAGTACCATCGGCGTGGCAAGGTTTAACTTCTCTGTTCGGAATGGGAAGAGGTGGAACCCTTGCGCTATTGCCACCTTAGTGATTGTCAGCCTGTGCCTCTGCGTCTGTGGCCGCTGGCGGCGCCTCTTGACGAGGTCGGGGCCGGACGCGCGGTCGCGCGGCGCGGGCGCTGGGCTGTGTAAGGTGAAAAAGAGCCGGAAGCTGACGGGGAAGGGCGTCACGCGCGCC
>CAMWNB010000045.1 GCA_947175495.1 uncultured Porphyromonadaceae bacterium | reverse complement strand
TAGAGCATCTGACTACGGATCAGAAGGTTACAGGTTTGAATCCTGTGCGAGTCACCACTTTTCAAGATAGCCTTACATTGGCTCGCTAGCTCAACTGAATAGAGCATCTGACTACGGATCAGAAGGTTACAGGTTTGAATCCTGTGCGAGTCACGCTCGAAATTCGCATCAGTCACATCGGCCGGTGCGAATTTTCGTTTACACCCCGTTCAGCCCCTCCTTCACAAGCCGCGCCTTCGCAGGGCCCACAATGGCCGCAATCTCAGCCTCGCTCGCCTCCCGCACACGCTTAGCGCTCTTGAAATGCCGCAGCAGCGCCGTGCTCGTAGCCTCACCGATACCCTTTATCGCAGCCAGCTCGCTCGAAATCTGGCTCTTGCTCCGTCGGTTGCGGTGATGAGTGATGCCGAAGCGGTGCGCCTCGTCGCGAAGATGCTGCACGACGCGCAGGCTCTCGCTGTTCTTGTCGATATACAGCGGCACACTGTCCCCCGGAAAATAAATCTCCTCCAGGCGCTTGGCGATGCCCACCACGGCAATCGTGCCGCGCAGCCCCAGCTCATCAAGAGCCTCCACGGCCGAGCTCAGCTGCCCCTTGCCGCCGTCCACCACCACCAGCTGCGGCAGACTCTCCCCCTCGGCCATCATCCGCGAATAGCGCCGCGTCAGCACCTCACGCATGCTCGCGAAATCATCCGGCCCCACCACCGTCCGTATGTTGAAATGACGGTAGTCGCGCTTCGACGGCTTGGCGTTGCGGAACACCACGCACGACGCCACAGGGTCGCTGCCCTGGATGTTCGAGTTGTCGAAACACTCAATGTGCCGCGGCAGCTCGCTCAGGCGGAAATCAGCCTTCATCCGCTCCAGAGTCCGCTCCAGCCGCTCCTCCGGATTGCGTTTCTCCATATGCTTCAGATCGTCGATGCGGTTCTGCCGCGCGTTGCGCACGCTCACATCCAGCAGCTTCGCCTTGTCGCCCCTGCGCGGGATGCTGAACGTCACCTCCGGCATCTCCACCTCAGGCGTCAGCGGCACCACCACCTCGTCATACACCACCCCGAGCCGGCGCTTGATCTCGTCCATCGCATAAGCCAGCAGCTGCGCCGCACTCTCGTCAAGACTGCGCCGGTAGCGCAGCGTCACACTGCGCACCACCGCGCCCCGCCTCACATGCATATAATTGATATATACATCCCGCTCGGCAGTCCCGTCATCATCGATGCCGAACACATCTATATCAGTGATAGTCTGGCTCACGATCACACTCCTCGACCGGTAGTTCTGCAGCAGCTGATACTTCAGCTTAAGCTCCTGGGCCTCCTCAAAGCGCAGCTCCCCGGCCAGCCGCGTCATCTCCCCCATCAGATACTCCGCCAGCTCCCCCGTGTTGCCGCGCAGAATCTGCTTGATGTTGCGGATGTACTCCCCGTAAGTCTCCGCGTCAATCGCCCCCGTGCAGCAGCCCTTGCAGCGCTTTATGTGGTATTGCAGACACAGATGCCCCGCCCCGCGAGCCAGATAATCCTCCGTGATGGGCAGCCGGCAGGTGCGTATCGGATACAGCTCCCTTATCAGCTCTATCACCGTGTGCGCCACCCCCGTGTTCGCGTACGGACCGAAATACTTCGACCCGTCTCGCACAAGCTGACGCGTCAGAAACACACGCGGATACAGCTCGTTCGTCACCACAATCCACGGATACGACTTGTCGTCCTTCAGCAGCACATTGTAGCGCGGCTTGTACTCCTTGATCATCGAGTTCTCAAGATCAAGCGCATCCTGCTCCGTCGGCACCACGATATAGCTCATGTCGGCTATGGCACGCACCAGCAGATTCGTCCGCGTGCACTCGTGCGTGCGGTTGAAATAGCTCGACACACGCCGCTTCAGATTCTTCGCCTTGCCCACATAGATCACCGTACCCTCGGCATCATAGTATGTGTACACGCCGGGCGTGTCCGGCAATATCGATATTTTCTCCATCAGCTCAGCCGACTTCCTGTGCATCGCCATATCTCACCAATTAAGAGATTGTTTAAAAACGTATATGAACACGCAGAGCGGCGACGCGCACGTCGCCGCCCCCTTCAATGATAAAAACACCCTGCGTCCCCCGCAGGTTCCGGAACAGCTGAAAAACCCTGCGTCCTTTCCTGATTCTCCTGGCTGCTCGTCCGAATCAGAAAATCGGGCCGAACACATCGCCGATCTTCAGCCAGTCGTTCTCCGGTCCACACAGCAGGCGGGCCCCGGCGTAGGCCATGCCCAGCGTGTATATCGTCGTCGCCACATAGTCGCCGCTCGGCGTCAGGCTCATCACCAGAGCCACATTAGGCTTCGTGGCGTTGCCCAGCATCAGCGGAAGCAGCAGCGAGATAGCCTTCGCCTTAGGGTAGTAGATAGGAATGGCGCGGCGGTAGTTCCAGCGCAGCATGCCCTTCGCGTCGTCTATCGCGCCCTCTATCTGCGTGCGCATGCGCGCCAGCACCATCGGGTCGTTCTTGATGGCCTCGGCCAGCTCCTCGTAGAAATCCCGCGTGCGCGGACGGTCGTAGTTGAAATTCTGCGGACCGAAATAGCGCAGAAAGTCAAACGGCAGCCTGTTGCAGTGGTCTATATAGTGGTCCAGGTTCGGCACCGTGATGTCGCGGCGCACGTCAAACGACAGCTCCGCCGTCGAGTTGTAGTAGTGCGCGGCCTGCGGCAGCCTTGCGCCGAACTTGCCCGTCATGTCATACTGTCCCATCGCCCGGCTGCCCACGAAAGCCATGAACGTCCACGGGCGGCTGTCGCTCAGACGCTCGTTCTGCTTGAACAGAGCGTATATCGGTTCGCTGTAAGGGTCGCACAATCCCGTGTTGAACGTCGCAAAGCGGCCTTCCACCAGGATTTTAGGCTCATAGCGCGGGTCGTTGGCCCCGATGCTGTCCTCATACTGCAGCCTTTCGAACGTAATCGTAAGGAAATTCTTCAGCAGAGGATACGTCCCCGGGTCCATACGTCCGTAGTACCAGCGCTCGGGACGCGCCGTCGCAGCCAGATGTCCCAGCGCCAAGTCAAGGCCGTTTCTTCCTGCTGGCGCAGGAAAGAAAGCAAAGTCCAGCAGCTTCTCAAGCGCCGTCTTCACATGCCCGTCGGCCGCCTGTCGCGGCTGCGGGCGGACAGCCGGAGTCCGTGCGGGCGCCCACGTCTCGTCGTCGCTCTCGCGGCGGTCGGCAGCCAGCTCCGTCGGCAGCAGATGCAGCTGGTCGTCGTCCGGCAGCCGCATGAATTTCTTGTTCGGGTGCTCCGCGTCGCCGCGCTCTTCTATTTCGAGCGCCGTGCCGTACAGAGCCTTCAGCAGATCCTTCAGCTTGTAGAAGCCCATGGCGCGGAAGTCAAAGCCGCGCGCCTTCAGCGCAGGCGTGATCTTCACAAGCTCATACCAGCCGTCAGGCGCAGGCACCGTCGACGTCAGTATGAACTCAAACCGCCGCCGCAGGTCCACGATATCGATGTCATGAGGCCGGCCCGCCACGCGCGCCACACGCTCGTCGCGCGTCGGCGCAGGCTCCCCGTAGGGCTCCAGCGAGTCAAGACGGATGAAATGGTGAGGCGAATGTGCCTCGTCATACTCGGCCTCCGCCGCATCCTCCGGAAAAGCGTCTATCAGCAGCTGCTTCACGCCGCGGCCGCCGTAGGCGCGGCTGTCAAAGCCGTCCGCACGCAGAGCCTCGCCGAGCGTCGCCAGTGCATAATAGCCGTCCGTAGTCGGCGCCATGCGCCGTTCCAGTATCTCCTTCACCCGTTCGTGCGCCTCGGCTCGCTCAGCGTCGCTCAGCGCAGGCAGCTCCACCGTGTAGATGGTGCGCACAGCCTCAAACGTCCTGTCATTCAGCTTGAACTGAGGTTCGAATCGCGTCTGCGGATTGATTTCCCTGAAAGCGTCCCGCAGCTCCTCCGCACTCACAGGCGCCTCGCCGGCTTCCGCACGGCGGCGGTTCACATCTTCCAGCACAGCGACAAAATCCTTAAAATTCGCTTTAAGCGCAGGAGTAGCCGAATAGCTCTCCTTCAGTGTTTCTACAAGGCTTTTCATTTAAATAATAAAAGCTAAATCTTTTTTTACGTTGATAAGTTGGCTTTTCGCCGCGCAAATATAACAAAATAATTCCTAAATCCATTCTCCATTTCACCTTTTTTTATAAAGAAGCGCCATAAGCTGCACGTCCTCGAAATCCTTATTTTCTTAAGAATTTTGCCCATCTCGGAATTTTCAAGTACATTTGCACTATGGATGCCGACAAAAAAACACCACTCATAGGCCTCAGCCCGCTCCGGCTGCGCGACATCGCCGCAGAATGTCGCCTCCCCGCCTTCGCCGCCAAGCAGATCGCCCATTGGATCTACGGTAAGCGCGTCGCCTCTATCGACGCCATGACCGACCTCAGCCTCCGAGGGCGCGAAGCTCTCGCCGGGCGTTGGTGCGTGGGGCGGCAGGACCCCGTAGCGCGGGCAGTGAGCGCCGACGGCACCGTCAAGTACCTCTTCCCCGGTGCAGGCGGCCGCGACATCGAAGCCGTCTACATCCCCGACCGCGACCGCGCCACCCTCTGCGTCAGCTCGCAGGCAGGATGCCGCATGGGATGCACCTTCTGCATGACGGGGCGCCAGGGATTCCACGGCCACCTCACGGCTGCGCAGATTGTCAACCAGATTCTCTCGATTCCCGAGTCCGACACGCTCACCAATGTCGTCTTCATGGGCATGGGCGAGCCGCTCGACAACCTCGACGCAGTCCTCGCCGCCATCGAGGTCCTCACAGCCTCATGGGGCCTCGCCTGGAGCCCGAAGCGCATCACCGTCAGCACCGTAGGCTACCTCCCGACGCTCCGTCGCCTCCTCGACGAAAGCAAAGTCCACGTTGCCCTCAGCGTCCACACACCGTTCCCCGACGAGCGCGCCGCCATCATGCCCGCCGAAAAGGCATGGCCCCTGGCAAAAGTCATCGAGACACTGCGCGACTACGACTTCGCCCACCAGCGCCGCCTCTCCGTCGAGTACACCATGTGGCAGGGCGTCAACGACGACATGCGCCACGCCGACGCCCTCGCACGCCTCCTCCGCGGCACCTCCGCGCGAGCCAACCTCATCCGCTACCACGCCCTCCCCGACGGCACCCTCCGGCCATCCTCTCAGCCGGCCATGGAAGCCTTCCGCGACCGCCTCAACGAACGAGGCGTCACTGCCACCATCCGCGCCTCGCGCGGAGAAGACATCGACGCGGCCTGCGGCATGCTCGCCGGAAAAAAGAAATAGACGGCTCCGGCCGTAAAAAAAACTCCAACAGGGCCCACAGCCCGCTAAACCCTTAAACCTCACGGGCACAGCCCCGACCGCACATATGGAAAAAACAATAAAAGTGGGCATCACCCACGGCGACATAAACGGCATCGGCTACGAAGTCATCCTCCGCGCCCTCGACCACCCCTCGGTCCTTGAATTCTGCACCCCCGTAGTCTACGGCTCCGCCAAGATAGCCGCATTCTACCGCAAAGCCCTCGACATGCAGCCCCTGCAGCTCAACCAGGCGGCATCCGCAGCCGAAGCGCGCGGCGGCGTCATCAACGTCATCAACGTCGTCGGCGAAGACATCAAAGTAGAGCCCGGCATTTCCACCCCGGCCGCAGGCCAGGCCGCGTTCGCAGCCCTCGACCGTGCCGTCGCCGACCTCCGCAGCGGCGCCATCGACGTCCTCGTCACAGCCCCCATCAACAAGCACAACGTACAGAGCGACACATTCCGATTCCCCGGCCACACCGAGTACCTCCAGGCCGCACTCGCCGACGGCACCGCGGCCGACACACGCGCCCTCATGGTCCTCTGCGCCGACACCCTCCGCGTGGCGCTCGTCACCACCCACCTCCCCCTCTCGCAAGTCCCCGCCGCCATCACCCGCGAGGCTGTCCTCGACAAACTCCGGCAGTTCAGCGCCTCCCTCGTCCGCGACTTCGGCGTCCACGCCCCCCGCATCGCCGTCCTGTCCCTCAATCCCCATGCCGGCGAAGAAGGCCTCCTCGGCAACGAGGAAAAAGAAATCATAGCCCCCGCCATCGACGACGCGCGCTCAGGCAAGATTCTCGCATTCGGCCCCTACGCAGCCGACGGATTCTTCGGCAGCGGACTCTACCGACGCTTCGACGGCATCCTCGCCATGTACCACGACCAGGGACTCGCACCCTTCAAGACCCTCGCCATGGACTCCGGCGTCAACTTCACGGCAGGTCTGCCCTACGTCCGCACATCCCCCGACCACGGCACAGGCTACGACATCGCCGGCCAGGGCAAAGCCTCATGCCGCTCCATGCGCGAAGCCATCTTCGCAGCCATCGACATCTACCGCAACCGCCGCCGCGAAGACGCCGCCACGGCCAATCCCCTCCGCCGCCAGTACTTCAGCAAAGGCAACGACAACGTAGTCCTCGACCTCACAAAAGACTGATCCTCCCCGCCATGCCCGTCATCGATGCCGTCAACAACTTCCTTTGGAGCTACCTCCTCATCGCAGTCCTCATCGGTGGCGGCCTGTGGTTCACCATCCGCACCCGCTGCGTCCAGCTGCGCCTTCTCCCCGACATGTTCCGCGCTCTCGCGGCCTCAGGCACCCGCCACGGCCACGGCATCGCAGGCCGCGGCGTCAGCTCTTTCCAGGCATTCGCCCTGTCCCTGGCCAGCCGCGTCGGCACTGGCAACATCGCAGGCGTAGCCATCGCCATCGCCATCGGCGGCCCCGGCGCCGTATTCTGGATGTGGGTCGTGGCCATCATCGGCTCCGCCAACGCATTCATCGAGTCCACACTCGCCCAGATCTACAAAGTCCGCGGCACACACTCCTTCCGCGGAGGTCCCGCCTACTACATCAGCCGAGGCCTCCACAGCCGCGCGTGGGCCGTCACCTTCGCCGTGCTCATCACCCTCACCTTCGCATTCGCCTTCAACAGCGTCCAGTCCAACACCATGGCCCTCGCCCTGCAGCGCAGCTTCGGCATCGCACCGCTCGCCACAGGCATCGCCACGGCCGCGCTCACCCTCGCCGTCATCTGCGGAGGCGTCCGTCGCATCGCCCTCGTCAACCAGGTCGTAGTCCCGCTCATGGCCGCCCTCTACATCCTCCTCGCACTCTACGTCGTCGTCACACGCTTCCACCTCTTCGGCCACGTCATGAGCCTCATCTTCACAAGCGCCTTCGGCATCGGACCCGCCGTCGGAGGCGGCATGGGCATAGCCGTCGTCATGGGTGTCAAACGCGGCCTTTTCAGCAACGAGGCGGGCGAAGGCTCCACCCCCAACGCTGCTGCCACGGCATCCGTCAGCCATCCCGTCAAGCAAGGTCTCGTACAGACACTCGGCGTCTACGTCGACACCCTCCTCGTCTGCACCGCCACCGCATTCATCATCCTCTGCAGCGGAGTCTTCGACACAGGCATCACAGGCATCGAACTCACCCAGAGCGCCCTCGAGACCGAAGTCGGCACCTCGGCCGCCACATTCGTCGCCATCGCAGTCATGCTCTTCGCCTTCACGAGCATCATCGCCAACTACTACTACGGCGAGACCAACCTCGCCTTCATCCGCGACGACCGCCGCCTCACCATCGCCCTGCGTTTCGCCACCACAGCCCTCGTGCTCATCGGCGCCATACTCCCCCTCGAAACCGTTTGGGCACTCGCCGACATCACCATGGCCCTCATGACACTCTGCAACATGCTCGCCATCATCCTCCTCGCCCCGCAGGCCATCGACTGCCTCGCCGACTACACCGCCCAGCGCCGCCAAGGCCGCGACCCCGTCTACCGTCCCGCCTCCTGGCCCCCGAAATAAGACCCTGTTCCTCACCTTTCCACGCCACCTCCTGCTAAAATAATACCACTTCATGTCAAAATAATTCAACATTATTTTTGATTTTTTAATTTAAATACCTATATTTGCCGTATCTTAACCTTACCTTGAAGTGGTATTTATCATGAAAAACTACAAAACCTGGTTGCGGCCCCTCACGCTCGCAGCCATCCTCGCGCTTTCCTGCATCGCAGCAAAAGCCGAAGTCTGGCTCGTCAACGGCTGGAACAACACACAGAAAGAACTACAGCTTGAGCAGTCGGAAACATCCCCCGACGAGTATTCCGTCACCACAGCATTGAAAGACTGGAATCTCTACACCGTCGCGCGGGACGGTGTCATCTACAATCCCTCGCAAGAGCAATACATAGCGTCGACTAACGACCTCCCGCAGACCTTTGTCATGACCACAGGCATCACAGGCCAACTCGGATTCAAACCCGGCAATTTCAGCAACGAAGAAATCACAATAAAAGCCCGCTTCTCCGGCGACACCTGCACCCTCACCATTAGCAAAAAAGGAGCAGCCACAAATCCCGACCCGACCCCCGGAGGCGACGATGGTGAAGAAGGTGGTGACGAAGGAGGCGAAGAAGGTGGCGACGAAGGCGATAAGCCCGTCAACCCCGACCCGACCCCCGTCCCCGGCTACTCCTCCACATTCCCGCAGAGCCTCCTCGCATGGACCGGCAACGGCTACACCGCCGACCATCCCTCCAACACCATATTCTACGAAGTCCTCGAACCCGACTGGGGAGGAAAAGCTTCGCCCGAATACGACATGAAAGTATTCCTCATCGGCAACGGCGACTTCGGCGTCACACTCGACGGCAACCGCTTCGGCAACATGCTCCTCAACCACAAGACCTCCTTCAAAGGCACCGCACCCACAGCCTACAACGCCTCCAACGGAGCAGCCTCCAACGGCACCATCGGCGCCTACGAGAAACTCGGCTACCTCGCCGTACGCGATGCCGGCTCCGAACAGGGAGGACAGACCTACATCAGCGCCCTCGACATGAGCAAAGGCGTCATGTCATGCTACACCATCCGCGCCACACCCGTAACCTCCGAATCCTTCGTCAGCAACCCCGACGACGTATTCGTCCACTACCTCACATCGCAGAACCCGCGCGGCTACGAAATCGAATTCTCCGACGGTCTGCTCGGCTCATGCACCGACGGCAGCCACTACACCGCCACCAAAGCTCTTGAAAGCGTCAGCAACACCCTCTCCGCCGTCTGGGACACCGACGGCACCGTCACCGCCTCCGGCAGCAAAATCACCGTCGCAGGCGCCACGCGGCTCCTCGTCATTGTCGCATGCGCCTCAAGCTACGACATCGACGCGCCCGACTTCAACAACGGCCGCGACCTCCTCGCCGAAGCAAGCGCCAAGGCCGACCGCGCACTCGCCAAGGGCTACGAAGCGCTCTACGACACGCACGTCGCCGACCACAGCGCCATCTACGACCGCTGCACACTCGCATTCGGCGACATGGCCCCCAACAGCACCTCCCTCGAACTGCTCGTCGGCGGCGCCCGCAGCGGCTCCCTCTCGCAGGAGCAGTGGCGTCTGCTCGAAGCCCTGGTCTTCAACTACGGACGCTACACCCTGATTGGCTCGTCCCGCCAGGGCAATCAGCTCCCGGGCAACCTCCAGGGCATCTGGAGCAACGGACCCCACTGGAACTCCGACATACACGCCGACCTCAACATCGAGATGAACTACTGGCCCGCCGAAAGCACCGCCCTCGGCGACTGCCACATGCCGTTCCTCGACTATATCATCGCCATGTCAGCGCGCCCCGAATGGCGCGGCTACGCCCACGCACGCGCACCGCAGGCCCATCCCGATGCATGGTGCCTCGGCAACGCCAACAACATCTTCGGCACACTCGAAGAATTCATCAGCCAGTACTCCGAGGCCAACGCATGGTTCTGCCACCACCTCTGGGAGCACTACGCCTACACCCTCGACGCCGATTATCTCGCACGCATAGTCCCCGTCATGGAGAACGCATGCCGCTTCTGGGAAGCTAAGCTCGTGCGCGATGCCGCCACCGGACGCTGGATTGTCCCCGACTGCTGGTCGCCCGAGAACGGATCCGGAGGCAACACCGCCGTACACGCACGTCAGCTCGTCACCGAGCTCTTCGCCAACACCATCGCCGGAGCGGAAATCCTCAACCCCGCCGACCCCTACATCGACACCATGCGCGACATCTTCCTCGACCTCGACAACGGCATCCACGTCAGCAACGGGGCCATCGAGGAATGGGCCGGAATGACACCCGGAGCCGACGGCCACCGCCACCTCTCCCACCTCATGTGCCTCTATCCGCTCGGCCAACTCAGCCCCTTCGACGCCGACCCCGCACCATTCGAAGCCTCCATACGCTCCATCGACCTGCGCGGCGACGGCGACGGCGGTGAGGCTGCCACATGGGTCGACGCATGGCGGGCCAACCTGCGAGCACGCGCCCTGCAGCCCGACATCACCACCGACGCCGGCCTCCACGGCGCACTCGGCCACATTCAGAACGCCCTGCGCGAAAAACACCTCCAGCTCAGCCTCAACAGCACCACACTCAACATGCACCAGATCGAAGGCAACGCCGGACTCACCTCCGCCATCGCCGAGATGCTCATGCAGAGCTACCGCGGCCAAGTCACCGCCGACGGCGTCTGCGGCCACATCCACCTCCTGCCCGCACTCCCGCAGGACTGGACAAGCGGCAGCGTCACAGGCCTGCGCGCCATCGGAGGCTTCACGGTCGACATCGACTGGCGCAACGGCGAAGTCCACGAAGTCTCCGTCGTCAGCCACAGCGGCTCGGCTCTGCGCCTGCAGTTCAACGGTCTCGCATCAGCCTACAACATCTACGCCGGAGGCGCCGGCACCGCTACCGCGCGCGACGCCGTCACAATGGCCGACGAGAACACACTCTACTTCCCCTCCACCACCCCCGGCGCAAAAATCGTAGTGACACGCGAGACCAAGACCACCGGCCTCGACGAAATCACCATCGACACCACCGATGCCGATGCACCCGTCGAGTACTACACCATCCAGGGCTTCCGCGTAGCCGAGCCGCAGCCCGGCGGCATCTACATCTGCCGCCGCGGCGCTGTAGTCACCAAAATCCGCTACTGACACGTTTCATCTGTTTCATCTGTTTCATCTGTTTCGGGGTGAAACAGATGAAACACACACAGCCGGCGCCTCTGCGCCGCAACAAAAAATCCACTTTTGCGCCCGTACAGGCGCAAAAGTGGATTAACTTATTATCCGACTGGTGTTTAGCTTGTTAATGGGTGATTGTTCCACGTGGAACAATCGCACGATACAGCTCGCCGACCCACAACACCGGCGACGTGCCCGCCACCACAATCAGCCAATCGCTTGCGCTGAGGGGAGTTACGCTGAAGAAGCTGCCGCCGAAGTTGATGATGACCACCTGGCCCGTCACAATCAGCCCGAGAATAAAAAGAAACTCCGCACAGTGTCCCAGATGCAGCGCCGAGCGGTGCGTCGCATAAGCGCGGGCGTTGAAAAGATTCCACACCTGCATGAACACGAAGATGTTGAACAGAAGCGTCTGCTCGTAGGGCGTCAGCGCGTGGCGCCCGATGATGTGCAGGTGGGTCAGTTGCGTCAGCGAGGTGATGTCGGCGTGCTCGAACACGTAGAGCAGCCCCAGCAGCACGCCGAAAAACACCAGACCCGTCGCCACGATGAAACGCCACATCGCCGGAGTGATGATGAACGCGTCGCGGCATCGCGGCTTGTCGGCCATCACGCTCTCCGACGGCGGCAGCGAGGCCAGCGCCATTGCGGCGAACGTGTCCATGATGAGGTTCACCCACAGCATCTGCGTCACAGTCAGCGGCGACTGCGTGCCCATGAACGCACCGGCCATCACGATGAGGCACGCGGCCACGTTCACCGTCATCTGAAACAGAATGAAACGCTGGATGTTGAGGTAGAGCGAGCGGCCCCACATCACGGCCCGCGCTATCGACGCGAACGAATTGTCGATGATGGTGATGTCCGAGGCTTCCTTGGCCACGGCAGTGCCGTCGCCCATCGACAGACCCACATGCGCGGCCTTCAGCGCGGGGGCGTCGTTGGTGCCGTCGCCCGTCACGGCCACCACCTCGCCGAGGCTCTGCAGTGTCTGCACGAGGCGTTTCTTGTCGAGCGGACGCGCGCGGGCTATGATTTTGATTCCCCGGGCGCGTCCGGGCAGCTCATCGTCGGGGATGGCCTCGAATTCCGGCCCGGTCACGACCGAGCCCTCCGTCTCCTCGTCGTCGCGCCACAGGCCGGCGCGGCGTCCGATTTCGCGCGCTATCACCGGAGTGTCGCCCGTCACCATCTTCACCTCTATGCCGGCGCCGCGGCACTCCTCGATGGCGGCGGCCACGTCGGTGCGCACGGGGTCGGCGATGCCGGCGATGCCGGTGAGCACCGGCTCGCAGGCGTCCACGCCGTCTGGTCCTATGCCGGTGGTGCCCGCGGCCGGGCGGGCCTCGGCGAAAGCGAGCGTGCGCAGGCCCCGGGCCTGCATGGAGCGGAGCTCCTCGCCCACGGCTTCCGGGGGACGGCCGTCGGCGGTGCGCACGCACATGGCGGTCACTATCTCGGGAGCGCCCTTCACATAGAGCCTGCGGCCGTCGGCGCCGTCGACGGTCGTGGCCATGTACTTGCGCTCGGTCGAGAACGGCAGCTCGGCCACCACGCTCACGCTGTCTCTGAGGGCGCGGTAGTCGAAGCCCTGCGAGGCGAGCCACAGCAGCAGCGCGCCCTCGGTGGGGTTGCCCACAGCCACGGGATGTGCGGCGTCGGAAGTGTCGAGCTCGGCCGTGCAGTTGACGGCCACGCCCGTGGCGGCATCGGCTGCGGGCACGAAGAAGCGCGCGGTGTCCATCTGCATGCGGTTCTGGGTGAGCGTGCCCGTCTTGTCGGTGCAGATGACGGTGGCGGCGCCCATGGTCTCGCAGGCGTGCAGGCGGCGCACCAGATTGTTGGAGCGCAGCATGCGCCGCATGCTGTAGGCGAGACTGAGCGTGACGGCCATGGGCAGCCCCTCGGGGATGGAGACGCACACGAGGGCCACGGCCAGCATGAGCGTCTGCAGCGAGAAGGTCACGATGCGTGTCCAGTCGGCGTCGGTGCCGGCCCCGGAGTGGAAGAACATGAACAGGCGGCCGGCGATGACGATGCCGGCGATGATGTAGCTGACGATGCTGATGAAGCGGCTCAGGCGGCGCAGCTGCCCGTCGAGGGGAGTCTCCACGCTGTTGTCGATGTGGGTGGCCTGCATGGTGAGGCCGTTCTCGGTGGCGTCGCCGACGGCGCTGACGCGCGCGGTGCCGTGGCCTTCCATCACCTTGGTGCCGCGCAGCACACGGTCGCTGGCGTAGGTGGCCTCGGGATCGGCCTCGGCCGGGTCGGCGCTCTTGGCGCAGAGGGGCTCGCCGGTGAGGGAGGATTCGTCGACCGTCAGCTGCGTGCTTTCCACAAGGGTGGCGTCGGCGGGCACTTCGTCGCCGGCGCCGAGGAGCACGATGTCGCCCACGACGATGTCGCGTCGCGGCACTTCGGTGACCTCGCCGTCGCGCACCACGCGCACGGGTTCGTCGTCGTTGATGCGGTTGAGCACGGCGAAGGCGCGGTTGGCGCGCAGCTCGAAGATGAACGACAGGCCTGTGGCGAGCACCACGGCCATGACGATGCCTACCGGCTCGAAGAACACTTCGTAGCCGGCTCCCGCGGAGTACTCGTAGACGGAGATGGCCACGCTGAGCACGCCGGCCACACAGATTACTATGATCAGAGGGTCTTTGAACTTGTCGAGGAACTGACGCCAGAGGGATTCCTGCGCGGGCGGTGTGAGCACGTTGGTGCCGTGCTTGCGGCGGGAGGCTTCGACTTCGGATGGTGTGAGCCCGTGGAATTTATTCATCGTGCGAGGGATTGGGGAGAGTGTCGGAAAAGTCGGACAGGCCGGATGCGTTGCGGCATGTCCGACCTGTCCGACAGGAACGGGTTATGAAATCAGCGGCCTTGGCCGCAGCAGTTCTTGAACTTTTTGCCGCTGCCGCAGGGGCAGAGGTCGTTGCGGCCTACGCGCGGACCGTAGTTGCGGACGGTCTGGGGAGCCTGAGGGCCTCCCTGGCGTGCGGATGCCGCGCTGCGCTGCGCTTCCTCGCCGGGCAGGCCGGGGCGCGACGTGCGGTAGTTGTAGTTGCGGCGGGGAGCTTCGGGCGATGCCTGCTTCACCTCGGGCGCGGGCTGCTGCCGGGGCGCGGGCTGCTCCGGGGCGCTTTCCTTGATGCTGCCGCCGGGATGCTGCGGAACTTCGGGGGCGGGAGCTTCCTGGCGCACGGGAATCTGGCCGCGCATGAGGGCCGAGAGGGTCTTCACGTTGAGCTGGTTGAGCATGCCTTCGAAGAGGTGGAAGGACTCAACCTTGTAGATCACGAGCGGATCTTTCTGCTCGTAGGAGGCGTTCTGCACGCTCTGGCGCAGCTGGTCGAGCTCGCGGAGGTGTTCTTTCCAGAGCTCGTCGATGGTGACCAGGAGGATGGCCTTGTGCCATTCCTTGACGATGTTGCGGCAGTGGGTGTCGTAGGCCTGCTGGAGGTTGATGCGCAGGTTGAAGATGCGCTTGCCGTCGGTGATGGGCACGATGATGCTGCCGGTGTATTCGTTGGTCTCGACGATGCGGGCGATGACGGGCCATGCCACTTCGCGGATGCGCTCGCTGCGGCGGTCGAGGGCGGCGATGGCTGCCTCGTGGAGGCGGTCGATGCGGTCCTCGGTGTCGAGGTTGCGGTACTCGTCCTCGGTGACGGGCATCTCGAGGGTGAGGGCGCGGTAGAGCTCAAGCTGCAGGTCGGCGTAGTCGTTGGGGCCGTCGTAGGTCTTGACGAGGTTCTCGATGCAGTCGTAGAGCATGTTGGCGATGTCGATGCCGACGCGTTCGCCCACGAGGGCGTGGTGGCGGCGCGCATAGATGTAGGTGCGCTGCTTGTTCATGACGTCGTCGTACTCGAGCAGGCGCTTGCGGATGCCGAAGTTGTTTTCCTCGACGCGCTTCTGTGCTTTCTCGATGGCGTTGTTGACCATCTTGTGCTCGATGACTTCGCCTTCCTTGAGGCCGAAGGTGTCGAGGAGCTTCATGACGCGGTCGCTGGCGAAGAGGCGCATGAGCTGGTCTTCGAACGACACGAAGAAGACGCTGCTGCCGGGGTCGCCCTGGCGGCCGGCGCGGCCTCGGAGCTGACGGTCGACGCGGCGGCTTTCGTGGCGCTCGGTGCCGATGATGGCGAGGCCGCCGGCGTTCTTGACTTCGTCGGTGAGCTTGATGTCGGTGCCTCGGCCGGCCATGTTGGTGGCGATGGTGACGGTGCCTTTGCGGCCTGCGAGGGCCACGATCTCGGCCTCGCGCTGGTGCAGCTTGGCGTTGAGCACGTTGTGGGGGATGCGGCGTCCGGTGAGCATGCGGCTGAGGAGCTCGGAGATTTCGACGGAGGTGGTGCCGACGAGCACGGGGCGTCCTTCGCCTACGAGGCGCTCGATTTCTTCGATGACGGCGGCGTACTTCTCGCGCTTGGTCTTGTAGACGCGGTCGTTCATGTCGATGCGCGCCACGGGGCGGTTGGTGGGGATGCTGACGACGTCGAGCTTGTAGATGTCCCAGAGCTCGCCTGCCTCGGTGGAGGCGGTGCCTGTCATGCCGGCGAGCTTGTGGTACATGCGGAAGTAGTTCTGGAGAGTGATGGTGGCGAATGTCTGCGTGGCCGCCTCGACCTTGACGCCTTCCTTGGCCTCGATGGCCTGGTGGAGACCGTCGCTGTAGCGGCGGCCTTCCATGATGCGGCCTGTCTGCTCGTCGACGATTTTGATTTTGTTGTCGTCGATGACGTATTCCACGTCTTTCTCGAAGAGGGTGTAGGCCTTGAGGAGCTGTGTGACGGTGTGCACGCGTTCGGCCTTGACGGCGTAGTCGGCCATGAGCGCGTCTTTTTTCTCGGCGCGCTCGGGGGTGTCGGGCTCGTGCTCGAGTTCGGAGAGCTGCGAGGCGATGTCGGGGAGGACGAAGAACTGGGGGTCGTTGATTTTGCCTGTGAGTTCGTCGAGGCCTTTGTCGGTGAGCTCTACGCTGCGGTTTTTCTCGTCGATGACGAAGTAGAGGGGGTCGGTGACGGTGGGCATCTCGCGGCCGTTGTCCTGGAGGTAGTAGGCTTCGGTCTGCAGCAGGGTGTTCTTCATGCCTTCCTGGCTGAGGAACTTGATGAGGGCGCCGTTCTTGGGGAGGCCTTTGTAGGCGCGGAAGAGCAGCAGGGCGCCTTCCTTGCGCGTGGCTTTGTCGTCGCTGGCGAGCTTGGTCTTGGCTTCGGCGAGGATGGCTGTGACGAGCTTGCGCTGGGCCTGGACCACTTTCTCGACGTTGCCTTTGAACTCGTTGAAGTACTGGTCGTCGCCTTTGGGCACGGGGCCGGAGATGATCAGAGGGGTGCGGGCGTCGTCGATGAGCACGGAGTCGACCTCGTCGACGATGGCGTAGTAGTGCTTGCGCTGCACGAGGTCGTCGGGGGCCATGGCCATGTTGTCGCGGAGGTAGTCGAAGCCGAATTCGTTGTTGGTGCCGAAGGTGATGTCGCAGAGGTAGGCGTTGCGGCGTGCGAGGGAGTTGGGCTCGTGTTTGTCGATGCAGTCGACGGTGGAGCCGTGGAACATGTAGAGGGGGCCCATCCATTCGGAGTCGCGCTTGGAGAGGTAGTCGTTGACGGTGACGACGTGGACGCCGCGTCCGGCCAGCGAGCGGAGGAACACGGGGAGGGTGGCGACGAGGGTCTTGCCTTCGCCGGTGGCCATTTCGGCGATTTTGCCCTGGTGGAGGGTGATGCCGCCGATGAGCTGCACGTCGTAGTGGATCATGTCCCATGTGATTTCGTTGCCGCCTGCCATCCAGTGGTTGCGCCAGATGGCTTTGTCGCCTTCGATGGAGACGAAGTCGCGTCCCTGGCCTGCGAGGCGCCGGTCGAGCTCGGTGGCTGTGACTTCGATGGTTTCGTTTTTGGCGAAGCGCGATGCGGTCTCGCGCATTGTGGCGAAGACTACGGGGAGGTGGTCGTTGAGCTGGTCCTCAAGGATGTCGAGGATGTTTTTTTCGTGGCGGTCGATGTCGTCCCAGATTGTCTGGCGCTTGTCGAAGGGCAGGGCCTCGACTTCTTCGCGGAGTTTTTCGATGGCGAGGCGGTCGGCTTCGGTGGCTTTGGCTATGTCGGCGCGCACGCGGTCGATTTCGGCGCGGAGTTCGTCGTTGGAGAGTGCTGCCAGGCGCGGGCCTTCGGCCTGGATTTTGGCTACGATGGGGCGTATGGCTTTGAGGTCTCGGCTGGATTTGTCGCCGAAGATTTTGGATATTATGGTGGTGAAACCCATTTCTTTCAGAGATAAGAAATAAAAAATATGAGATAATAAATTTTGAAGGGGGCGGCGATGCGGATGTCGCCGCGCCATGCCGTCAGAGGGGCAGGGCGGGGA
>CAMWNB010000044.1 GCA_947175495.1 uncultured Porphyromonadaceae bacterium | reverse complement strand
GGGCGTTGGCGGGGCTCTTGGGCGGGCGGACGCTGGGGCGCCTCCTGGCGGCGGGGCGCGCGCGCCTTGCTTGCGGCGGGCGCGGGCGCGGCCGCGCGGCGCCGGCGCCGCGAAGGGTCCACACGGCGGCTGCCGGGGATGGCCATCGGGTCGAATCCACCCATGCTGATGTCTATATCGTTATCTTTTTCCGTTTGCATTGTCGTGGTTTGTATGTGTGTGTCAGAGAGAGTGATAATAGGCTATTTCTTCATGCGGACGCTCGGCGCGGAACACGGCCGTACCGGCCACCACGGCGTCGCAGCCTGCCGCGCGCACGGCTTCGGCCGTGACGTGGTTGATGCCGCCGTCCACTTCTATCAGTGCCGCCGAGCCGCTTTCATCTATCAGCCGGCGCAGCCGCTTTATCTTGTCGATGGTACCGGCGATGAACTTCTGACCGCCGAATCCGGGATTCACGCTCATAAGCAGCACCATGTCCACGTCGGTGATAATATCCTCGAGCATCACCACGGGAGTAGCCGGACACAGCGTCACGGCAGGGCGCATCCCTGCGGCGCGTATGGCCTGCACGGTGCGGTGCAGATGGCGCGTGGCCTCGGCATGCACGTTCATGAAGGCGGCGCCGAGACCGGCGAGCGTGTCGATCCACTGTTCGGGACGCTCCACCATCAGGTGCACGTCCAGAGGCTTGCGACACACCTTGGCCACGGCCTCCACCACAGGAAAACCGAAAGAGATATTGGGCACGAACTGCCCGTCCATGATGTCCATGTGCAGCCAGTCGGCAGCCGAGCTGTTGATCATCGCCACCTCGCGGTCCAGATGAAGGAAATCGGCGGCAAGAAGAGAGGGAGCTACAATCATTTTGAAGCTGTTTTATCGTGTTTCTTGAATGCGTTGTAGAGTATCACGGCCACGCAGATGGCGAGCAGACCCATGCCGGCCCACGACAGGTAGCTGTTGTAGCGCTCCACCTGTTCGAAAAGCGAGCTCAGAGGCACGGTATGGCCCAGCCATGTGCCCAGGCCGGCAAGCACTGCGTTCCACACCAGCGCGCCCATCGCGGTGAAGATGGCAAACACGCCGAGGTTCATCCGTGCCAGGCCGGCAGGTATGCTGATGAGCTGGCGCACGGCGGGAATCAGACGGCCGATGAAGGTCGACAGCGCGCCGTGATCGTCGAAATAGCGCTCGGCGTGTTCCACCTTGGCGCGGTCAAGCAGGCACGCATGTCCCAGACGGGAGTCGGCGAAGCGATACACCAGCGGACGACCTATCCACAGCGACAGGAAGTAGTTGACGAGAGCGCCGGCCACTGCGCCGGCGGTGGCGGCGAGCACCACGCCCACCACGTTCATGTTGCTGCCGTCCTGGGCGGCCAGATAGGCGGCGGGAGGCACCACCACTTCCGACGGGAAGGGGATGAACGAACTTTCTATCATCATGAACACAAACACCAGCAGGTAGTTGGCATTCTCTACAAACCACCCGAAAAACTGGGCGGCATCAAATATCGCAAGGGGCAGCATGAGGTCGGTCATTGTAGTGTGGATTATTTGCGCAAATTTACAAAAATAAATCGAATTGGCTCCGTAATTTACAAACAAAAATAGACGCTGACAAACTTTCCCGGAGGGGCACTTGTTCTTGATTTATGTCAACACTGTTCGTACGCATATTGTTCTTATTGGCCCTCTTGCCTCTGGGTGCCGCGGCGGCTCCGCGCCACGCCGGCGCGCGCGGCGATTCCGTTGCGGCAGACGCGACGGCGCGGGCCCGCGGCCTGTGTCTCCGCCGCATCAGTGCATTGTGCGACGACACCTCCCTGCGCACCCCCGAGTCGGAGTTGCGCGCGCTCATCGGCCGCAACGTTGCATCCGGATGCTATGTGGGCCTCACGGCGGGAAAATCGTGGCGTCCGCTCGAGCGCTACGGCGACCGCGACCCCAAGCTCCGCGTCTGCAACCCCACCCTCGGCCTCGCATTCCGCTACAGCTTCTGACCCCGCCCCGCGAGACAAAATGGAGCGGACGCACCCGCACATGCTGCAAAAACGGCCCGCACAATCGCGCGGGCCGTAATTCTGCGACAAAAATCGCTTTTTGTATCTTAGACCCCGTTCCCCAATATTTGTTAACGCCGGGGCGGTCAAGCGTCGTGCAGATGTGTTCGCGCAGTGAGGGAGCAATGCGGTTGCATTGTGACCGAAACAAGCGGACGCAGATGCATGACGATTGGCCGAGGCGATGGTAATTTATGCCACGGAGAACAGAGAATTTATCATCGCATCTCTCCGGCGCTTTTTGCCTTGTTCCTCAGTTACGTAGCTAAGGCTATGCTCCTTCGTCACAAGACAAAAATCACTCAGAGATATGCGACCCCGGCGTTAACAAATATTGGGGAACGGGGTCTTATTTACAATGACTCTTTCAGAATATCCACAACCTCGGCGAAGTCGAGCGTGTGGTAGCCGCTGTCGCTTATGAGCGTGGCTTTGGCGATTGGTTCGATCAGCTCCTCGGTCACACCGAGCTCGCGCAGACCGGAAGCCGCACCTATTTCCTTTATCCAGTCGGACAGAGCGAACAGACCTTCCGAAGCAAGCTGCTCGTCGCTCTTGCCTTCCGTCGGAATGTCCCACACATAGTGGGCGAACCGCGCGAACCGGTCGAGGGCATAACCCATTATGTGGCGGTAGTAGGCGGGCGACACCGCAGCCAGCGTCATGCCGTGCGTGGCGTCGGTGATGGCGCTGATGGCATGGCCCAGCATGTGCACCTCCCAGTCCTGCGTCTTGCCCTTGCCGATAAGGGTGTTCAGCGCCCATGTCGCGCTCCACATGATGTTGGAACGCGCCTCGTAGTTCATGGGGTCTTTCACCGCCGCACGCGACGACGCCACCACGGAGCGCATCAGGCCTTCGGCCAGATAGTCCGACGTCGAGTCGTCATCGCCGCTGAAGTACTGCTCCATGATGTGGCTCATGATGTCGAATATTCCGGCCACCATCTGACGCTGCGGCACGCTGAAGGTGTAGCGCGGATTGAGCACGGCAAAGCTGGGCATCACGTTCTCGCCGAACACTTTGCCGATCTTCATTTTTGTCGCCGTATCGGTGATTACGGAACCGCCGTTCATCTCGGAGCCGGTGCCGGCCATGGTCAGCACGGCGCCCACGGGCACAATCTTCTGCCCGGGAGCGGGATCGGCCTGCTCCACCCAGAAGTGACGCCACGCGTCGCCGTCATAGCCGGCGGCCACGCTCACTGCCTTGGCGTAGTCGATGGTCGAACCGCCGCCCACGGCCAGGATGAAGTCAACATTATTGGCGCGCACTGCCGCCACACCTTCTTCCATCTTCTCCACCGTGGGGTTGGGCATCACGCCGCTCAGTTCCACGACGCTCTTGCCGGCTTCTTTCAGAGCGGCCATCACGTCGTCGTACACGCCGTTTCGCTTGATCGAACCGCTGCCGTAAGCCAGCATCACGGTCTTGCCGAAGGGTCGGAGGGCCTCGGCAAGATGCTTCTGGGCATCATCGCCGAAATAAAGTTTGGTCGGGTTGTAGTAAATGAAATTTCCTAACATATGCCTTAATTTTGAATTTCTACAAAGTTATAACAAAATTTCCGCCACAATCCTACCCGAATCCCGCCATTTTAGACCCCGTTCACCAATATTTGTTAACGCCGGGCGGTCAAGCGTCGTACAGATGTGTTCGCGCAGTGAGGGAGCAATGCGGTTGCATTGTGACCGAAACAAGCGGACGCAGCAGCATGACGATTGGCCGGGGCGGCGTTAACAAATATTGGGGAACGGGGTCTTAGACCTTTTTCACCTCCCGCGGCCCGGAAACGTTCTGAAACGGCATCCTGCCTACCACCAGCGGGCAAAAAACGCGTCGCGGCGGGGATTCCAGTCGCCGTAGTCCACGGTGTGGCCGCACGTCGGGTAGATGTGCAGCTCCTTGGGCGACGTTATCAGATTGTAGCTCGAGAGATTGGTGTGCGGCGGGCAGACGGGGTCCTGGAGGCCTATGCCCATCATCACGGGGCAATCGATCATGCGCGCGAAGTTCTTGATGTCGAAGTAGCTGAGGTTGGCGTACAGCTGCTCGTCGCTCAGTCCCAGGCGTGCGGCTTCTTCCTTGACGGGTCCGGCCGGCCAGCCGGCGATGCGGAAATAGTCGCGGTAGTCGCTGAGGAACGGAATGTAGGGCGCGATGGCGCGCAGGCGTCCGTCGCCGAGAACTGCAGCGGCAAGAGTGAGCGCACCGCCCTGGCTGCCGCCTTCGGCAAACATGTGGCCGCGGTCGGTCTGGGGCAGCTGCTCGAGCACGTCGATGGCACGCACGGCGTCCATGAATGCGCCTTTATAGTAGTAGCTTTCGGGCTTGTCAAGATTGTGGCGTATCCAGTCGCCATAGCGGTTGTCGTCGGCGCAGAGATACTGGCCGCGCACGCTCGTGGCCATCTCTATCCAGTCGGGACGCCCGTCGGGGTCGAGACGCCACGGCTTGCCGCCGTAGCCGTTATAGTACACCTGCGCGGGATATTTGCCCGGTTTCTTCGGGATGGCCACCCACGCCTTTATCGTGTCGCCGCCCCACGAGCGGAACGTGCACAGATACACATTGCGCTTCTTGCCGCTCAGTTCGGGCAGCAGTTCGAGGCTATAGTCGGCGGGCACCTGCTTCAATTCGGCCTTGGCACGCTCCCAGAAGGCCTCGAAATCGGGACGGGCGTCGGGCAGCGACACCACCTGCGTGGGCTCGTAGCCCACCCATGTGTTCAGTATCTCGTTGCCGTCGTCCTCCACATGGCAGCGGTAAAAGCCGGGCGACGCCACAGGCAGTTCGAACTCCACGGTCTGCGGAGCGCGCACGGTCACCGTGCGCTCCCACAGGCGCACGTCGGCGGCCGTGTCGGCCGTCACATAGAAGTTCACACGCGCGTCGCGATTCTTGCCGGTGGTGTCGGCGAACGCAATCTTCACAACGGGACGCTCCGGAGCGTTCCACCACAGATCGTGGCTCATGTCGGCCTCTGCCTTGAGATTCTTTGCCTGCGCACCGCATCCCACGGCGAGCGCCAGGGCGCATAATGTCAGCTTATTCATTGACGTGGGCATGTTTTATGGCATCGACGCTGCTGCGGATGATGCCGAGGGTGGTGGAGTCGCAGGCAAACACCGAGTTCAGGCCCTGGGCTTCCTGCGCAGGGTCGCCGGTGTAGGGATCCCAGGGCTGCCAGGTGTCGTGGGCGGGCTGCGCGTAGCCGCCCCAGCCCCAGAAGTTGCAGCCGTTTATCATCCCGGAGGTGGCTATCAGCTCGAAGATTTTGGCATAGAACTTGTCGCGGCCGGTGGTCGGACTGCCGGGAGCGTACTGCATGCCGTCGCGGGGATAGCCGAACTCCTCGAGCACCAGCGGCTTGCCGGCGGCCTTCATGGCGTCGCTGTGGGGCTTGATGTAGGCCACGGCTTTGGCATAGGCGTGGTCCACGCTGTCGGCAAGTGTCTTTTCGTCCACCCAGCTCCAGTTGTAGGGCCACAGATGCAGGATGCCGTAATCTATGGCGGGATCCTCGTGGATGCGGCGCCACAGCTCCATGTCGTACTCGCAGCCGTGGATGCCCTCGCTGCCGGTGCTCACCATGTGGTTGGGGTCGGTCTCCTTGATGGCGCGGGCGGTGGCTATGATGTAGTCGGCGAAGGCGGCTTTCGTCACGCTGTCGTCGGCAAAGGCGCGCGGCTCGTTGGCCACCTGCCACGACATTATCGCCGGGCTCTCGGCATAAGGCTTGCCCGTGTAGCGGTTGGTGCGGCCGGCCATGTTGCGCGCATGGCTTATGGCCAGCGCCTTGGCCGAGTCGTTGCGCACAAACTGTGCCATCGCGGCCATGTAGGCGGGATAGCCGTCGATAGCGGGATTCGGCTGCTTGCCGGCGCCGGCCCACTCGAGGTAGGTGCCGTAGCCGCCGCTCCATTCCCATGCGTTGTTCAGATAGAGCACGGCTTTCATGTCGCGCTTCTCAAGCTCGGCCATCAGATAGTCGAGGCCGTCGAGGATAGTGTCGTTGTACACGCCGGGCGCGGTCTGCAACACGGGCATGATGTGCGAAGGCTGGTTTTCTTCGCCGTCGCCGCCCACGAGCACGCGCAGGTTGTCGATGCCGGTGGCCTGCAGCAGGTCAAGCTCGCGCTCAAGGCGGGCGCGGTCGCCACCGCGGCCTTCCGAGGCAAGGATGGCACCGTACCAGAAGTTGGTGCCCACATAGCGGTACACGGAGTCGCCGATACGGAATTCGCCGTCGGCCACGCCTACATACCGGGCCGTGCTGTCGGCCTCGGCCGATGTCGTAGTCTTGCAGCCACAGAAACCGGCGCCGGCGGCAAAAACACCGGCGCAGCAGGCTGCCGCATATAGAAGTCGCTTCATGGATATCTTGTTATGATTAGTTTTATCTGCGTTTTACGGGAGGGGTCTTGCCGCCGAAGCATGTCGGCAGCGGAGTGGGCTCGGAAGTGCGGAAGGGTATAAGAGGCAGCCCCATCATGTTGTGCACCTTGCCTATTGCGAAGTTCTTGAAGCAGTAGCGCACCTCATCGATTTCGCCCGCCTCGGGACACTCTATGTGTATGTCGCGCGAGTCGAGGCCTTCGTAGGCTTTTGCAGGATGCCACTCGCCGTCAAGGCCGCGTGCCTCGAAGCCCTCAAGATATTGGTTGGGGGTGAAGCCGGCGTCGGCGCCGTTGAAGTGCAGCGTGGCCTTGCTGCCCTCAACCTCCATATTGCTGTAGCGCGGATACACCACGGGCATGCCCTCCACGCCGTAGGCGTCGGCCGCCGCTATCCACGACATGCGCTCGCCTATCTCGCGCTTGCGGCTGCCGTGCACGTCCGGCACCTCATGCGGATACATAAGGTCGGAGGTGCACACGATGGCACTGCGCGGCGTTATGGCTGCGGCGCGGTGCTGCGCCTCGCGGAACATCGCGGCAGAATCGCCCTCGGGATTGCCGTATTCCCATCCCGGCAGCTCCACGAAGTAGAAAGGAAGCTCGCCGAGGCCCCATAGCTCGCGCCAGTGCTCCACCATGGCTTTCTGGCGCTTGGGCAGCTCCTCGTGCTGGCCCACGTTGCTCTCGCCCTGGTTCCAGAGAAAACCTTTCACGGTGTACCAGCTCACCGGCAGCAGCATGGCGTTGTAGCGCACGCCGATGCGGTGCCACTCGTCCACCCTCACGCTGCCGTCGCGCTCGCCGTCCATGTTCTCGCCCTCGAGGGTGTCAAGCATCTTCTTGGGCATCCAGCTCTCCATGCGCGAACCGCCGTAAGCACACACGATCACACCCACGGGCACATCAAGTATCTCATTGAGCGACGCGGCATAGAAATAGGCCAGAGCGCTGAACTCGCCGGCATTGGCGGGCTTGCTCTCCTTCCACGAGCCTCCGGCCCGCTTCTGCGGCTCATAGCTGCCGCGCTTGGGCACTGTCACAACGCGCACGCCGGGCGTGCTGCCGCTGTAGGCTATGGCGCGGCCGCCGCCGTCGATAGGCTGGGTAAAGAAGCCGCGCAGCGGCATCTCCATGTTGCTCTGTCCCGAGCAGAACCACACCTCGCCTATGAGCACATTGTCGAGGGTGATGTCGCTGCCGTCGCCTTTTATCCGCACGCTCTGCGGCGCGTACGACGCCGCGGGTGTCGGAAGGGCGATGGTCCACAGACTGTCGGCCCCGGCCGTCGCCACCACGTGGTCGTCGGCAGCCATCCACGAGCCGCGCGCCGTCACCTTGGCGCCGGGCTTGGCCCAGCCCCACAGGCGTGCGTCGGTCTGCTGCTGAAGCACCATATTGTCGCCGATGATTTCCGGCAGTTGTATCTCAGCTGTGGCAGCCACGGATGCAAGAGCGGCCGCCGCGAGTATCGCTGTGCGTTTCATGGTTGTATGCTCTTATCGGTTACGTTTCAGATAGTGTTTCACGAGCACGGCCCAGGGCTTCAGGTCGGAATCTTTCCACTCGCGGCCGTCCGACGCGGCGCTCGGGCGCAGCATCGAGCATGTCTCGTCCTTGTCGCTTATGCTCCACGCTATCCAGCTGATGCCGTTGCGGTCGGCATACTGCATCCACTCGTCCCACTCCTTGGGGTCGATCACGCCGTCGCCGGTGTGCTCCATCGAGGCGCATTCGCTCATTATCAGCGGCAGACCCAGCGAACGGGCATAGTCGGCCTTGTCGCGCAGCCACTGCGTATGCGTCGTGGCATAGTAGTGCAGCGAGTACAGCAGGTTGTCTATGCCCTTTATCTGGTCCTCGGCGGCCTTGTCCACCTCCTGGTCCCAGCGGGGCGTCGGCACCACCACCACGGCCTCGGGCGCCAGAGCGCGGATCACAGGCACAAGCTCCTCGGCATAGGCCTTGCATTCGCTCCATGCCACTTCCGTGGGCTCGTTCCATATCTCGTACATCACGTTGGGCAGCTTACCGTATTTGCCTGCCACATGCGTGAAGAATCGCTTGGCGTCGGCGAGTTTGTTGGGATGACTGTGAAAATCCACCAGCACATAGGCGCCGTTGCGCACCGCGCCTTGCACGATCGAGTCCACCACGGCATAAGCCGCCACGCTGTCGCAGTCGAAACCGCTGTCGAGATGCGCCACACCCACGGAGCAACGCACCACGTCGGCACCCCAGTCGCCCGTCAGGCGGTCCACAGTGCCGCCGTTATAAAATCGCGGCCACATGTTGTGCCAGCCCATGCTGACACCGCGCAGCTGCACGGGTTGCCCGTGCGCGTCCACCAGTTGCGTGCCTTCCACGCGCAGTTGTCCGTGCTTCTCCACGGGCGTCGCCGCTCCTGCGCCTATCGCCGCGGCCGCCAGCGCAGCCACCGCCATTCCTCTGAACATCTTTTTCATATGCGTTATTTTATAGTTATCTTAAGTAAAGCTCCGTCGGCCTTGACCGTATGCTCGGGCGCGGCCGCGGCCAGCATGGCCGTGGTGCCGCGGTGCATATGCAGCGTGTGCCCGTCGGGACCGGCCACCTCGGCGTCGCCGCCCACTGCCATCAGAATTGTGAACGAGTCGGCGTCGCCGCCGGCCTTGCACTCGCCGCCGGCAATGTAGTCCACATTGAAGTAGCGGCAGCACACCGCTCCCTCCGTGGTCTTGCCGAAGCGCTTGGCGGTCGGCTCCACAGGGTTGGGAAAACGGTAGTCGATGGCATCGGCGGCAAGCTCCGTGTGCAGCTGTCTGGGGCGCCCGTCTGTGTCGAGACGTCCGTAGTCATACACGCGGTAGGTGATGTCGCTCGTCTGCTGCACCTCGGCGATGAGAGTGCCCGCGCCGATAGCGTGCAGCGTGCCCGCGGGAATGAAGTAGAACTGCCCGGCCTCGGCCTCGTGGGCGCCGATGCGCTCCATTATCGTGCCGTCGGCGGCACATGCGGGATACTCCTCGCGCGTCAGCGGCGCCTGAAGCCCGCTGTAGATATGGCTCCCGGGCTTGGCGTCCACCACATACCACATCTCCGTCTTGCCGGGCGAGTCATGGCGCGCGGCGGCGAGCTCGTCGTCGGGGTGCACCTGCACGGAAAGGTCGCGCTGCGCGTCTATCAGCTTGATAAGCAACGGAAACGTACTGCCGAAACGCTCGGCGGGAATGCGGCCGGTGAAGTCGGCGCCGTAGTCGGCCATCAGTTCGCAGATATTGCGGCCGGCAAGAGGCCCCTCCGCCACCACGCTTTCGTGGCCGGGCACTGCACTGATTTCCCAGCTCTCGCCCGTGCTGGGCGTCCCGGTGTCCACGCCCTTGAGGGCGCCTATGGCGTCACCACCCCAGATTACCGACTTATAATAAGGATGAAACACTATCGGTTGTGAAAGTTCTTTCTTCATATTCTTAAGTTGAGTCTCCGCTCGCGGAAACAGATTTCTTATTTCTTTACAAGACGCAGCACGCGACTGCTGTAGTCATTCTTCTTGTGCCATTCCACATCGTGCTGTTCCGGCATCTCCAGGCCGTTGGACATCAGATAGCGGCCCGTGTAGCTCTTGCCCTCCACAGGCAGCGGCTTCACGTCTATGCGGTTTAGCTCCTGCACCGTGTAGCTGGCTTCCGGGTCAAGACCGGCCATCGTCACGCGAGGCAGCTGCGGATTCACATCATTGTCGAGGCGCCACCAGAAGAACACCGCCTCGCTCTTGTCAGGCGCCACATACATCAGCGACGCCGCCCCCTTGCCGTCGTAGGGCGACAGCAGGCGGTAAAGATCGCCCTGCTGCACCACCGGGCGCACCGTCTTGTATTCGGCTATCGCCTTGCGACACTGCTCCTTCTCCTCGTCGGTCATGTTTTTGGGCTGGATTTCCATGCCCAGACGCCCGCTCATCGCCACATCCGTGCGGAACTTCAGCGGAATCACACGCTGCGTCTGATGGTTGGGAGCGGCGCTGATATGCGACGCCATGGCCACGGCAGGGAAGAAATGGCTCGTGCCCCACTGCATGTACACCCTCTGCACAGCGTCCGTGTTGTCGCTCACCCAGAACTCGTCGAACCACGGCAGCACGCCCCAGTTGGCACGGCCGCCGCCGCTTGCGCACGCCTGGATGGTCACGTCGGGATACTTCGCGCGGATGCGGTCGAGAGTCTTGGCAAAGCCGCGGTGATAGTCCACAAGCAGGTGCGACTGATTGTCAGCCGACAAATACTGCGACCCGTGGTTCATCACCGGAGCGTTCGAATCCCACTTTATATAATCAATCTCGGGATACTTCGTCATAAGCGTGTCCACCACGTGGAACACCAGGTCCTGCACCTTCGGGTTCGCCATGTCCAGCACCATCTGCGTGCCGCCGCGGCCCATCACAGGCTCACGGTTCGTCGGCTTGATGATATACTCCGGATGAGCCTCGTACAGCTCGCTCTGCGAGTTCACCATCTCCGGCTCGATCCAGATGCCGAAACGGATGCCGTTCTTCTTGGCCGTCGCACACAGACCCGCTATGCCCGAAGGCAGTTTGCGCGTGTCCACCGTCCAGTCGCCCAGCGACGTCGAGTCGTTGTTGCGCGGATACTTCGTGCCGAACCAGCCGTCATCCATCACAAACAGCTCGCCGCCCATGCCGGCGATGTCGGCCATCATCTGCGCCATGCCCTCCTCGTTGATGTCGAAGTACACGCCTTCCCACGAGTTCAGCAATATCTTGCGCAGCTCCGTGCCGTGCGCCAGGCGGTGATTGCGGCCCCACGAATGGAAATTGCGGCTCACCCCGCCCTTGCCCTCGCTGCTGTAGGTCAGCGCCAGCGGCGGAGTGGCAAAGCGCTCGCCCTTCTTAAGATTATATGTGGAGTTATCCTCGTTGATGCCCGCGTAGAACTCATGGATATCGCTGTCGCCCGTGTCGATGCGCAGGCGGTAGTTGCCGCTGTAGCACAGCGCCGCGCCTATCGTCCGCCCGTGCTGCTCGTCAGCCGGGCCGTCGAGGCTGAACATCACCTCCGCATGCGCCGTGTGGCTGTTGCGCGCCCCGTCCTTGTTCTTGATCACGGTCATACCGTGCTGCAGCGGACGCTCCTCCACGCGGCCCTCGTTGGCCCATGTCCCGTAGAGGCTCGTCAGATGCACATCGCTGCGGCGGATGGGCAAGAAAGCGGAAGCATACTCACGCAGTTGCACCGTCCCCTTGCCGCGGTTCACAGCCTCAGCCCACGTTTCTATCACATCCGCGTCGGCATATGTGCGGTAATTCACCTCAATGTCGAAAGGATAATGCTTGTCGGTCATCGCCACCGTCACCGTGCGCGACCCGTCCTCGCCGACGCTCTCGCGCACGCCCGTCACGCCCATGTCGAGCGTCATATTGCCGTCGGGGTGCGTCACGCTCATTGCCGTCTCGCGGTGCGCCGTCATGCCGTACACCGGATACGCGTCCGTCGTCCACGCACCCTCGCCGGCCACAGCCGCCAGATCCGCGGCGCCAAGGCGGTCGCCGTAATATACAAACTTAAGAGGCTGTCCTTCTGTCGCGTCCAGCACCAGCGAGGTGCCCGACGTCGCCACATGCACGGTCTCCGCCTGAGCGGGAGCCATCGCGGCCATTGCTGCCGCAGCCACCGCCAGCACCGTCTTGCTGCACTTTGATGTCATGAGTGTATTTATGGTTTTAGGTTAATTGTATTTTGCGATTATAGGCCGCCGGAAACAGAGCGCACGAAGCCCTCTTTTTTTCCGATTTTTTATCTATGCAAATATAACTCTAATGGAGCGAATACACAAGAATCGCAATATTAAGTCAATTTTTCGATAAAAAAGTATCATAATTTTTGTTTATTTAAATTTTTCAACTTACCTTTGCTCCCACAATACCACTAATACCATAGCAAAACCTTTTCAGAAACCACTCCTTAATCTAAACACAAGCTCTTAACAATGTAAATAAAATGAACCATACGATTACTGAAATAACACCTCTTAGCGACAGCGACTGCTTCTACCTCGTCGACCGTCACAAAACCACATTCGACTACCCCATACACCGACATGAGGAGTACGAACTCAACTTTGTGACAAACTGCGAGGGAGCACGACGCATCGTGGGCGACAGTATCGAGGAGCTTTCTACTTACGACCTCGTGCTTGTGGGCCCGGAAATCGAACATGGATGGGAAGATCACAACCATGCCTCTGGCGACATGCGCGAAATCACCATCCAGTTCGCTCCGGATTTTCTCGACGGATCTTTCCTCAGCAAAACACAGATGAGCAGCCTGCGCGCACTCTTCGCCAACGCAAAGACAGGCATCGCGTTCCACCTGCCCGCCATCATGAAAATCTACGACCGCCTCGACGACCTCACACAGGCACAGCCCGGATTCATTCGCATGCTGCGCCTCCTCGAAGTCCTCTACCACCTCTCAATCACATCCGACTACCACCTCCTCTCCTCCACATCATTCTCCAACGCACACACACCCAGCGACTCCCGCCGCATCCTCAAAGTCCAGGAAACCATCAACCGCGACTACGCCAAGCCCATCTACCTCAACGACATGGCCGCCCTCGCAGGAATGACACCCACCGCATTCAGCCGCTTCTTCAAGCTGCGCACCGGACGCACACTCTCCGAGTACATCATCGACGTGCGCATCGGCCACGCCGCACGCTCCCTCGTCGACACCGCCAAGACCATCGCCGAAATATGCTACGAATGTGGATTCAACAACATATCCAACTTCAACCGCATCTTCAAGCGCAAAAAAGGATGCTCGCCAAAAGTCTTCCGCGAAAGCTACACCAAGACAAAACTCATCGTCTGACACCACCGCCGCACAAAACATTTGCATATTCCACGCGCATTTCCTAACTTTGTGCTACAATTCACCTTTTTCAAGCTATGAAGATAAAAAGCATAAAATTAATCGCCGTGGCCGTCATGCTCGCCATAGCCACGCCCGCCTTCGCACAGTTCAACAAAGCAAAACTCATCAAAGGAGCAGGTAAAGCAGTGCAGGCCATGACAATCACCGACGAGCAGATGGCCGCCTACGTCAAAGAATACATCGACTGGATGGACAAGCACAACCCCGTCACAGGCCCCGACAACGAGTACACCAAGCGACTCGCACGCCTCACCGAAGGCCTCACATCCGTCGAAGGCATACCCCTCAACTTCAAAGTCTACGACGTCATCGACGTCAACGCATTCGCATGCCCCGACGGCAGCGTACGAGTCTTCTCATCCCTCATGGACATCATGACCGACGAAGAACTCCTCGGCGTCATCGGCCACGAAATGGGCCATGTAGCCCACAAAGACTCCAAAAAAGCATTCCGCCAGGCACTCCTCACGTCTGCCCTCAAAGACGCCGTAGCATCAACCAACGGCGTAGCGGCCGCACTCACCGACTCGCAGCTCGGCAGCCTCGGCGAAGCACTCGCATCCGCATCCTACTCCCAGAAACAGGAAAAAGCAGCTGACGACTACGGCTACGAATTCCTCAAGGCCCACGACAAAAACCCCTGGGCCATGGCATTCAGCTTCCGACGCCTCAAAGCACTCCAGGAACAAGCCGGCGCACAGAAAACAAGCAAGATGAACCAGCTCTTCTCATCCCACCCCGACCTCGACCTGCGCATTCAGCGCATGGAAGAACGCGCCACAAAAGAAGGATTCGCACAGCCCGAAAACAAATAATATCACATTCAGATAAAATAATACCACACAAAGCGGAGCCACACAAGGCTCCGCTTTTTTGCATTCTCGCATTTAAATAGTAAATTTGCAAAAAATACAAAACCCCCAACCATGAAAGTAGAAACCACAAAACACGGCGACATAACGCTCTTCACTCTCACCAACGCCACAGGAGCATCCGTCACACTCTCCACCCTCGGAGCCGCAATCGTAGCCATACGCGTACCCGACAAAGACGGAAAACTCGACGACGTCGTGCTCGGCTACCGCGACCCCGCCGACTACGACAACGACGGACCATGCGCCGGCAAGACACCCGGACGATACGCCAACCGCATAGCCCTCGGACGCTTCACCCTCGCAGGAAAAGAATATCAGCTGCCGGTCAACAACGGACCCAACTGCTGCCACGGAGGCAACGGATTCCAGAACAAAATCTGGAACGGACGCTTCATCGGCGACGGCATACGATTCGACTACACATCCCCCGACGGCGAAGAAGGATTCCCCGGACAAGTCGAAGTAGCCGTAAGCTACCGATGGAACGACCGCAACGAACTCGCCATCGAATTCAGCGCATCCACCGACGCACGCACCGTCATCAACCTCACGAACCACGCCTACTTCAACCTCGAAGGCCACAACGCCGGAAGCGTCCTCGACCACACACTGCGCCTCAACGCCGACCGGTGGCTCCCGACCGACGACACGCTCATACCCACAGGCGAAATCGCACCCGTCGACGACACACCCATGGACTTCCGCACACCCAAGACCCTCGGACGCGACATCCGCGCCGACTTCCCCGCCCTACACTACGGCAAAGGCTACGACAACTGCTGGGTGCTCAACGACTGGCACAAACACCGCCTCGTCAACGCAGCCGTACTCACAGCCCCCCGCAGCGGACGCATCCTCGAAGTCGACACCACCCAGCCGGCCGTACAAGTCTACACCGGCAACTGGTTCACAGGCTCATCACCCGTCAACAAAGAAGGACGCACCTACGACGACAACGACGGCGTAGCCATCGAATGTCAGGGAATGCCCGACGCGCCCAACAAACCACAGTTCCCGAGCCAGATACTCGGGCCGGGCGAACTCTACACCCAGTTCATCATCTTCCGCTTCAAAACCCTCTGATGCCCGACTTCAAAGTCCACATCCTCGGATGCGGCTCCGCCACCCCGACGGCACGACACAAACCGTCGTGCCAGGTGGTCGACGCCCACGGCAAACTGTTCATGATCGACTGCGGCGAAGGCGCACAGCTCGAATTCCGACGCCAGAGCCTCAAATTCTCGCGCCTCGGCCACATCTTCATATCCCACCTCCACGGCGACCACTTCCTCGGCCTTCCCGGCCTCCTCTCCACCATGGCCCTGCACCGGAAAGAAGGCGACGTCACCGTCCACATCCACCCCGAAGGAGCCGAACTCCTGCAGCGCATCATGGCAGTCCTCTGCCGCGAGACATCCTACACCCTGCACTACGACATCATCCCCCCGGGCTTCACAGGCACCATCTACAGCGACCGATCCCTCACCGTCGACACCTTCCCGCTCTACCACCGCATCCCCTGCTCCGGATTCATCTTCCGCGAAAAACCCGCCAGACGCACCCTGCGCGCCGACATGCTCGAGTTCCACCAAGTCCCCGTCAGCGTCCGGCGCCACATCGCCGAAGGAGCCGACTTCACCACCCCCGACGGACGCATCATCCCCAACGCATGGCTCACACGCGACCCCGAGCCACCGGCCTCCTACGCCTACTGCTCCGACACCATGCGGCGCGACGCCGTAGCCCGGGCCGTAGCCGGCGTACGCACCATCTACCACGAAGCCACCTACGACGACGCACAAGCCTTCAAAGCAGCCCCGCGCGGACACTCCACCGCACGCGACGCCGCCATCACCGCACGCCTCGCCGGAGCCGCACGCCTCGTCATAGGCCACTACTCCAAAAGCATCACCGACGAATCCCTCCTCGCCGCACAAGCCGCCGAAGAATTCGCCGGAACCATCATCCCCGCCGCCGAAGGCCTCATCTTCACACCATGACCGACCACGCCGAAGCAGCCGACATCCGCTACATGCGCCTCGCCATCGCCGAAGCGCGCCGAGCCGCAGCCATCGGCGAAGTCCCCATCGGAGCCATCGTCGTCAGCCCCTCCGGCGCCATCATCGGCCGAGGCCACAACCTCACCGAACGCCTCCTCGACGTCACCGCCCACGCCGAAATGCAAGCCATCACAGCCGCAGCAGCCACCCTCGCAGGAAAATACCTCGACGGATGCACCCTCTACGTCACCGTCGAGCCATGCCTCATGTGCGCAGGAGCAATCGGCTGGAGCCACATCGCACGCATCGTCGTAGGCACACCCGACCCCAAAGGCGGCTACACCGCCAACACCATCCGCCCACCATTCCACCCGCGCGCACGCATCACATTCGGCATCCTCGCCGACGAATGCCGCGCAATCATGCAGGAATTCTTCAAAACCCGCAGACGATGCACTACTTCCTGATAGCCGGCGAAGCCTCCGGCGACCTACACGCCGCGCAGCTCATCACAGCACTGCGCGAAGCCGACCCCGACGCACGCTTCACCTTCCTCGGAGGCGACCTCATGGCCGCAGCAGCAGGCAGCCGGCCCATCATACACTACCGCGACATGGCATTCATGGGCTTCAGCGAAGTCCTCCGCCACCTCCCCGCCGTCCTCGGCAACCTGCGCCGCGCGCGCCGCGCGCTCCGACAGGCCCGCCCCGACGCATTCATCCCCGTCGACTATCCAAGCTTCAACCTCAAAGTCGCACACACAGCCGCAGCCGAAGGCATACCCGTCTACTACTTCATAAGCCCCAAACTATGGGCATGGAAATCATGGCGCGTCCGCCGGATACGGCGCACCGTCCGACGCATGCTCGCCATCTTCCCATTCGAGCCGCAATGGTACGCCGACCGCGGATTCCACGCCGACTACGTCGGCAACCCCTCCGTCGCCGAAGTCGACGCCGCACTCGCCGCAGCCCCTGCCCGCCAGGATTTCCTCCGCACCCACAACCTCCGCGACCGCCCCATCATCGCCCTCCTCCCCGGCAGCCGCCGCAGCGAAGTACGCAACAACCTCCCCGTCATGGCAGCCGCCGCACGCCGCTTCCCGCAGTACCGCGCCGTCATCGCCGGCGCACCCGGCCTCGACGACAGCTTCTACGCCACCCTCACCAACCTCCCCGTCCTCCGCGACGCCACCATCCCCCTCCTCAGCCACGCACGGGCAGCACTCGTCACCAGCGGCACCGCCACCCTCGAGACAGCCCTCGCCGCCGTCCCCCAGGTCGTATGCTACCGCTCCAACGGCTCCCGCATCACCTACCGCATCATGGAACGCATCCTTAAAATCCGCCACGTCTCCCTCCCCAACATCATTGCCGGCAGCACCATCATCCCCGAAATGCTCCTCCACCGATGCACCCCCGACCTCCTCGCCGCCGAACTCAGCCCCCTCCTGCGCCAAGACACCCCCCAACGCACCGCCCAGCTCGACGGCTACACACGCACTGTCTCTAATACACAACTCCCAGCCCACGAGCCCGTACTACATCACGAAAGCCGGCTTCGGCATGAAAAAAAAAAGGAGGGCG
>CAMWNB010000043.1 GCA_947175495.1 uncultured Porphyromonadaceae bacterium | reverse complement strand
TTTATGTTTTACAGCAGCTTATAAAAAGAGGCTGCGCCTATTTTGACACAGCCTCCTCGTCGTTAATTTCGCGCGGAAATCGCGTCAGAAAAGATAGGCGGCAGTGATGGTCCAGCAGCGGGTGCGGGCGTCAATGGCATTGGCTTCGGTCACACCCACGAAGTCAAACGCCTTCGTCATGCCGAAGCCGTAGCAGGCGCTCGCCTGCAGATGGCTGAACAGCTCCACGCCGAAGCCCACGTTCCAGGCCACATCGCAGCTCTTGTTTTTCACGGCATCAGTGATAGCGCGCTTCGATGTCAGAAACGCGAAACTCGGGCCGGTGAAGATATAGGGGCGCACAATCTTCTGTATCACCGGAATGCCGATTTTCCACTTGAGGTTCAGAGGAATCTCGATGTAGTTGAGACCGCGGTCGCCATCCTCGACAGCACCGTCGGCGTCAATCACAGCGAGACCCTGGTTGCGGTGAGTGTACATGAGCGACACGTCGGCGCCAACGCCCACGACAGGCACTGTGAACTCGGCCATCACACCTCCGGTGAAGCCCACGCGGTTGTCTTCGTCGAAAGTGCTTTTTTCAAAATGGAGCGAGTTGGTCTGGATGCCGGCGCGCACGCCGAAACGGAACTGCGCCGAGGCCGTGCCTGCCACAGCAAGCACCAGCGCGAGAGCAAGAGCAATACGTCTGAAGGTTTTCATATCTTGTGTATTTAAAAAATTGATTCACACATTTGTTACCGCAAATTTAAACACTTTTTTCGGCTTTACCGCCCCAATCATAAAAAAAATTGGCTAATTTTGCATTATGACTGCAGAACAACGACTCCAACTCGAAGAATGCGTGGTGAAAATGCTGCGCACTGTCTTTGACCCCGAGATTCCCGTCGACATCTATAGTCTCGGACTCATCTACCGCATCGACATCGCCGACGACGGCGCGCTCACCGTCGACATGACCCTCACAGCACCCAACTGCCCCGCGGCCGACTTCATCATCGAAGACGCACGCATCAAGCTCGAGAGCATCGAGGGCATCACATCGGTGACCATCAACCTCGTATTCGAACCCGAGTGGAACAAGGACATGATGAGCGAAGAGGCTAAACTCGAACTCGGATTCCTCTGATGCCACGCACCGCGACCTATTTCCTCAGCGACCTGCACCTGGGCGCACGCTACCTGCCCGACCGCCGCGCCCACGAGCGCCGCGTCGTGGAGTTTCTGCGCTCCATCCGCGACACGGCCGAGGCCGTCTATCTGGTAGGAGACGTGCTCGACTATTGGTACGAATACCGCACGGTGGTGCCGCGAGGCTATGTGCGCTTCTTCGGCGCATTGGCCGAACTGGCCGATGCAGGCGTACGCATCACATGGCTCATCGGCAACCACGACATCTGGCTCTTCGACTATCTGCGCGACGAGATTGGCATCGAAGTGGTCGACGGCAGCATCACGCGCCGCATCGGAGGCCGCAACTTCTTCATCTCCCACGGCGACGGCCTCGGACGCCTTAAGCCATCGTTCCGTTTCATCCGCAGCATCTTCCGCAACCATGTGTGCCAAAAGCTATACTCCGCAATTCACCCCCGCTGGACCATCCCCTTCGCCTACAGCTGGAGCTCCGGCAGCCGCGGCTATCTGCCAGGCCACAGCAGTGAGTGGAGCGGCAAAATGAAAGCCGACGTCCGGGCGTGGGCCGAACAATATGCTGCCGAGCATCCCGACACAGACTACATCGTGCTGGGCCACCACCATGTCGTGGTCAACGAGCCCGTAGGCGACAGATGCCGTCTCATCATTCTCGGCGACTGGATTTCCCACGACAGCTACGCTTCCTTCGACGGCGACACACTGCAAATGCGGCATTTCGCCTCAAAAAAATAAATATTTAATATTTTTTATGAGCCCGACCCTAAAATGCGGAGCAGGCCACCCAGCGCTACAGCGCTATATATCTGACAATTACACAAACAATCAAATTGACAGGCAAAACAAAATGCTCAATAAATATGTCGCATAACATATAAAAATATTTGCCTCTTATCATAAAAAGGGCGAACTTTGCATCACGAACCTAAAACAATCTTTTTTACCTTAGAAATTGTACCTATTGGAAACCCTATGTCGCCGGACCCTGAGAAGAGTCCGGCGATATTGTTTTTTTGATTATGCACGCCTATCTTGCCCGCAACTGCCAGAAGGCCACGGCCGATGCCGCCGCCACGTTGAGCGAGTCCACGCCGTGGGCCATGGGAATACGCACCACATAGTCCGTGCTCTCTATCACCTCCCGCGCCAGGCCGTCCCCCTCTGTGCCCATCACAATGGCCAGACGGGGCTCGGCAATCAGTCGCTCATCGTCTATACTCACCGAATTGTCTGTCAGCGCCATGGCAGCCGTTCGAAGCCCGAGCGCGCCCAGCGAACTCACCAGCCCGTCGAGCCACGCCCACGGCACAAGAAAAACAGAGCCCATCGACACACGCACCGCACGCCGGTTGAGCGGGTCGCACGACGTGGGAGTGAGCAACACGGCGTCAATGCCCAGAGCTGCCGCCGAGCGGAATATGGCGCCGATGTTCGTAGTGTCCACCACCCCGTCGATCACCACCACGCGACGCGCTCCCTCGCACACCTCGGCCACGGCTCGCGGCGCTGGGCGCCTCATGGCGCACAGCACACCGCGTGTGAGCGTGTAGCCCGTGAGCGCACCAAGCACCTCGCGCTCGCCGGTGTAGACCGGCATGTCGGCCGGACAACGCGCCACAATGTCGGCAGCGTCGCCCGCAAGATGGCGCCGCTCACACAGCAGCGACAACGGCTCGCAACCGGCATCGAGAGCCACGCGTATCACCTTCGGGCTCTCTACGATGAACACACCCTTCTCGGGCTCCAGACGGTTGCGCAACTGGGCCTCTGTAAGGCCCGAAAACACCCGCAGCGCGGGTTCGTTTATATCTTTTACTTCAATTACTGCCATAGTTCGCACTTCTTACAGCACAAATGTACGATATTTTTGTTATTTTTGCGATATGAAACGACTCATTATAGCACTTGCGGCAGCCGCAGTCCTCGGAACATCGGCCGCCGATGCCTGCACATCGATGGTGGCGAGCGCCCGAGCCACGGCATCCGGACGCCCGCTGCTGTGGAAACACCGCGACAGCTCCGGCGACATGAACTTCGTTGCCCGAACCGAGCCCACCGACACCACTTTCGGCTTCTCCGCCCTCTACAACGGCGGCGACTCGCTGCTCACCGACGCATGGGCCGGCGTCAACGAGGCCGGATTCGCCATCATGAACACCGCCAGCTACAACCTCGCCCCCGACACCGCACAGCTGCGCGACCGCGAGGGCGTCGTCATGGCTATGGCCCTGCGCCGCTGCGCACGCATCGACGACTTCGCGCGAATGCTCGATTCGCTGCCTCGTCCCATGGGCGTGCAGGCCAACTTCGGAGTCATCGACGCCGAAGGTGGGGCTGCATATTTTGAAACCCACGACCACGGCTACACCCGTTTCGACGCCGACTCCACGGCCCATGGCGTGCTCATCCGCACCAATTTCAGCGTCACCGGAGCGGAAGGCAAAGGCATGGGCTACATCCGATGCCGCAATGCCGAGCATCTGGCAGGCGACGCCATTGCACGAGGCGAACTCACCCCCGAACTGCTCACCGAGGGTCTCTCCCGCTCCTTCTACCACGACCTGCTCGGCCGCGACTGCGCCGCCGACACGTCAGTGCGATGGCTCGTAGACCAGGACTTCATTCCGCGCCGCTCGTCGGTAGCCTCCGTTGTGGTGGAAAGCAGCCGCCCGGGTTCCGACCCGTCGGACGCCGTCATGTGGACGGTCATAGGCTATCCCGCCGCAGGGCATGTGGTGCCGGCCACAGCCACCCATGTGCCACCCGAACTGCTCCCCTCCGAGCCCGGCCATACATGTCCCGCCGCCGTCGCGAACGCTCTTTTAGTCAAAAAGATATTTCCCATAGAGGCAGGCAGCGGCCAGCGCTATATCGACATGGACGCACTTCGCCCCATCATGGCCGAGCAACACAGCCTCAGCATGAAAGCTTACGAATCAAACCAATAACAAATTCAAGATATGCAAATACAACGTATCCAGACACTCCTCCTCCTCATCGCCGTCGCACTCATGTGTGTGTTCTGCCTGACCCCCTATGCGCAGACCACCGCCGCCGACGGCACCGTGACCGACGTATTCGTAAAGGATACCCCCGTGCTCCTCATCGTCAATGCATGCATCGCCGTGCTGCTCTTCCTCAACATCTTCCTGTACAAGGATCTTAAACGACAGATGAGCCTCACTATAGTGTCGGCCCTTCTGCTGGCCGGCTCGGCCGTAGCCTGCGGGTTCGTGGTCACCGTCGGCCTCCCCGACGCGCGCCTCATCTGGACCGGCGGCGTGCTGTTGCTCGTCGTCACACTGATTCTTGCGCTATGCGCCTACCGCTGCATGCGCAGCGACAAGCGCAAGCTTTCTTCCTACGACCGCCTGCGCTGAGCGCTACATCTTCAGCTTCTCGCGCAGATAGCGGCCGGTGTACGACGCCTCGCACTGCGCCACTTGCTCGGGCGTGCCCTGAGCCACGACCATGCCGCCGGCATCGCCTCCTTCGGGACCGATGTCGATGACATGGTCGGCGCATTTTATCACATCGGGATTGTGCTCGATTATTACCAGCGTGTGGCCCTGCGCTATAAGGCGCTCAAACGACGCCATCAGCACGTGTATGTCGTGGAAATGCAGGCCCGTAGTAGGCTCGTCGAAGATAAACATGGTCTTCTCCTTGCTGTCCTGGCTCATGAAATAGGCCAGCTTCACACGTTGGTTCTCGCCGCCGCTCAGCGTGCTTGAGCTCTGTCCCAGTTTTATATAGCCGAGCCCCACATCGTGCAGCGGCTGCAGGCGGTGCACGATGCGGCGCGCCGTCGTGCTCTCGTCCTCGCCGAAAAACTCTATGGCGCGGTCCACCGTCATGTCGAGCACGTCCGCGATGTTGACGCCGCGGTACTGCACCTCCAGCACCTCACGCTTGAAACGCTTGCCGTGGCATTCCTCGCACACGATGGTGACATCGGCAAGAAATTGCATCTCGATGGTAATCACACCCTCTCCCTTACACTCCTCGCAGCGGCCGCCCTCGGTGTTGAACGAGAACGTGGCAGGAGTGAACCCCATCTGCTTCGACGCCTGCTGCTCGGCGAAGAGCTGACGTATCTCGTCGTAGGCTTTCAGATAGGTGGCGGGATTGGAGCGTGTGCTGCGTCCTATCGGGTTCTGGTCCACAAACTCCACGTGCTCCACCTTACCGACATCGCCGCCCAGCCCCTTGAAAGCGCCGGGAGCATCGCCGCTGAGGCCCAGCCGGCGCGAAAGCGCGCGATAAAGCACGTCGCGCACAAGCGTCGACTTGCCCGAGCCGCTGACGCCTGTCACTACCGTCATCACCCCCAGCGGAAAGCGCACGTCTATGTTCTTCAGATTGTGTTCGCGCGCACCCTGCACCTCTATGTACGAAGCAGAGCGGCGGCGCGTCGCCGGCACCTCTATGCCCATGCGCCCGTCCAGATACTTGGCTGTGTAACTGCGCCCGGCTTCGGCGATGCCGCCCACCGGGCCTGCATACACGATTTCGCCGCCGTGGCGTCCGGCGTCGGGGCCCACGTCTATGATGTAGTCGGCGGCGCGCATAATTTCCTCATCGTGCTCCACCACGGCCACCGTGTTGCCCAGCCCCTGCAGTTTGCGCAGCACGCTGATGAGGCGGTCCGTGTCGCGCGGATGCAGCCCGATCGACGGCTCGTCAAGAATATAAAGCGATCCCACCAGGCTGCTGCCGAGCGACGTCGCCAGATTAATGCGCTGGCTCTCGCCGCCGCTCAGCGAATTGCTCAGGCGGTCCAGCGTCAGATAGCCCAGCCCCACTTCGCACAGGAAGTTCAGACGGCTGCGAATCTCCACCAGCAGGCGCTCCGCAATCCTGGCCTCCGCAGGTTCGAGTTCGAGGGCTACGAACCACTCGGAAAGGCGGTCGACAGGCATGCGCACGAGGTCGCATATTGTGGCGCCGCCCACCTTCACATACATGGCCTCCTTGCGCAGGCGCGCACCTCCGCAGTCGGGACACACGGTCTTGCCGCGGTAGCGCGCGAGCATCACCCTGTACTGCACCTTCTGTCGCCGCGCCTCCACCCATGCGAAAAACTCGTTTATGCTTTTCCACAGTTCATTGCGCTCCTCGTCGGAGAGGTCGGCGTAAGGCCGATGGATGGGAAAACCATGATGCGAACGTATGAAATTTCGCTTCCATTCGCTCATGGTCTCGCCACGCCAGCAGGCCACTGCGTCGTCAAACAAAGTGAGCGCCGGATTGGGCACCACAAGGCGCTCGTCGATGCCGAGCGTCATGCCGAAACCCTCGCATATGGGGCACGCTCCGTAAGGATTGTTGAAATTGAACATGCCGTCCGACGGCTCGGGGAAAGTGATGCCGTCGGCCTCGAAGCGTTTCGAGAACTCCATGCGACGCAGACCGTCCTCAGCCCACACCAGAAGGACCGCACGGTCGCGGCCCTCGAAAAATGCGGTTTCGGCGCTCTCCGCCAGGCGCGACACTTCGTCGCCTGCTGTCGCCGTGGCCAGGCGGTCAATCAGCAGCATGGGCAGTTCCGTCTTTCGGCGGCCGCGCTTCGGCGCCTCATGCTCGGCCAGAAAGTCGTCGATAGTCACGAACACCCCGTCGTCGCCAACCAGGCGCGAGAACCCCTCTTTGCGGTATATGTCGAGTTGCTGGGCCGGTGTGCGCCCCTCGGGCAGGGCGATGGGTGCTGCCACTGCTATGCGCGTTCCTTCCGGAAAGGCCGCGGCAGCGGCCACCACGTCGGCCACCGTGTGCTTCGACACGCGCTCGCCGCTGACGGGAGAATATGTGTGACCCACGCGTGCAAACAGCATGCGCAGATAGTCGTAGATCTCCGTGGTCGTGCCGACGGTGCTGCGCGGGTTGCGCGTGTTCACCTTCTGCTCAATGGCGATGGCCGGCGGCAAGCCGCGTATGAAGTCGCACTCGGGCTTTGAAATCTTGCCAAGAAACTGGCGCGCATAGGCCGAGAGGCTCTCCACATAGCGGCGACGCCCTTCGGCATACAACGTGTCGAAAGCAAGCGAAGATTTGCCGGAACCGCTGAGGCCGGTGATGACTATGAATTGATTGCGCGGCAGTTCTACGTCGACGTTCTTGAGATTGTTGACGCGCGCGTGGCGCACTGATATTCTGTTATCTGACATGCGTTGCGAATTTTAGACCGCAAAGTTACGAATTTTGCGCCGCTTAGCCGCGCATCCATGGTTAATAATACGAAAAGCGTCACCCCATCCCGAAGATTAGAGCGACGCTCAACGCTATATGTAAAAACGGGGTAACCCCTTAATCGTCAAAACTGATGAATTCGCCGGCTATGGTATAATTGGCCTCATCGGGATTGTCGAGCAGCAAGCTCACTTCAAAGCCGCGGCGGTCGAGGGAAATCTCGTCCACATAGCCGGCGAGGCCGTTGTCCTTAAGATGCCTGTAGGCCTTGTCAGGCAACAGACCCTTTACCACTTCGTCGGGCAACACCGTGTTGCCGGGCGCCTCGATACTGCGCACCTTCCCTTTGCCGGAGAACTCGATGTCGACGCCGTTGACCAGCCGCACGTCATACTCCGTGCGGACGAAATTCTTTTCCACCGACGCCACAGCCTGACCCGGATAGTACTTAGCTATGAAGTCCTTGGCTCCCTGCGGGATGTCGGAATCATTTACTGTGCCGGCCACTGCGATGCCGGGATTTCCGCTTGGAGCCACCTGGGCAGTCGCTGCGGCGGGTGCCGCCGCGAGCATGGCGATTATTGCAATTTTCAGAAATTTCATATCGTTATATTACAGATGATTATATCATCTTAACGACGTTCACGGCAAATAGTTTGGAAATTATTGTTAATTTTGCGGCATGGAAACGCAGTTCAACCCCATGCAAGCTCTCAAACGCCGCTTTTTCGCCATGCGCAACGGCGTCATTGCCGACACTCTGAGGCGTGCCGGCAGTCCTTTTCATGTGATTTTCGGCCTAAATCTGCCCCAGATTGTCGAAATCGCCGCCGAAGTACCCGCAGACGATGCACCGGCGCTGGCCGAGGCCCTGTGGGCCAACAACGGCACCCGCGAGAGCATGCTCATAGCCCCCATGCTGATGCCGCGCGACGCAGTCGACGCCGCCCGCGCCGAGCGCATGATGCGCGAGGCACCGTGTGCCGAAGTAGCCGACGTTCTGTGCCACCGCCTGCTGCGCCACCTGCCATTCGCCGCCGAGCTGGCCGCCCGCCTTACCGACGATCCCGGCGACAACGTGCGCTACGCCGCCCTGCGTCTCATGTTCAACATCGCGGCATCCCACCCCGACCAAGCCATCGCCATGGCCCGCGCCGAGCTCGGCCGCGACTGCGCGCGCAACCGGGCCATCGCACAAGGTCTTCTCGATGAAGCCGAATGGATTAAAAGCCGGCAATAAGTACCAATAGGATAAGTCCCGGCGCGAGCCATTTCACCACAAAGGATATCGGCCGCTGCAAGCGGTGGTCGCTCTCGCTGTAGTTGCTCAGTTCGCCGCGCAGCACACCCGGCCGGCGCCAGCCGATGAACAGACACAGCAGTATCGACGCTACCGGCAGCATTATGTTGGTAGCCAACGTGTCCAAAAAATTAAAGAACACCTGTCCGCATATCTTCCAGTCGCTCAGCACTCCGAAGCTCAGCGCGCTGAGTGCGCTCAGTCCGAACAGCGGAAGCAGCACAATAAGACACGCAGCGCGGCGAGAGCGCCCGAAGCGGTTCTGCACGAAACTCACCGACACCTCGGCTATCGACACCGTGCTCGTAAGCGCCGCCACAAGCAGAAGCAGAAAGAACAGTGCCGACCACACCTGCGTGCCGGGCATGCGGGCAAACACCTCGGGCAGCGTCACAAACACCAGCGCCGTGCCCTCCAGCTCGGCGCCGCTCAGTCCGAAGCTCGTGACCGCCGGGAATATCACCACTCCCATAAGTATCGCAGCCATCATGTCGAGAAGCGACACCGTCACCGCCGTGCGGAACAGCCGCGTCTGCTTGGGATAATACGCCGCATAAGTGATGAGAATGCCCATGCCGAGGCTCAGCGAGAAAAACGCCTGACCCAGCGCGCTCACCACCACTCCGGGAGTGATTTTAGAGAAATCCGGCGCGAAGAAAAAGCGCAGTCCCTCTCCGGCCTTCGGCAGCGACAGCGACACGCAGCAGAACACCACAAGCAGCAGAAACAGCATAGGCATCAGCACGTTCGACAGACGCTCAATGCCCTTGCGCACGCCGAACAACAACACGCCAAGGTTGAGCAGTATGAGCACATAGGTGTTCACCAGCGGCCCCGTGCTTCCGCACACATATTCCTGCATGCGTGCCTTGAACACACCGTCAAGAGCCGACGCATCTGCTCCGGCCGTCACGCCGGCAAAAAGCTTTCCGCTGAGGCTCTGCAGAAAATATTCAAGCGTCCATCCGGCCACCACCATGTAGAAACTGAGTATCAGATAGGCAGCCAGCACGGGCAGCGCGCCCGCGAGCCACCATGGCGAATGTTTTGAAAATCTCCGATAGGCACCCACCGCGTCGGTGCCGGCCGAGCGGCCGAGCGAGAACTCCGCAAGCATCACCGGTATGCCCAGCAGAAGCACGCACAAAACATAAACAACAAGAAACGCCGCGCCGCCATTGGCCTGCGTCTCGGCCGGAAATCGCCACACATTGCCGAGCCCTATCGCCGAGCCCACAGTGGCTGCCACCAGACCTATCTTCGAACTGAATTTGGCTTTCTCCGCCATAGAAATTGCTATTAAAATTTGGAATAGACCACAAAATTAAAACTTTTGCGCCAAATTTTCCAACAATCTGCTCACATTTCGCCATTATGTGCGAAAATAAACCCGCACAGTATCAGCGAGAAAACAGCCTCATGAATCAAAAAGCAATTTTTTTGACAGAACGGCATGGCGAACCATACGCCACAACACCATCCGGAATGTCGCGAACCACCACCGAACCCGCACCGACGACACACCACTTGCCAATCCTTACGCCCGGAATCACCACCGACCCGGCTCCGATCCATGCGCCTTCCCCCACATGCACATTGCCGCATAGCGTGGCATGAGGTGAAATATGCACATAGTCTTCAACCTTGCATTCATGGTCGACCGACGCTCCGGTGTTTACTATGCAATGGCGCCCTATCCGTGCATCTGCCTGCACGACAGCACCCTGCATCACCACAGTTCCTTCCCCAATGCAAGCTGAAGGGCTCACAACGGCCGACGGATGGATTGCTGTGGCAAATTCTTGAGGAACACGTCCGGCCACAAGCTTACGGACCGGGTTAGCTCCGATGGAAACGATCAGCGGCCCTTCCAACTCAATTTCTCGCGCCGCATACACCGGCACACCATGTATGGCATCAAAACGTGGATTATCATCATAAAGACAACCCACAGAATCGGCCCGCGCGGCAATTATATCCATAATCACCTTGGCATGACCGCTCGCTCCAAACAAATTGATTTTTGCCATAATGCGTTTTGTCTGTAAAGTTAAGCAATCCAAAAGAAGAATTGCCCCTCGGTTAAGCACTATTAACAGCACACAATCTTTTTTCACACCTTGACGCTGTATAAGACCCCTCCCACAACAACAGCCCGGGATTCAAGCAGTACACTTGACTCCCGGGCTGCGGCGATTTTGCGATGTCCGTCAGACGCTATTCCGACGGTGCGTCGGCCTTCACACGGATGGCCGTGGTGATGCTGTCCTTTTCCTTGTCGTAGTCCACCACCACTTCGTTGCCGGGCATAAGCGACGCAGTGATAATCATCTCCGCCAGCGGGTCTTCCAGATACTTCTGGATAGCACGCTTCAGCGGACGCGCGCCGAACTGGCGGTCGTAGCCCTTGTCGGCTATATAGTTCTTCGCATCTTCGCTCAGCACCAGATCGTAGCCGAGGTCGGCCAGGCGCTTGTGGAAGCCCGCAAGCTCTATGTCGATGATGCGGAAGATGGCGTCGCGGTCAAGCTGGTCAAACATGATGATGTCGTCTATACGGTTCAGAAACTCGGGCGAGAATGCCTTGTTCAAGGCCTTCTGCAGCACGCCGTGCGTGTAGCTCTTGTCCACTTCCTGTGTGGTGAATCCCACGCCGGCGCCGAAATCCTTGAGCTGTCGCGTGCCGATATTCGATGTCATTATCAGTATCGTGTTCTTGAAGTCGATGCGGCGTCCGAGACTGTCGGTCAGCCGGCCTTCGTCCATCACCTGCAGCAGCAGGTTGAACACGTCGGGATGAGCTTTCTCTATCTCGTCGAGCAACACAACCGAGTAAGGCCTGCGGCGCACTTTCTCGGTCAGCTGTCCGCCCTCCTCGTAGCCCACATAGCCGGGAGGCGCGCCCACAAGGCGGCTCACGGTGAACTTCTCCATATATTCGCTCATGTCTATGCGGATGAGCGTGTCGGCCGAGTCAAACAGATATTCGGCCAGCTTCTTGGCCAGATGCGTCTTGCCTACGCCCGTCGGCCCCAGGAACATGAACGTGCCTATGGGCTTGCTCGGGTCCTTCAGGCCTATGCGGTTGCGCTGTATGGCTTTCACAATCTTGTCTACGGCAGCGTCCTGGCCTATAATCTGACGGCGAAGAGTCGGAGCCATCTCCAGCAGACGCACGCCCTCGGCCTGCGCTATGCGCTGCACGGGCACACCCGTCATCATGGCCACAACCTCGGCCACCTTGTCCTCGTCGACACGCACACGGTGCTCGTCAAGGTACTTTTTCCAGCGGCCGTGGGCGCTGTCGAGCTCAGCCGTCAGCGTCTGCGCCTTGTCACGCCACGATGCAGCCAGTTCGAAATTCTGCGACTGAGCCGCCTCCACCTTCTTGCGCGTGGCGTCGGCTATTTCGGCCTCCAGACGCTCGATTTCCTCCGGCACTTCAATGTTGGCCACATGAACGCGCGCACCGGCCTCGTCGAGCGCGTCGATGGCTTTGTCCGGGAAATTGCGGTCGCTGATATAGCGCTCCGTCAGCTTCACGCACGCCTCGAGAGCGCCGTCGGTGTACTCCACGTTGTGGTGGGCCTCATATTTGGGCTTGATGTTGTTGAGAATGGTCAGAGTCTGCTCGGCCGTCGTAGGCTCCACCATCACCTTCTGGAAGCGGCGCTCCAGAGCGCCGTCCTTCTCGATGTTGGTGCGGTACTCGTCGAGCGTGGTCGCGCCTATGCACTGCAGCTCGCCGCGCGCAAGCGCCGGCTTCAGCATGTTCGCGGCGTCCATCGAGCCCGAAGGATTGCCCGCGCCCACTATCGTGTGTATCTCGTCGATGAAGAGGATTATGTCGGGATTCTTCGACAGCTCGTTGAGGATGGCCTTGATGCGTTCCTCAAACTCGCCGCGGTATTTCGTGCCCGCCACTATCGACGCCATGTCGAGCGACACCAGGCGCTTGTCGAACAGCACGCGGCTCACCTTGCGGCGCACGATACGCAGCGCAAGGCCTTCCACTATGGCGCTTTTGCCCACGCCGGGCTCGCCGATGAGCACGGGGTTGTTCTTCTTGCGGCGGCTGAGCACCTGCGCCAGACGCTCTATCTCCACCTCGCGGCCCACCACGGGGTCCAGACGGTCCTCCATGGCAGCGCGCGTCATGTCGTGGCCGAATTTGTCTAGCATCGGCGTGTCCGAGCCCGACCGGCCCGGCCGGCGCGCTCCCTTGCCGCTGTCCGAAGCCTTGGTACCGGCCGAAGCGCCGCTGCCGCCACCGCCTCCGGGCGCAACATCGTCATCCTCGTCGGCGTCGCCCATGAAACCGGCGCCGGCGCTCGTCTCTATGCCGCCGTCCTGTGCCAGCGTCGAAAATATCTTGTCGTAGGTGGCGCCGGCATTGAGAAACGGCTTCATGAAATCCATTTTCTGCACCTCATAGTTGTGGAACAGCGCGAGCATGATGTGCACAGGCTCCACCTGCGTGTCCTTGAGCATACGCGCCTCCAGCATGCTCAGTTTCACTATGCGGTTGGTGATATCGGCCACGGTGAGGCTGTCTGAAGTCCGGCCGTGGTCGCCCGAAGCTTCTTCATACAGGTATTCGTCAAGCTGGCGGCACAGCACACCGGTGTCGATGCCGGTTATGCGCTCCAGCAACGCAGGTATACGGTTGTCCGTGTTGGCAAGTATCGCCAGAAGCACGTGCGACGGCTGTATGCTGCCGCTGCCGTGGCGCACCGCCTGCTCCCTGCTTTTGTCGAGCAGGCGCTGTATGTCGCCTGAAAATCGGTTCTCCATATCGTTTACAATCCTTTTTACTTTCCTAATGCAATTATTATGCCAAACGCACACATGCCACCGCATATTGTGGAACAAAGCACAATTTGATGCAAAAATAACATCTTTCAACATTCCAACCATACATTATATAACAAAAAATTCGTACCTTTGCTTGATATTTATTCATAAACCGCGCCGCCCGGCCTCCAAAGGCGAAAAAGCGGCACATAAAACCATAAGTCAAACATTCTTACAAGCATGTTGGAAGAAGATAGAATATTGCATATCGACATTGAGAAAGAAATGAAGTCGGCATATATCGACTACTCTATGTCGGTCATCGTTTCCCGCGCCCTCCCCGACGTACGCGACGGCATGAAACCCGTTCACCGACGCGTGCTCTTCGGCATGAACGAGATGGGCAACACCAGCGACAAGCCCCACAAGAAGTCGGCCAACTGTGTCGGCGAGGTAATGGGTAAGTACCACCCCCACGGCGACTCTTCAATCTATGGAACAGTCGTGCGCATGGCCCAGGACTGGTCGCTCCGCTACACCCTCGTCGACGGCCACGGCAACTTCGGTTCGGTCGACGGCGACGGCGCAGCCGCCATGCGTTACACCGAAGTACGGCTCTCCCAGATGGGCGAGGAAATGCTCCGCGACATCGAAGCCGACACCGTCGACTTCCAGCCCAACTACGACAATTCCCGCCGCGAGCCCGTAGTGCTTCCCACACGCTTCCCCAACCTGCTCGTCAACGGCGCCAGCGGCATCGCCGTCGGCATGGCCACAAACATGCCGCCCCACAACCTCACCGAGAGCATCAACGCATCCATTGCCCTCATCGACAACCCCGACATCTCCATCGAGGAGCTGATGCACCACATCTCCGCACCCGACTTCCCCACCGGAGGCACCATCTACGGCTACTCCGGCGTAAAGGCAGCCTACGAGACCGGACGCGGACGCATCCTCATACGCGCCAAAGCCGAAATCGAGCAGGAAGCCAACCACGAGACCATCGTTGTCCACGAAATACCCTACGGCGTCAACAAAGCCGAACTCATTAAATATATCGCCGACCTCGTCAACGAAAAGAAAATCGACGGCATCGCCGACATCAACGACGAGAGCGACTATGCAGGCATGCGCATCGTCATCAAGCTCAAGAGCGACGCCAACGCCAACGTCGTGCTCAACAAGCTCTACAAGATGACACAGATGCAGGCATCATTCAGTGTCAACAACGTAGCCCTCGTCAACGGACGTCCGAAGACACTAAACCTCAAGGAAATACTCCAGGCATTCGTCGACCACCGCCACGAAGTCGTAGTGCGACGCACACGCTTCGAGCTCGGCAAGGCACAGGAAAGAGCCCACATCCTCGAAGGCCTCATCATCGCCTCGCAGAACATCGACGAAGTCATCAGCATCATTCGCGCGTCGGCCAACACCGAAGAGGCAAAGACATCCCTCATGGAGCGCTTCACCCTCAGCGACCAGCAGGCACAGGCCATCGTCGACATGCGCCTGCGCAACCTCACTCAGCTCGAACAGCACAAGCTTGAGGACGACTACCGCAAGATCGAGGAGCTCATCGCGCACCTTGAACTCATCCTCAGCGACGACCACGTCTGCCGCGAGCTCATCAAGGAAGAACTCGTCGACGTGCGCGAGCGCTTCGGCGACGAACGACGCACCGACATCGACTACACCGCCGGCGATTTCAACGCCGAGGACTTCTATGCCGACGACGACATGATCATCACCATCTCCCACCTCGGCTACATCAAGCGCACTCCCCTCAGCGAATTCCGCGCGCAGAACCGCGGAGGCATGGGTTCCCGAGGCAGCGTCACACGTGATGAAGACTTCGTAGAACACATCTACACCGCATCCATGCACAACACCATGCTCTTCTTCACCGCCAAAGGCCTCGTCTACAAACTCAAAGTCTACGAGCTCCCCGAAGGCACCAAGACCAGCAAAGGCCGCGCGCTCCAGAACCTCCTCAACATCGAGCAGGGCGACACCGTGCAGGCATTCATCGCATGCAAGCAGCTCGACGACCCCGAATTCACCGGCTCACACTTCCTCGTCTTCGCCACACGCAACGGCGTCATCAAGAAGACATCGCTCACCGAATACGCACGCGTGCTCGCCAAGGGCAAGAAAGCCATCGTGCTCCGCGACGGCGACAGTCTCATCGGCGTAGAACTCACCGACGGCAACTCCGAAATCCTGCTCGCCAACCGCGGAGGACGCGCAATCCGCTTCCACGAAAGCGCAATCCGCTCCATGGGACGCGTCAGCGCAGGCGTGCGAGGCATGCGCCTCGACGGCAGCGACGACGCCGTCGTAGGTCTCATCACGATGGCCGCCGACAGCACCGACAGCGTGATGGCCATCTCCGCCGAAGGCTACGGCAAGCGCACCGAACTCGACGCCTACCGCATCACCAACCGCGGAGGCAAGGGCGTCAAGACAATGAACATCACCGACAAGACCGGAAGCCTCGTCGGTTTCAAGGCCGTCAACGACGGCAACGATATCGTCATCATCAACCAGAGCGGAATCACAATCCGATTCCACGTCGCCGACATCCGGCTCATGGGACGCGCCACACAAGGCGTGCGCATCATAAACCTTGGCAAGCGCAACGACGTTATAGCAAGTATATGCTGCGTTGACACCGACCCCGAAGAAGAAGTCGAACACATCGAAGAAGGCGAGGCACTCCCCGACATGACCGAGGCCGACCTCGACGCCGCAACCGACGACAACGATATTGCCGAAGACGACACCGACGACAGCCAGAACGACAACCAATAACAAATCCCTTATAATCAGCAATCCTCAATCATGAGAAAAATCGCTATCTTGGGCGCATGCATCCTCGCGGCATCCGCTGCCAACGCCCAGCTCAACGTGCTTAAAGATGCCGAACGTGCCATGAAAGAAGGCAAGTCCGCACAGGACGTAGCCAACGTCATCAAGCCCGCCATGAGCAACCCCGAAACCGAGAAAATGGCCCAGACCTGGTTCATACCCGGCAAGGCCGCGTTCTCCCAGTACGACGACCTCCTCGGCAAGAAAGCCTTCGGCAAACTTCCCGAAGGCGGCGAGGTCCTCATGAGCAACCTCCTCCTCGACGGCTACGGCTACTTCGTACAGGCCCTCCCCCTCGACAGCCTCCCCAACGAGAAAGGCAAGGTAAAGCCCAAATACTCCAAGGAAATCCACAACACCATCGCCGGCCACTACACCGACTACAACAACGCAGCCATCGCCTTCTGGGAAGCCAAAGACTACGGCAAAGCATATGAAGCATGGGAGCTCTTCTGCACCATACCTCAGAGCTTTAAGGTGGCCAACGTCCCCGCCGACACCGTCATGGGCGAAATCCGCTACAACCAGGCTCTCGCCGCATGGCAGGGCGAACACTACGAAAAAGCCCTCGACTCCTTCCTCAAAGCCAAAGCCCTCGGCTACAACAAAAAGAACCTCTACGACTACGCCATCGCCGTAGCCTCCCAGGCCAAGAACGACGACGCCGTCTATGAGCTCGCCAAAGAAGCCCAGGCCCTCTACGGACAGGAAGACCCCAACTACATCGGCTACATGATCAACCGCTACCTCCAGAACAAGGAGTACGACCAGGCATTCACCATCATCGACGAAGCCATCGCTACCGATCCCTCCAACGCACAATACTACGTCGTGAAGGGCATCCTCCTCGGCGAAACCGGCAAGAAAGATGAAGCCAAGGCTCTCTACAAGAAAGCAGTCGGCCTCGACGCATACAACTCCATGGCCCTCTACCAGTATGGCCGCGCACTCTGCGAGGAAGCCTACGCCCTCGGCGAAGTAGCGCCCACCAGCCCCAAGGAAAGCCAGGAATTCTTCGACAGCAAGATCAAACCCCTCTTCCTCGAAGCCGCAGAATATCTTGAGAACGCCTACAACGTCGACAACAACAACACCGACGCCCTCCGCTACCTCGAAAACGTCTACTACAACCTCAACGACGAGGCCAAACTCAAGGACGTGCAGGACCGCCTGAAGTAAAAATCCTGAACAAAACCCAACAATACACTCCGACCCCGGCCCGAAGCGAGCCGGGGTCTCTTTTTGCTTTTTTTACACCCGTTGATAGCAATCTATTGAAAAAATTGCTATATTTGTGCAAACAATACACCGGAATGAACAACCTTGCCCTGCGCGCCCTCACAGGCGCCGTATATGTAGCAGCCATCGTAGGCGCCACCCTGGCCGGACAGCCATGGTTCGGCCTGCTCATGACCATCTTTGCAGCCCTCGCATCCATCGAATTCGCGCAGCTCACCGAGCCTCGCGACGGCTCCGGAGTCCTTCCGCGTGCCATCACAGCCCTCACTGTCGCCGCCACAGCCGCCACCGTCGGCGCCGCAGGCATAGCCCTCGCGCTCGTGCCCGTCATTGCCATAGCCTATTTCCTGCTGCGCGCCGTCGCCGCCCTCTACGACCGCCGCCCGGCCCCATTCATGGCCGTCGGACGCTCCATCCTTTCCTACGCCTACATCGCCATGCCGCTCGGCATCTTCAACATCATCGAATCTTTCCACAGCCACTCCCTCGCCGCACACACCGTCGTGCTCATGATATTCATCATGATATGGCTCAACGACACCGGAGCCTATCTCGTCGGCAGTGCCATCGGCCGCCGGCGGCTCTTCGAGCGCCTTTCGCCCAAGAAATCGTGGGAAGGATTCTTCGGAGGCCTCGCATTCTGCGTGCTCGCGGGCATCGGCGCATCATTGTGGCTCGACACGCCTCTCGCCGCATGGCAGTGGGTCGTGCTCGGCATCATCGTGTGCGTGTTCTCCACCTGGGGCGACCTCTTCGAGTCCCTCCTCAAGCGCAACCTCGGCGTCAAGGACTCCGGCAAACTCATGCCCGGGCACGGCGGCATCCTCGACCGCATCGATTCGCTGCTTTTTGTAGCACCCGCCACCTCACTTTTTCTCCTCCTGTGCGTTTACTACTATATCCTATAACCCCCGACATTTAATCATTTTCAATCCTCATAACTACAATTATGGAAAATCAAGCAGAACTTCTTAAGGAAGTAAAAGCCAAAGCAGAGCTCTGGCTCTCCGACGACTATGACGCCGAAACACGCGCCGCCGTCAAAGCCATGCTCGAAGCCGAAGACCCCACCGACCTCATCGAGTCGTTCTACAAAGACCTCGAATTCGGCACAGGCGGCCTACGCGGAATCATGGGCGCAGGCACAAACCGCATGAACATATACACCGTAGGCGCCGCCACCCAGGGCCTCGCCAACTACCTCAAGGAAGCATTCGCCGACCTTCCCGAAATCAAGGTAGTAGTAGGCCACGACGTCCGCAACAACTCCCGCAAGTTCGCCGAACTCGTTGCCAACGTCTTCTCCGCCAACGGCATCAAGGTGTACCTCTTCGAAAACTTCCGCCCCACCCCCGAGCTCTCCTTCGCAATCCGCCACCTCGGATGCCAGAGCGGCGTCAACATCACCGCCAGCCACAACCCCAAGGAATACAACGGCTACAAAGCCTACTGGAGCGACGGCGCGCAGATCATCGCACCCCACGACGTCAACATCATCGCCAACGTCGAAGCCATCAAGAGCGTCAAGGACATCAAGTTCCAGGGCGACCCCGCCAAGATTGAAATCATCGGCGAGGAAATCGACAACGCATTCCTCACCGCAATCAAAGGGCTCTCGCTTGACCCCGAAGTCATCAAGCGCCACGCCGACCTCAAAATCGTCTACACCCCCATCCACGGCACCGGCGTCAAGATGATTCCCGACTCACTCCGCAACTACGGATTCACCAACATAATCCACGTTCCCGAACAGG
>CAMWNB010000042.1 GCA_947175495.1 uncultured Porphyromonadaceae bacterium | reverse complement strand
CCCCCTGATCCCCCCGCCCTTGCAAAAATAAGGAAACAATATTTCCCCCGGATTTTCAAGAGCCGAAGAGCCGGCTCTTAAAAAATATATTGCGGTATCGTCATCATGCCTCCCTCGTTTTCGACAAGAACATCCATCTTTACAAAAACATTGGCATTCAGACTGAAATCAGGCTTAACATTGGCATCCCCGGGCCGAGCCACCAGCACATAACTGCCATCTTCACCACCGACACGGTCATACGACCATATTCCCTTCCTCGCCATCTTGACAAACGTGTCAAGATAGTTTGATCTGATAGACACTTCATTCAACCAATCATCATCAAATTCCGTTCGCTCCCGCACACTCCGGATCAATTCCCGTTGCTCCCGCACAATTGCGTCCACATGCTCTTTGTTTATAAATATATCGCCGTCATCCGTTATAACATCCTCCATAGCCGCGACAATCTTGCCGGAGCTTTCCAGATAATCAATGTCCGCAACAATCTCCGGCAACAGCCCTCCATTCGATGCACAATGAATCAGATTTCCGCTACTGCGGAAAAACCAGTCAATGTCGCGCGACTGCATGTAACGTCTCGACCTTTTCATGGCAATTTATTTATCAGCTGTTTACAGTTCCTGCAACTCGGCACGATCTGGAGCGTTCGCGGACGCAGCGTCACGCTATACTCGACACCTCGCACACATTCGCGACAGCATTCTTCAGCATCCCCAAAAACATTAATGTGGCGTCTGCAATGCAATTTTAAGATTTTGTTGGTCAAACGTTGCTCCGAGCAGTTTCCCAACGGATTCTTAGGTTCCGGCAATCCTTTGCCCCTGCCTATTGTCACCCCATTGCCAAACACCGCCACACACCACTCTGTGAAAAGCAGGCTCGCCTCCGTAGCATACATTATCCCCGAATGCTCAGTGTATATCTGCCCCCGCCCCGCGACCCATGCCGAAGTCACGCACGCAGGGTAATCCCGCTTCGCTGCTACTCTCCGCAAACCCCGCACTTTCGCCTCAACCTCCTTCTTTATTTCCCTGGCCATTGACCGCACCCGGTTGTTTAACGCCACAACACTCATATTCATTCATTAAAAATCCGTCAGCAATATTACAAAAAGAATCCCACCCCGGCAACACCCTACCGTCACACAAATCCAAGGCAACCACAAAAAAAGCGGCAGGCACCGCCGCGGGGGAGGGTGCCTGCCGATATTGCTGAAAGAAGCCGGTCTTACGGATTCGTGCGCAAAGCATAGGTTTTCGCCTTGAGCCATTCGCCCAGCTCGGCGAGGTCCGCGCTGTGCGCCGCGATTTCGTCGGGCATGATAGGCTGCCCCACGCTCACATGCATCTCCGTGCCGCACTTGCGCCACACCTCCGAGGGCAGACGCAGCGTGCGCAGCTGCCAGCTCACCTTGCCGAAGAAATTAAACAGAAAACTGTTAGTGCCATGGAAGAAAATCGGAATCACAGGCACCTTGAGCTGCGCTATCAGACGTATCACCACAGGCTTCCAGGGATCATCCTCAAGCCAGCCGTGACGGTTGATGATGCTGATGGCGCCCGCAGGGAAAAAGCCCACGGGATGGCCGCCGCGCACCTGCGAGATCACCTCGCGGATGCCGGCCATCGACACTGCCTTTTTCGCCGGATCGTCGCTGCCCTTCTGGTCGACGGCGATGAAATTGGGCCGCATCGCCGTGATGCGGTTCAGAATCATGTTCACCATCACCTTGTAGTCGGGGCGGCGCTTGCCCACCTCCGCTATCAGAGTGATGCCGTCCAGCGCGCCGAACGGATGGTTGCTCACAGTGATGAAAGCACCCTCCGGCAGATTGTCCAGCACCTCCAGGCCCGTGATGCGCGTGGTGATGCGGAAATCCTTCAGCAACGACTGCGCGAACGGCACACCCGGCGTGTCGAAAAAGCGCTCGTGCACGTCGTTCACACGGTCGATCTGCAGCTTGTGTATGGCCCAGTCCACCAGCTTGCGGTGCCCGCGCAGCGCCGGCACCATCTCCATCACGTCGTCGGCGTCAAGCACCGTGCGCTTCTGCTCGTGGGTGAGCTTCCGCTCTCCTTCGGGATTCAGAATGTTGTCTTCAGCCATTATTCCTCGTCGCCCTCTTCCTCGCGCATGTTGTGGAACACGTTCTGCACGTCTTCATCCTCCTCGAGCTTGTCGATGAGCTTGTTGATAGCCTCGCGCTGCTCCGGAGTCACATCCTTGAGGTCGTTGGGGATACGCTCGAATTCCGAGCTGATGATTTCAAATCCGTTGCTTTCCAGATAGTTCTGGATGCCGGCGTACTCCTCGAATGCGCCGTAGAGCACGATTTCCTCCTCGTCGGCCTCGATTTCGTCCACGCCGTAGTCGATGAGTTCCAGCTCCAGATCGTCCAGCTCCACGCCTTCCTTGGGCTTGATTTTGAACACGCTCTTGTGTTCGAAAAGGAACGTCAGCGAGCCCTGCGTGCCCAGGCTGCCGCCGTGCTTGTTGAAGTAGGAGCGCACGTTGGCCACGGTGCGCGTGTTGTTGTCCGTAGCGGCCTCAACGAAGATAGCGATGCCGTGGGGGCCGTATCCTTCGTAGGTGATTTCCTTGTAGTCGCTTGCATCCTTGTCGGTAGCCTTCTTGATGGCACGCTCCACGGTGTCCTTAGGCATGTTGGCGGCCTTGGCGTTCTGCATCAGAGCGCGCAGGCGCGGATTCGTGTCGGGGTCCGGACCGCCGGCCTTCGCGGCGATAGTGATTTCCTTGCCTATGCGGGTGAATGTGCGCGACATGTTGCCCCAGCGCTTGAGCTTGCGGGCTTTACGATATTCAAATGCTCTTCCCATTGGTAGTAGCTGTGTATGTTGAAGTTTTATTATTTATTATTGTGTCTGTCACTTAAGCCCGGGCTCCCGGGCCGGAGGCTCAGCGCTGCTCGGCGCCCAGGTTGCCCGTGAGGCGCTGCACCACCTTCGCCATGATGGCGTCGATCTGCTTGTCGTTGAGAGTCTTCTCGTCGTCCTGCAGGTAGACGGCTATCGCGTAGCTCTTCTTGCCCTCGGGCAGCTTGTCGCCCTCGTACACGTCGAACAGCTCCACGCCGCGCAGCATCTTGCGCTCGGCGGCGCGCACCTCGCGCTCGATGTCGGCCATCGTCACCCCGCTGTCAAGCAGCAGCGACAGGTCGCGGCGCACAGCCTGCGTCTTGGGCAGCGGCTTGAACTGCGTGCGGTGGCGCGCAGCCATCTCGAAGAGCACGTCAGTGTCCAGCTCGGCGTAGAACACCGTGGCGCGCACCTCGCAGCGCGCAGCCAGTTCCGGACGCACCACGCCCATCGAGCCTATCGCCTTGCCCGAGCGGGTGGCGATGAGCAGCGCAGGGCTCAGCAGGTCGGTCTCGCCGCGCTGCAGCTGCAGCTCGCCTCCGCTGATGCCCAGGCGGGCGATCACCTTCTCCACCTCGGCCGAGAGATCGTAGAACGTCGCCGCCTCGGCAGGGCGCAGCCAGCCGGCGGGGCGGATGTCGCCCGTCAGCCACAGGCCCAGGCGCCTGCCCTCGGAGAAGGGCGCCAGAGGCTGCTCGGCAGTGCTCTCCGCGCCCTTGCGCAGCGAGTACACGTCGCCGAACTCATACATGCGCAGGTCGGGGTTGCGGCGGTTGATGTTGCGTGCCAGCGACTGCAGGCCGCCGAACAGCAGCGTGCGGCGCAGCACATTGAGGTCCTGGCTCAGCGGATTGAGCAGGCGCACGCAGCCCTCGGCGCCCAGCTCCTTGAGGTCGCGGTAGTAGGCCTCGGCCGTCAGCGAGTTGTTCAGAATCTCGCGGTAGCCAGCGCCGCTCAGCTGCTCGCTGAGCACACGGCGCATGTCGTCGTCGGCGTCGCTGCGCACCTTTTCGGAGATGCTGCTGTGCAGCGACTCCGGCATCGGGATGTTGTTGTAGCCGTAGATGCGCAGGATGTCCTCGTACACGTCGCACGGGCGGGTCACGTCCACGCGGTAGGTGGGCACGCTCAGTTCCAGCTCTCCGTTTTCGAGCACTTTCGTGTCGATTTCAAGCAAATGCAGTATCTCGTCGATTGTTCCACGTGGAACATTTGCGCCCACAGCCCGCATGAATGCGTCGTATGAGAATTTAATTGAAGCCGGTTTCACGGGCTCCGGATAGATGTCGATTATTTCGCCGGTCACCTCGCCGCCCGCGAGTTCCTGCACCATCAGCGCCGCCAGTTTCAGCGCGTAGATGCAGCCGTTGGGGTCGACACCGCGCTCGAAGCGGAAGCTCGAGTCGGTGCTGAGACCGTGGCGGCGCGCCGTGCGGCGCACACTCGTGGGATTGAAGCAGGCGCTCTCCAGGAAGATGTCGTGCGTCTCGTCGGTCACACCCGAGTCAAGGCCGCCGAACACGCCGGCCATGCACATCGGACGCTCGGCGTCGCAGATCATCAGGTCGGCGGCGTTGAGCTTGCGCTCCACGCCGTCGAGCGTGGTGAACGCCGTGCCCTCCGGGCATGTGCGCACCACGATGCGGCCGCCGCCGATGCGGTCGGCGTCGAAGCAGTGGAGCGGCTGGCAGAACGCGTGCAGAATGTAGTTTGTGATGTCGACGATGTTGTTGATGGGACGCACGCCGATGGCTTCGAGACGCTTGCACAGCCACTCGGGGCTGGGGGCCACGCGGACGCCGCGGATGGTGACGCCGGCATAGCGCGTGCACGCCTCCGGAGCCTGCACTTCGACGGCGATGGCTCCGTCCTGTCCGTTGGTGCCGGCGCGGAAGGCGTCGACCGAGGGACGGCGCAGCGCGGTGGCGGCTGCGTGCACGCCCATCCATGCGTTGAGGTCGCGTGCCACGCCGTAGTGGGATGCGGCGTCGATGCGGTTGGGGGTCAGATCCACCTCGAGCACGTAGTCGTCGCTGAGGTTGAAGTATTCGGCTGCGGGCGTGCCCGGAGCGGCCGCTCCGTCGGGGAGCACGATGATGCCGTCGTGGCTCGTGCCGACGCCGATTTCGTCCTCGGCGCATATCATGCCGAAGGACTCCACGCCCCGGATTTTGGATTTCTTGATTTTGAATTCCTTGTCGCCGTCGTAGAGTGTGGTGCCGACGGTGGCCACCACTACTGTCTGTCCGGCTGCCACGTTGGGAGCTCCGCACACGATCTGCTCGGGCTGCTCGCCTCCGAGGTCGACTGTGGTGACGTGCAGATGGTCGCTGTCGGGGTGGTCGGCGCATGTAAGCACCTTTCCGATGACGATTCCGCGGAGACCTCCGCGGATGCTCTCCACGCGCTCCACGCTGCCTGTTTCGAGGCCTATGGACGTGAGTGCGTCGGCCACCTGCCCGGGTGTCATGTCGGCGGGCAGGCCGATGTATTCGTTAAGCCACTTGTATGAGATGTTCATTGTCGTGAGTTTTCGTATTTTCTTTCGTGACTGCAAATTTACGAAGAATTTTCCAAACTATGACAATGCGCGCCCGCGTTTATAATGTCGGGCGCGGCTATGCGGCGAATCGGTGAAGTGGCAATTTTTCGTGTTTTACTGGTATAAGGAGTGTGAAAAAAGAAAACCGGACACGCTTCGGGAAGCGTGTCCGGCGATGCTGTCAGAAGCGGTAGGTGAGTCCGAGGAGGATCGGAAGGCGGTTGAAGTCCTTCATGTACTGATACTTGAACTCGAGATTGACGGCGAGGTTGGTGGCGAAGTCGTATTCGCCGCCGAGTCCGACGTTGAAGAGAAAGCGGCTGAAATGGTCGGAGACCTTGAAATGGCCGCCTCCGAAGTTGAATCCGGCGCTGTAGCCTACGCGTCCGTAGCCGAGTCCGGCGAGGGGATAGAGGCGCACTTTGTCGGCGACGGGAATGAGGAAGTGGGCGTTGGCGCTGACGGTGAGCACGTCGACGTAGTCGGCCTTGAATGCGTAGTCGAGGTCGGCCTGCAGGCGCACGGTGCCTGTGAGGCCGTACTGGAATTTGGCTCCGATTTCGAAGTTTGTGGGTGCGCCGTCTTCAAGGATGGGGGCGACGCCGAGGTTTACACCGAGGCCCATGCTTCCACTTTCCTGTGCGTGTGCGGCAATGCCTGCGAGGGCGATGCAGAGTGCGATGACAAGTTTTTTCATGTTTACGGATGTTTAGGAGGTGATTGAATGTTGGCTATGGCAAAGGTAATCATTATTTACAATTATTTTGTATCTTTGCGACAAATTTATTGTACAATATGAATAAAGTTTTGGTGTATATTTCTACTGTGGCAGTCGCACTGGGTGCGTCCGCCCAGACACCGCGCGGCGTCGACCGCGCCAACCTGGATCTGTCTGTGGCTCCGGGCACTGACTTCTATGACTACGCCTGCGGCGGCTGGATGAAGGCCAATCCGCTGAAGGCCGAGTACTCGCGCTACGGCACGTTCGACCAGTTAGGCGAGCTGAACCGCTCCCAGGTGCGGGAGCTTGTGGCCGGCCTTGACGCCAAGACGGCCGCTCCCGGCTCTAACGCACAGAAGATCGCCGACCTCTATGCCATGGGCATGGACAGCACCCGGCTGAACGCCGAGGGCGCCGCCGCCATCCAGGCCGATCTGCAGCGCATCTACGGCGCCGAACGCGAGGAAATCGTCGATCTGATGGCCGCAATGCCCGGCGTGGGCGCATTCTTCGGCACGGGCGTGGAGGCCGACATGATGAACTCGACGATGAACGTGATGTACTGGGGCCAGGGCGGCCTCGGCCTCGGCGACCGCGACTACTACATCGAGGACAGCGAGAACACGCTTGCCGTGCGGGAGGCCTACAAGAAGTACCTTACCCGCATCGCGGAGCTTGCAGGCATGAGCGAAGCCGATGCCGCACGCCTTACGGCCAACACCCTCGAGATAGAGACGGCGCTTGCCCATGCCGCAATGAGCCGCGAGGAGATGCGCGACCCCGCCGCGGGCTACAATCCCCGCAAGGTGAGCGAACTGGCCAAGGAGTTCCCGCACATCGACCTTGCGCGCTACTTCAAGAAGCAGGGTCTGGAAGGCGTCGAGGACATCATCATCGGCCAGCCCAAGAGCTACGCCGCCGTCGACAGCATCCTCGGCAACACTCCGATAGAGAAGCTGCGCGACTATGTGGCCGCCGGCTATATCGACTCCGCGGCGCCTTATCTGAGCGATGATTTTGTGGACGCCGGTTTCCAGATGAGCCGCGTGCTGAGCGGCGTGGAACAGCAGCAGCCCCGCTGGAAGCGCGCGCTGAGCGTCCCGAACGGCATGCTTGGCGAGGCTCTCGGCCAGCTGTACGTGGAGAAGTATTTCCCGGCATCGTCGAAGGAGAAGATGCTGACGCTTGTGGGCAACCTGCGCACGGCTCTCGGACAGCACATCGACAATCTGACGTGGATGAGCGACGAGACGAAGGCCAAGGCCCGTGAGAAGCTGGCGGCGTTTGCCGTGAAGATAGGCTATCCCGACACATGGCGCGACTACTCGGCGCTGACCATCGACCCGAAGAAGCCTTACTGGACCAACATCCAGGAAGCCATACTCTTCAACCAGCAGTACAACCTCGACGATTTCGGCAAGCCCGTGGACCGCGAGCGCTGGCTGATGTCGCCTCAGACGGTGAATGCTTACTACAACCCGCTGACAAACGAAATCTGCTTCCCCGCAGGTATTCTTCAGGCTCCGTACTTCAACCCGGAGGCTGACGACGCGGAGAACTACGGCGCCATCGGCGTGGTGATAGGCCACGAGATGACGCACGGCTTTGACGACCAGGGCCGTCAGTTCGACAAGGACGGCAATTTCTCGAACTGGTGGACCGACGGGGACGCCGAGGCCTTCACGGCACTGGCCGACGCGCTTGCCGCGCAGTTCGACGCCATCGAGGTGGCCCCCGGCACTCATGCCAACGGCCGCTTCACCCTCGGCGAGAACATCGCCGACCAGGGCGGCCTGCGCGTGGCCTACACGGCCTACCACAACGCTCTGGGCGACAGCGAGGGCGAGACGATAGACGGCTTTACTCCCGACCAGCGTTTCTATCTGGCATATGCCAACGTGTGGGCGGGCAACATCCGCGAGGCCGAGATTCTGAAGCGCACGAAGACCGACCCCCACTCGCTGGGCCGCTGGCGCGTGAACGCGTCGCTGCGCAACATCGCACCTTTCTTCAGCGCTTTCGACATCACAGAGGGTCAGCCCATGTTCCGCCCGGAGGCTGAGCGTGTGGTGATCTGGTAAGCGACGGCTACGGCCAAATGGCACAACGCCCGGGAGAATGAATCTTCCGGGCGTTTTTTTTCGTGGGGCGGACACGGCGGTGAACTATCGCGGGAATGATGTGTTGTATTCTATAGACATTGAACGAAAACCGCAAACCCAAAATCCAAACGATATGACAAACTCCGCTCCTCTTCAGGGAATCAAAGTGGTGGACTTCACGGAAGTGCAGTCCGGCCCCTCGTGTACGCAAATGCTTGCATGGCTCGGCGCCGAGGTGATAAAAATCGAACGCCCGGGCGTGGGCGACGCAACGCGCAAGGAACTGCAGTTCGACCCGAACGAGCCGAGCTACTACTACCTGCAGCTGAACAGCGACAAGAAGTCGGTGACGCTTGACGCCAAGACCCCCGACGGCAAGGCTATCCTGACAAAGCTCATCCAGGGCTGCGACATCTTCGTGGAGAACCTGCACCCCGGGGCCATGGACAAGCTCGGTTTCAGCTGGGAGGCCGTGCATGCGCTTAATCCCAAGTGTATCTACGGCACCATCAAGGGCTTCCCGGAATCTTCGAAATACAAAGACCTAAAGGCCTACGAACCTGTGGCTCAGGTGACTGCCGCAGCAGCCTCGACCACCGGCTGGTATGACGGCGAATACAACGTGCCGACCCAGAGCGGCGCTGCCCTCGGCGACTCCAACACGGGCATGCACCTGCTGATAGGCCTTCTGGCCGCTCTTCAGCAGCGCAACCACACGGGCGAGGGCTGCTACGTGTACCAGTCGATGCACAATGCCTGCCTCAACCTGTGCCGCATCAAGACGCGCGACCAGCTGACGCTCGACCGCATCGGCTATCTGACGCAGTTCCCGCAGTACCCGAACGGCAAGTTCGGCGACTGCGTGCCCCGCTCCGGCAACATCGAGGGCGGCGGCGTGCTGGGCTGGACCTACAAGTGCAAACCCGCCGGCGGCTACGACTCGGAGGTGGACGGCAACAACTACGTGTACGTGATTCTGCAGCGCGGCGCCAAGGACTTCGAGGCTGCCTGCAAGGCCATGGGCTTCGAGGACTGGCTGACCAACCCCGATTTCAACACGGCCGACGCCCGCGACCGCCACAAGACAGAAATCTACCAGCGCATCGGCGCCTGGACGGCCGACAAGACGAAGTTTGAGGTGACGAGCATCCTCGGCGCCGCCGGCGTACCTGTCGGCCCGGTGCTCTCGACAAAGGAAGTGATGACGGACGAAAGTCTGTACGACGGCAACACGCTTGTGCGCATCAACCAGGGCGGCAACATCGGCGAGTTCGTGACTGTGGGCTGTCCGTTCACCATGAGCAACTACCAGCCGACCTACGGCCCGGCTCCTTCCCTCGGCGAAAACACGGCTGAGGTGCTGACGTCGCTTGGCTACACGGCCGCCGAGCAGCAGAAGTTCGCCGCGAACGGCACTACGCAGCCTCTGCCTCCTCAGCCTCACAACTAAGAAGTAAATGCCAATGCTCTGAATGTGCATTAAAAGACAAAAGCGAAACAAGAAACAAAAGATTTTTTATCAGCGTGTGCCGATATGAACGAATCGGATGTTGCTTGTCTCGCTTTTGATTTTTCGCTGCGGCAGAAGCAAGGCAAAAACAATACACCTCTCTCTCAACCAAAATCAAGAAAAATATGATGACCAATACAAATACGACGCCGACTGCGGCGAAGCCCGAATTTCCGGCCCAGGTGACGGGCATGTATATACTGGCCCAGGCGCTTAAGCGGCTTGGGACAAGCGATGTGTACGGCCTGGTGGGCATCCCGGTGACGGAGGCGGCCTACGCCATGCAAAAGGTGGGCATAAACTACTACGGCTTCCGCTTCGAGCAGCAGGCCGGCATGGCCGCGGCCACTCACGGCTATCTGACGAAGACTCCGGGCGTGCTGCTGACGGTGTCGTCGCTGGGTTTCATGAACGGCCTGACGGCGACGGCCAACGCTACGGTGAACTGCTACCCGATGATACAGATTTCGGGGGCGAGCGACCCGACGATGGTGGACATGGACATGGGCACCTACGAGCAGCTTGACCAGCTGAATACGGCGCGTCCGCTTGTGAAGGCCGCGTTCCGCTGCAGCCATGCGCGCGACATCCCCTCGGCCGTGGCCCGCGCCTACCGGGCTGCTGTGAGCGGCCGTCCCGGCGGCGTGTATATCGACATGACGACGCCCGCCCTGGCGGAAATCATGGACGCCGACGAAGCGGAGAAGCTATTCTACGAGCCTGTGGACGCATACTCACCCACGGCTCCCAACAAGGAGGCCGTGGAGCGCGCCGTGGAGCTGCTCGCGGGCGCCAAGCGTCCGGCGATACTGCTGGGCAAAGGCGCTGCATACGCGCGGGTGGACGACAAGATAAAGCAACTGATAGAGACCGCGCATCTGCCTTATCTGTCCATGTCGATGGCCAAGGGTCTGATGCCCGACGCCGGCCCGCTGAGCGCCCTTTCGTGCCGCAGCACCATCATGGAGAAGGCCGACGTGGTGATGGTGGTGGGCGCGCGTCTGAACTGGATGCTGTCGTTCGGCCGCGGAAAGTGGAATCCCGACATCAAGTTCATACAGCTTGACGTGGAGCCGCGCGAGATGGACCGCAATGTGCAGATAGCGGCTCCTGTGGTGGGCGACATGGGTCTGGCCCTGGACGCAATCCTGGAGGGCCTCCGCGGCAAGACGATGACCGCCGACCCGGAATGGACGGCATCGCTGCAGGCGGAGTCGAAGATAAAGAACGCGTCGTTCGCGCAGCGTCTCGAGGCCGCCTCCACGGCCATGCCGATGAACCACTGGACGGCGCTGAACGCCATCAAGCCCGTGCTTGAGAGCCATCCCGACGTGATACTTGTGAACGAGGGCGCGAATACGCTTGACGACACACGCGACACGGTGGACATGTCTCTGCCCCGCCACCGCGTGGACTGCGCGTCGTGGGCCATCATGGGCATGGGCATGGGCTCGGCCATCGGCGCCGCCGTGGCCACGGGCAAGAGCGTTGTGGCCATCGAGGGCGACTCGGCCTTCGGCTTCTCGGGCATGGATTTCTCGACTATATGCCGCTACAAACTGCCTTGCACGGTGGTGATCTTCAACAACGGCGGCATCTACAACGGTGTGGGCGAGAACCCGTCGGGCGGCGATGCTCCCGCACCCACAACTCTCGACATCAACGCACGCTACGACAAGCTGGGCGACGCTTTCGGCGCGCAGACCTACTACGTGACGACGCCTGCGGAGCTGACGAAGGCTCTGACGGAGAGCATCGCCTCGCGCAAGCCCTGCCTCATCGACGTGCAGCTGGCTGCCGACTCGGGCAAGGAAAGCGGCCACATAGGCTATCTGAACCCGACGCCTCTGATCCAGTACAACGTATAAAGCCATAACGTCATGACACACATCATTCTATACGCCATTGTGCCTATTGTCGTGGTGATGCTCGCGGGCTTCATTTCCGGCAAGAAAGGCATATTCACCGGCGAGGATGCAAAGAAATTCAACAAGGTGGTGCTTGACTACGCCCTGCCTGCGGCACTTTTCGTGTCGATCGTGCAGGCGAGCCGCGAGGACCTCGCCAAGGACCTGAAGCTGTCGCTGGTGTCGCTGGTCGGCATCATGGGCTGTTTCATGCTTGTGTACTTTGTGTTCCGCTACTGTTTCAAGAAGAATACGGGCGCCGACGCCGCGGTGTCGGCCCTTATCAGCGGTTCGCCGACTATCGGCTTCCTCGGCTTCGCGGTGCTTGAGCCTATCTTCGGCACCACTCCTGCGGTGGCACTGGTGGTGGCTATTGTCGGCATCGTGGTGAACGCGGTGGGTATCCCCGTGGGCCTGTCGCTGATGAATGCGTCGCTGGAGCAGCAGCAACCCGGCTCGACGAAAAAGGAGAGCGCGTGGAAGCCCGTGATCCACGCTCTGGAACAGCCTGTGGCATGGGCTCCTATCCTTGCTGTGGTGCTCGTGTTGTGCGGACTTCACTGGCCCGCCTGGGCGAGCCCTTCGTTCAACCTCATAGCGAAGGCCAATGCTTCGATGGCTGTGTTCTCGGCGGGCATCACCCTGTCGGCCATCAAGTTCACATTCAACTCGCAGGTGGTCGTGGGCTCCATCATGAAGATGATGCTGATGCCTCTGATCGTGCTTGTGCTGGGCATGGTGTGCGGCATGGACGCCACGAACCTGAAGATGCTTGTGGTGGCCGCAGCGCTGCCTCCTGCCTTCTCCGGCATCATCATCGCCGACGAGTACGACACCTATGTGGCAACGGGCACGTCGTCGCTGACACTGAGCGTAATCCTGTTTGTGGGCTTCTGCCCGCTGTGGATATGGCTGACCGATCTGGCACTGAAGATGTTCTGAATACAATATAAAGCGTGTAGAAAGGCTCCCGCTCCGGCGGGAGCCTTTTTGCCTGTATTTTTATTGGCCTTTTCGGGAGATTTTTGTTAATTTTGCACACTATGCTCAAACCTCTCTACATAATACCTGCCCGCGGGGGCAGCAAGGGTATCCCTCACAAGAACATAAAGCCGCTGGGCGGGCGCCCGCTCATCGCCTACACCATAGACGTGGCGCTCGAGCTCTGCGACGACCTGCGGCGCATCGTGCTGAGCACTGACGACCCTGCCATCGCCGACACAGCCCGCTCGCTGGGCCTTCCGGTGGAGTACATGCGCCCGGCGGCGCTGGCCACGGACACTGCCGGCAGCCGCGAGGTGATGCTCGACGTGATGGACATGGCCGACGCCGAGGGCATCGCCTATGACGCCGTGGTGCTGCTGCAGCCGACGTCACCTCTGCGCACGGCGGCCGATGTGGAGGCCGCCATGGCACTATACACACCCGAGACGGACATGGTGGTGTCTGTAGAACCGGCATCGTGCAATCCCTACTACAACTGCTTCGAGACGTCGGCCGACGGGTCGCTGCGCATCAGCAAGGGCGACGGGATGCTCACCCGACGCCAGGACGCACCTGCCGCATGGACTTTCAACGGGGCGGTGTATGTGATCAACCCCGCGTCGCTGCGGGCGATGCCGATGGGTGCGTTTCCGCGTCGCATACCCTCGCCGATGCCCCCCGAACGGAGCATAGACCTTGACACTCCCCGCGACTGGGTGGTGGCCGAGGCCATCATGTCAACTCTCAAGCCCTCTGCGACGTTATAACGATAGGTCAAAAACAATATGGAAAAGCACCTGATAAATCGCAACGCGAGCCTGCTCGACGCACTGCGGCAGCTCAACGAACTCAGCGGCAGCACCATGACGCTCTTTGCGGTGGATGCCGACGGCAGAGTGAGCGGCAGTGTCACCGACGGCGACATACGGCGTGCGCTCATAGCGGGCGCAACGCCCCTGAGCCCCGTGGCGGAGGCCGAGCGCCGCGACTTCAGCTGCGTGCGCGGCGAGGCGCCCGACGTGGAGGAGCTGCGCCGTCTGCGCATGAAGGGCATAGGGCTTGTGCCTCGCCTGGACGACGAGGGGCGCATCGCCGGCATCATCGACCTCAACGTGACGCCCACTATCCTTCCTCTGCGCGCCATGCTCATGGCCGGGGGGAAGGGCGAGCGGCTGCGCCCCCTCACTCTGACCGTGCCGAAGCCTCTGCTTGAAATCGACGGCAAGGCCATCATCGACTACAACATCGAGGCGCTGGCCGCGGCGGGCATCGACGACATCACCGTGTCGACGGCCTATCTGGCCGAGGCGCTGGACGCACATTTCGCACGTCCGGTGGCGGGCGTACGGGTGAAGACCGTGCGCGAGTCGACGCCTTTAGGCACTATCGGCTCGGCATCGCTCGTGGACTGGCCTGCGGAGGGCAACACCATTGTCATGAACTCCGACCTGCTCACCACCATCTCTTTCGAGGAGATGTATCTGCACCACCGTGCGGAGCGGGCCGACATCACCATAGCCACCATCCCCTACGCCGTGAGCGTGCCCTACGCCATTCTCTCCACTGACGGGCCGCGTGTGACCGGCATAGAGGAGAAGCCGTCGTACAGCTACTATGCCAACGCCGGCATCTACATCATAAGCAACCCGCTGCTGCGCTCCATCCCGCAAGGACGGCGCATCGACGCCACCGACTTTATCGAGCAGGCCATCGCCGACGGACGGCGTGTGGCGTACTACCCTATCCGCGGCACATGGATAGACGTGGGGAGCCCCACGGATTTCCGTCAGGCAAGCGAGCTTATGCGCCTCTCACGCGTGTGGCGGGACAAAAACAACTGAATCCACCCGTCGATTGTCCGCCTTCGCGTTCATATCATTTTACAAACAAGCTCTCAGAGCACTAAAATTCAAGCATCCATGGCAGACTCAAATTTCATAGACTACGTCAAGATACTTTGCCGGTCGGGCAAGGGCGGCGCCGGCTCGCGCCATTTCCACCGCGCCAAATATGTGCCGAAAGGCGGCCCTGACGGTGGCGACGGCGGCCGCGGCGGCCACATCATCCTCCGCGGCAACCGCAACATGTGGACATTGCTGCCTTTGAAGTACCGCCGCCACATCTTCGCGGGCAACGGCGAGAGCGGCGGCGCGGGGCGCAGCTTCGGCAAAGACGGCGAGGATGTGACTATCGACGTTCCGTGCGGCACGGTGGTGTATGACGCCGAGACGGGCGACTATATCACCGAGGTCACCGACGACGGACAGCTCGTGAAGCTGCTGCGCGGCGGCCGCGGCGGTCTTGGCAACTGGCACTTCAAAAGCTCGACCAACCGCACTCCGCGCTACGCGCAGCCCGGCGAGCCTGCCATAGAGAAAAGCATCATCCTCGAGCTCAAGCTCCTGGGCGACGTGGGTCTGGTGGGCTTCCCGAACGCCGGCAAGAGCACGCTGCTCTCGGCTGTCAGCGCCGCACGCCCCAAAATCGCCGACTATCCTTTCACCACCATGGAGCCGCAGATAGGCATTGTCAGCTACCGCGACAACCGCTCGTTCGTCATGGCCGACATCCCCGGCATCATCGAGGGCGCGAGCGAGGGCAAAGGCCTGGGCCTGCGCTTCCTGCGCCACATCGAGCGCAATGCGGTGCTGCTGTTCATGGTGCCGGCGGACGCCGACGACATCACTGCCCAATACGAGACGCTCCTGCACGAGCTGCGCGAGTTCAACCCCCAGCTCAACGACAAGCACCGCATCCTGGCCGTGAGCAAGAGCGACATGCTCGACGAGGAGCTGCGCGCTGAAATGGAGAAGACGCTGCCTGCGGACATCCCGCATGTGTTCATCTCCGCCGTCACCGGCCAGGGGCTGACGGAGCTCAAGGACATGCTGTGGCGCGCCATCACCGACGAGAACAACCGCCTTGCTACGCCTGACATCGCGCACGGCCCGCTTGACGCGCGGCACCGCGTGGACGAGGAGGACGGATTCATCTTCCAGTATGAGCCGACCGAGCAGGACGAGGAAGAGGCCGATGACCTGCGCCATATCGACCCGTCGACATGGGGCGAGGACGACGAGGACGGCGACGACTTCTTCTGGGACGAGGACGTAGAGGCTGACGAGCAATGACCCTTGACGAACTGCGCCGACAGCTGAAAGGCATCCTCGCCGCGGCGCTGCCTGCGGGCGAGGCCGAAGGCTGCGTGCGGGCTATCCTGGAGGATGCCGGAGGCTACACGCCGACAGACGTGGCCGTGCGCGGGGATCTGTCGCTCGAGCCGTTCACGGCCGAGCGGCTCACGGGCATGGCGCGGCGCGTTGCCGACGGCGAGCCGGTGCAGTATGTCACCGGGCACGCACGCTTCTACGGCATGGACTTGCATGTGGACCCCGCCGTGCTTATCCCCCGGCCCGAGACCGAGGGCCTGGTGGACCGCATTGTCGACGACGCTGCGGGACGCGCGGATCTGCGGGTGCTCGACGTGTGCACCGGCAGCGGGTGCATAGCCATCGCCCTGGCCCGCAATCTGCCGTTCGCACATGTAGACGCCACGGACATAAGCGCGGCCGCTCTCGGCGTGGCCGAAGCCAACGCGCGGGCGCTGCATGCCGGAGTGCACTTCAGCCGCGCTGACGCTCTGGCGATGCCGGCGGCGGACAAACCTTATGATATCATCGTGAGCAATCCTCCGTATATAGCCGACAGCGAGCGCGAAGCGATGGACGAGCGCGTGCTGCTGCATGAGCCGGAAGCGGCTCTCTTCGTGCCGGACACGGACCCTGTGCGCTTCTACCGCGCCATAGCGGGATATGCCGCAGGGGCGCTCGGCGCGGGCGGCAGGCTGTATTTTGAAATAAACTCTCTTTATGCGGAGGCTACGGCGGAGGTTATCCGCGCCGCGGGCTTCGCGGAGGTGGCCGTGGAGCGTGACTTTTATTCGCGGCCGCGCTACGCCATGGCCACTAAGGCGGGGTGATGCGCCGCTGCGCCATGTCATCGTTATTTTTCTGAAATGGACCCGTACGACCGCCTCGCCAATCTCTGCTCCCGCGCCGAATACTGCACGGGCGAACTGCGCGACAAGCTGCGCCGCATGGCTGTGGCGGCCGACGAGGCCGATGCCATCATCGCCCGGCTACAGCGCGAGCGTTATGTGGACGATGCCCGCTTCGCCGCCGCGTTTGTGCGCCAGAAGGCGGGCATAGCCCGCTGGGGACGCCGCAAGATAGCCGCGGCGCTGCGCGCCAAAAGAGTGTCGGAGGGCATAGCGCGCGAAGCGCTCGGGGAGGTGGCTGATGAAGTGTATGCCGAGGCGCTCCGGGGCCTTCTGCGCGCCAAGGCGGCATCGCAGGGGGCGGATGCGCTGGCTACATACGATGGGCGCACGCGGCTTTTCCGCTTCGCGGCTTCGCGCGGCTTCCTTACCGCTGAAATAGCCGAGGCGCTCCGCGCGCTCATGAAAGGGGACTAAGACCCCGTTCCCCAATATTTGTTAACGCCGGGATCTAATTCCCGGATTTCAGGCGCACGAGCTTGCGGAGATATCGCACCTGGTCGGCATAAAAGGGGTTGGCGCCGTCTTTGGCGGCCAGCCCTTCGATGATTTCGAGGGCGCTTTCGAAGCGTCCCTGTCCGATGAATATGCGTGCCAGGCTCTCGCTGAGCGAGGCGTCCTCCGCGACAGGCGCGGGGGCGGGCGGGGCCTCGGGCAGAGTGGGCTCGGGTGCGGGCACGGCTGCTTCTTTTTTCAAGAATGCATCGATGAGCGCGTCCTGCGCGTCGGCCGGGAAGTCGGCCGGGTCGGATTCGGCGGCCAACACATCGGCATAATCGGGCACGGGATTGAAGATGAGCCGCTCCAGCAGGGCTTCTTCCTCGGGCGAGGTGCTGCCGTAGGTGTCCAGGAAGGTGTCGATGGCATTTACGGTGCTAACGGGTGCCGGCACGGGCTCGGGCGGATAGAAGCGTTGCGGGTCGGCACCGGGCGCGGCTGCGAGAGTGGCGAGTGATGCCTTGTCGGCTGTGAGCACGGCCACCCGCGCACGCAGTGCGTCCACATCGGCCTCGGGCACTGCTCCGGCGCGCAGCAGCAGCGCGGAGGGGAGGGCAAAGTAGGGGTGGCGCGCGACGGCATCGCGCAGCGCTTCGGCCTGCGCGGCGCTCAAGGGTGCGTCGGGCTCGGCGGCTATTGCATGTAGGGCTTCGTTCAGCGTCATAGTGCCTTACCAGTCGCCAAGCGTGGCGTTGAATATCAGATTGACAAGTTCCTCGCTGATTTCCTCGCAGAGCTGGTCCTGGACGTCGGTGAGCATGAGCGTGGCGTCGAAGTCGCGGTAGGCGCTGAATGTCTGGTCGATGCTCTTTTTGTCGTCTTTGTTGTTGATGTACTTGACGCGCACGCCAATGGTGAGACGGGTCTGCGATGCGAATGCGTTTTCGGTGACAGCCTGCGGGGTGAGGTTGTAGGTGGTGATTTCTCCTTCGAGCTCAAGGTCGGCCGCGCCGTCGGTTGTCTGCAGGCGCGTATTTCGCGATATGTAGTCGAGCAGCTCGTTCTCGAAGGTCTGCTGCAGCGGCGGGTAGACGAGGGCGGCGCGTATGGGGAACTGCGCCACGCGGATGGTCTTGTAGACGGTGTAGTCGAGTGCCGAGCCGTTGAGCGAATAGCTGATCTTGCACGCCGGGACTGCCACCAGCAGTGCTGCCAGCACGAGCAGCGGGCGTATATATTTATTCCAGGCCATACTCTTTGATTTTACGGTAGAGTGTGCGCTCGCTGATGCCCAGCTCGGCTGCTGCGGCCTTGCGGCGTCCGAGGTTGCGCTCGAGCGCATTTATGATGGCACGCCGCTCGGTGTCGTCGAGGGATGCTGTCGGTTCTTCGCGTGCGGGTGGTGCCGACAGGTCGATGTGGGCGACCTCGTCGATTTTTACCGGCAGCTGCGATGCGCCGCGGGGGACCTCGACGAAATCGTCGACGCGTGTGGCTTCGGGGCGTCGTCCGTCCATGCGCTCGCGCATCTCGCGAATGTCGCTCTGCAGGCGCATTATCATGCCCAGGAGCATTTCGCGCTCGCGCTCGTAGCTGTGGCTTTCGGTTGCAATCGCCGGCGACATGACGGCGCTGCCTGCGGGCAGATATCGCCCCATGGCCTCGGTGGTGAGTTCGGAGCCTGCTTCGAACAGGGCGGCCTGCTCTATGACATTCTTCAGCTGGCGCACGTTGCCGGGCCAGCGGTAGCGCTGCAGGAGGGCTCGGGCGCCGTCGCTCAGGGAGATGGGCGGCATGCGGTAGCGCTCGGCAAAGTCGGCTGCGAACTTGCGTGCGAGCAGCAGCAGGTCGCCTCCGCGCTCGCGCAGCGGGGGGATGCTTATCTGTACTGTGCTCAGACGGTAGTACAGGTCTTCGCGGAAGCGGCCTTCGGCGACTGCACGCACCATGTCGACATTGGTGGCGGCCACGACGCGGATGTTGGTGCGCTGGACCTGGCTTGAGCCTACTTTTATGAACTCTCCGCTCTCGAGCACGCGCAGGAGGCGTGCCTGTGTGGTCAGCGGCAGCTCGGCCACCTCGTCGAGGAATATGGTGCCTCCGTCGGCTTCCTCGAAGTAGCCCTTGCGGCTGGCGAGGGCTCCGGTGAACGCGCCTTTCTCGTGGCCGAAGAGCTCGCTGTCGATTGTGCCTTCGGGAATGGCGCCGCAGTTGACCGCGATGTACTTGGCGTGCTTGCGGGCGCTGTACTGATGGATTATTTTCGGAAAGAATTCTTTGCCTGTGCCGCTCTCGCCTATGATGAGCACGCTCAAATCGATGGGGGCCACGCGCATAGCACGGGCCACCGCCAGCGTAAGGGCCGGCGACGCGCCTACGATGCCCAGCCGCTGCTTTGCCTGCTGCACATCGCTCTCGCTTATGTTCGCAATCGTCATAATTTTCGCAAATTTACGGAAAAAATCCCACACTCACAAAAACTCGCGCGGGGTCTAAATCTCAATTTCGGCACGCTGAGGCAGCGACTGCGCCAGCAACAGCGCCATGCGGGCGAGCGCGTCGGGGTCGGCTCCATCGACGCGCAGGGCGTGTCCGCTGCCGGGACAGCACAGCGCAATCGTGGCGGCGCGGAGGGCCCGCAGGGGCTCGGGGAGGGCGGCGC
>CAMWNB010000041.1 GCA_947175495.1 uncultured Porphyromonadaceae bacterium | reverse complement strand
CGTATGCGCCGTCCCACACAGTCACCCACCACCATTGCCATCGCAACTCTATGCGGGCTATTTCTGATTGCGCTCTTTGCACTGAACCGGCTCACACCGCTGTTTGCCGACGATTTCCACTTCAACTTTATTTATGCGCCGGACCATCTGCGGAATATGCCCGGCTACGGATGGGCAGGCTTCTATGTCGACCTTTTCGCAGGCGTGTCGCGCTTCGTGCCCCATCTGGCCGTGGCGTTTTTCAGCCTGGTGGCCGGAAAGGGCGTGTTCGACTTCGTATCCGTTGCCGGCTTCGCTCTCCTGTGCCTGCTCATAGGCCGCACGGCAGCCCGCGGGCGCCGGCAGGTGCTCCCGCTTGCCGCTATAGCCGGCGCAGTGATGTGGTTTGCCATGCCGGGATTCTTCCAGGGGGTGATGTGGATGAGCGGCGCATGCAATTATCTGCTCTCCGCCCTGCTGACAATTGCTTATTATCAATCATTCACTTCCCACGGCAATACGCGGATTCCATGGCCTGCATGTGCCGCAAGCTTCGCTTTCGGCTTCATCACCGGCTGGACCAACGAGGGCTACGTCGTGGGCCTTGCAGCAGGCTGCACACTCTATGCCCTGCTCCATCGTGACGAGATGCGCAACAGGCGTCTCTGGCTTTATATCGGCCTGCTGTGCGGAGCCGTGCCGCTGTGCCTCTCTCCCTTCAACGTCGACCGCTTCCTCCAGGGCCATAGCGGCGGAGCAAGCAATGCCGCGGCAGACGCGGCACGCTCGCTCATAGCCCTGACCGACATCCACATCACTTTTTTGCTCGCGCTCGCGGCCCTGTGCACAATGGCGTTCGCCCGCAAACGCGGCTGCAGCATAGCCGCGTTCGTGCGCGACAACGTGATTCTGCTGACGGCTCTGACCGTGTCGCTCATGTTCGTTGTGCTCTCGCGCCACACCAGCCCACACTCGCGCTTCCCGATGGAGACCTACTCGCTGGTGCTGCTGATGAGCCTTGCCGCTCGCCTGCCTCTGCGGACACTGCAACCCACGGCCATCGTCCTTACTGCCGCCATGCTCGCCACTATCGCCGGCTTGCTGCCCAAGGCTGCCGCCAACATGAATGCCTACGAGAGCATGCGCACGCAGATACTTGACGACGATGTCCCATGCATTGTGCTTGACGACGTAGCGCTCAACGACTTCGACAAGCGCTTCATCAAGCACGTCAGCTACCTGCCATGGTCGCACAACCCTGTGGAAAACGGCTATTATATTGTCGACTACTACGGCGGCCGGCCCGGACGCCCGATGATTCCGCGCTATGTGGCGGAGCATCTCTACGACGCGCCGCTGTGGCAGGCGGTCAACATCCCCTCGTGGGGCATGCGGTGGATGCGCATCCCCGACGGCACGGACGTGCAGAGCGTGCAGATGCTGCTCGCCCCGGCACGGCTGCATGTATGGCAGCGTCCATTCGCCCGCTTCTTCAGCAGCATGACCCTCGATGAAGCCGCCCCGCCGGGCTTCCGTACGCTCGTCGTCCCAGGGGGCGACGGCTCCGCCACCTGGCTTGCCGTCTACGACAATACCGCAGTCGCTTCCCGCATCGCAGGCCTCCGCATCGTAATCCACCCGCAATCCTCACGATAAATCACAGCACGCACTGCATATCCATACGGCCGGAACAGCCGGCCGACTACGCGGCATCGTGCGCTACTCTCCGCCTTCGGCCTATAGCCGCTGCGGCCGCACAAAATAAAATCTCCCCGCCGGATGATCCGGCGGGGAGATTTCAGTCTATAGGCGCGGGGCGCTTAGTCGGCGCACTTGGCCTTGATGAACTCGCGGTTGAGGCGGGCAATGTTGCTCAGCGAGATGTTCTTGGGGCACTCGGCGGCGCAGGCACCGGTGTTGGTGCAGTTGCCGAAGCCGAGCTCGTCCATCTTGCGCACCATTGCGCGGGCACGGCGCTTGCGCTCCACCTGGCCCTGGGGCAGAAGAGCGAACTGGCTCACCTTAGCGGACACGAAGAGCATGGCCGAACCGTTCTTGCAGGCTGCCACGCAGGCGCCGCAGCCGATGCAGGTGGCGGAGTCCATGGCAGTGTCGGCCACTTCCTTGCTGATGGGCAGGGCGTTGGCATCCTGGGCGCCGCCGCAGTTGAACGACACATAGCCGCCAGCCTGCTGGATTTTGTCGAAGGCGTTGCGGTCCACCATGAGGTCGCGGATCACAGGGAAAGCCGCCGAGCGCCAGGGCTCGATGACGATGGTGTCGCCGTCGTTGAACTTACGCATGTGGAGCTGGCACGTGGTGATGCCCTGCACGGGACCATGGGGATGGCCGTTGATGTAGAGCGAGCACATGCCGCAGATGCCCTCGCGGCAGTCGTTGTCGAAGACTACGGGCTCTTCGCCCTGCTCCACGAGCTGCTGGTTGAGCATGTCGAGCATTTCAAGGAAGCTGGAGCCGGTGCTCACGTTGTCGAGATGGTAGTCCACGAACTGTCCCTTCTCTTTGGGGCCACGCTGACGCCAGATTTTCAGATTTACGCTGATTGTATGTTCCATTGTATTGTTGCTTTAGAGATAGGGATTACGACTTGTAGTTGCGGGTCTGCACCTTGATGGCCTCATACTTGAGGGGTTCCTTGATGAGGATGGGCTTCACGCCTTCGCCGGTGTATTTCCAGCAGCTGACGTACATGTAGTCCTGGTCGTTGCGTTTGGCCTCGCCGTCCTCCGTCTGATACTCCTCGCGGAAGTGGGCGCCGCAGCTTTCGTTGCGGTTGAGGGCGTCGATTGCCATCATGCGTGCGATCACCAGGAAGTCCTCGAGACGCAGTGCCTTCTCAAGCTCGGTGTTGAGGTCGTCGGCGCTGCCCACGATGCGCAGGTCGGCGTAGAACTCCTTGCGCACCTCTTCGATTTCGCCGAGAGCCTTTACGAGGCCCTGCAGCGTGCGGCCCATGCCCACGAGGTTCCACATGACGTGGCCCAGCTTCTTGTGCAGTTCGTCGGGGCTCTTGGTGCCCTTGATGGCCATGAGCTTTTCGATGCGCTCACGCACGCCCTTCTCGGCGGCGTCGAACTCGGGAGCGTCGGTGGTGAAGTGGGGCACCTTGATCTGGTCGGCCAGATAGTTCTGCATGGTGTAGGGCAGCACGAAGTAGCCGTCGGCGAGGCCCTGCATCAGAGCGGATGCACCGAGGCGGTTGCCGCCGTGGTCCGAGAAGTTGCACTCGCCGATGGCGAAGAGGCCCTTGACGGAGGTCTGCAGCTCGTAGTCCACCCAGATGCCGCCCATGGTGTAGTGGCTGGCGGGGAAGATCATCATCGGCGTCTCGTAGGGGTTGTCGTCGGAGATCATCTGGTACATGTCGAAGAGGTTGCCGTAGCGGTCGCGCACGACGTCGGCGCCGAGGCGCTCGATGGCGTACTTGAAGTCAAGATATACGGCGTTGCCGGTGCCGACGCCGTAGCCTGCGTCGCAACGTTCCTTGGCCGCACGCGAAGCGATGTCGCGGGGGCAGAGGTTGCCGAAGGCCGGATAGCGGCGCTCCAGATAGAAGTCGCGGTCCTCGTCGGGGATGTCGGTGGGTTTCTTCTTGCCGGCGCGGATGGCTTCGGCGTCTTCTTTTTTCTTGGGCACCCAGATGCGGCCGTCGTTGCGGAGCGATTCGCTCATCAGCGTCAGCTTGCTCTGGTCCTCGCCGTGCACGGGGATGCAGGTGGGGTGAATCTGGGTGAAGGCCAGGTTGGCCAGGTAGGCGCCTTTCTTGAATGCCTGCACGGCAGCAGAGCCGTTGCAGCCCATAGCGTTGGTGCTAAGGAAGAAGGCACGGCCGTAGCCGCCGGTGGCCAGCACGACGGCGTGAGCGGCGTAGCGCTCGATTTCGCCGGTGACGAGGTTGCGCATGATGACACCGCGCGCACGTCCGTCGATGAGCACGATGTCGAGCATCTCGCGGCGGTTGAAGCTCTTGACGGTGCCTTTCTGAATCTGACGGTTGAGCGAAGCGTAGGCGCCCAGCAGCAGCTGCTGGCCGGTCTGACCCTTGGCGTAGAACGTGCGGCTCACCTGGGCGCCGCCGAACGAGCGGTTGGCCAGCAGGCCTCCGTACTCGCGGGCGAAGGGAACACCCTGCTGCACGCACTGGTCGATAATGTTGTTCGACACTTCAGCCAGGCGATAGACGTTGGCCTCGCGCGAGCGGAAGTCGCCGCCCTTCACGGTGTCGTAGAACAGACGGTACACGCTGTCGCCGTCGTTCTGATAGTTCTTGGCTGCGTTGATACCGCCCTGCGCGGCGATGGAGTGGGCGCGGCGAGGGCTGTCCTGGATGCAGAAGTTGAGCACGTTGAAGCCCATCTCGCCGAGCGAGCTGGCGGCCGACGAGCCGGCCAGGCCCGTGCCTACGACGATGATGTCGAGGTTGCGCTTGTTGGCGGGGTTGACGAGTTTCTGGTGTGCCTTGTAGTTGGTCCATTTCTCCGCGATAGGACCTTCGGGAATTTTCGAGTCAAGCTGATACTCGGGGAGTTTGTAGCTTTCGATGTCGGCAAATTCCGGCATGATCGACGTGGAGTCAATCATTCCATCGAGTTTTTTCAGATCGATCATATCTTAGAGAATTATTAATTGTTTTGGTTGGGCATTACGCTCTTGGCATATTCGATGCTCTGCTCCACGTCGGCAGCCGACTGGGCCAGGCTCTCTACGGCCGGGATGGTGAGGTCGGGGCACTGCTTGGCAGCGGCTTCGGAGATTGTCTTGGCGGCAGCTACGAACTGGGCGCACTCGGGAGAGGTGAAGAATGCGGCGAGAGCCTGGTTGCGGTCGCCGTCCTCGGGCGCGTTTTTCATTGCGTGGGCGAAACGGGCGGTGAGCTCCTCATTGAGGGTCTCGGCGCGCTCGGCCCAGTACTCGGAGTACTGCTCCTGCAGAGCCATGTCGGTGGTGTAGTAGTTCTTGTGGGCAAGCACGCTGAACACAACAGCCTGCAGCACGAACAGACCCACTACGATGCTGCTCCACCACAGGCCGATGCATTTGAGGCGCTTCATCCAGATGTCGTTGTTCCAGCCGTAGGTCTGGAGCATGGACCAGATGCCGTGGTTCATGTGGAACCACAGGGCGATGAAGCCGATGATGTAGATGACGGGGGTCCAGATGCAGCCGAAAGCCAGCTGGATGTAGAGCGTGCCGAACTCGGGAGCGGCGGGAGCGCCGTTCACCACGTCCCACGACGCGGGGTCGTGGCTGATGATTTCCGCAAGCTGCATCTTGGCCCAGAACTGAATCAGGTGCACTACGAGGAAAGCGAGCACAACGATGCCGAGCACCAGCATGTTCTTCGACGACCACTCCACGCCGGGTGTGCCGGCGGTCACTTTGTAGCGGTCAGTGCCGCGGGCGCGGCGGTTCTGCAGCGTCAGCCACAGAGCATAGATAATGTGGATGACGAACAGAAGGGCAAGACCCATCGACGCCACAAGAGCGTACCAGTTGGCGCCCAGGAAGCCGCAGATGCTGTTGTAAGCCGTCGGCCACAGTAGCGCCACAGCATTCATCGCCACATGAAAGGTTAAGAATAGAACGAGGCAGGTGCCCGTAAGGGCCATCACAAACTTACGTCCTATGGATGAACAGGTTAACCACATAAGATGATTGTTTTTGAATTAATTATTTGAATTTGCGTTTACTTTTCCTCGATTGGTGTGCAATTTGCACTGCAAATTTAATCCATTTTATCCACCCTACCAAAATTAACGAAAAAATTCCGCAATTATCGGGGAAATTACACTGCGCACGCCGATTTTTACTACCTTTGCGCCCATGAACGAGAATACGATTCCCGTACGAGCCGACCTGCGCTCGCGCTCGCTCGATTTTCTGCGCTACCCGCTTGCGATGGCTGTGCTGGTGGTGCATCTTTGCAACGAGCACAGCGAAGCGATGCAGTATGTGCCATTGCTCAGACGCGCGACATCATCCTTTATCGGCGGACAAAGCGTGCCGATATATTTCTTCATTGCCGGATATGTGTTTTTCCTCAACACGGACCTCGGCAAAAAAGAATATCGGCGCAAGCTGCGCAACCGCTTCCACTCCCTTCTCGTGCCGTACCTGTCGTGGAATCTGCTGGCATACGCAGTGGCGACCCTGGCCTGTGGCGACGGAGCCGCCGGCGCGGGCTCCTTCTTCGCGGGCCTCGGCAAAGCGCTGGCCGGCTCGACAGGCGGAGAGGTCTCATACCCTGCCGATATCCCCATGTGGTTTGTCCGCGCGTTGATTGTCATGGCCATAATATCTCCTTTGATAAAATGGCTTCTTAGCCGCGCCGGCGTGTGGTGGGTGGTGCTGGCGGGCATTGTGTGGGCGAATCCGTACACACGCTACATCAGCAGCTGGCAGCTGGCGTCCGCCACGTTCTTCTTTTCGTGGGGAGCATGGATGAGCCTCAACAGACGCGACATGATGGCGGAGTTCAGACGCATGCGCACACCGTCGCTCGTTCTGTACCTTACGGCTGCCACGACGTGCTATGTGTGCTACGACTCATATTCGCTCGTGTTTGCAGCAAGCAAGATCGTCGCCATTGTGGCCGGCCTGCCTGTCGCCTACAATGCGGCGGCAGGATGCGTGGCCAAAGGGATCTTCGCGGGCTTAGCACGGCTGGCGCCGGCAGCCTTTTTCGTGTATTGCTCCCACATGATTCTGCTCCGGCCCGCAGCCGACTTCATGTGCAGGCTCCTGCATCCGCACGACGCCGCGACAGCCGTCGCCTTCTACGCCCTGACAGGCTTCGCCACCGCCACCCTCTCCACTTGCGCGTTTTTCGCCATGCGCCGCCACACGCCGCGTCTGCTCGCACCGCTGACAGGAGGCCGGCTGTGAACATACCGATACATAAAAACATACCCGTCATGACCCAAAACGACACACGCCGACCCCACCGCTCCGACATGCGCTCGCGCAGTCTCGATCTGCTGCGCTACCCACTGGCGCTGGTGGTGCTCGCGGTCCACACCTGCGGCAGCTCTTCGCAGGCCGTCGACGCCGTGCCGTGGCTCGCGCGCTTCGTCGCAGCCTTCCTCACCGACCAGAGCGTGCCTGTCTACTTCTTCATCGCCGGCTATGTGTTCTTCCTCAACGTCAGCCTCACCCGCGAGGTCTACACCCGCAAGCTGCGCAACCGCGTGCGCTCGCTGCTCGTGCCCTATGTGCTGTGGAACGTGGCCGCCTTTGCTGTCGTGGCCTGCTATCAGGGAGGCATCGACAGCGCCGACACGCTTGTGCGCGGCCTCGGCGCCGCTCTCATCGGCACCTCCGGCGCTCCCGGCGGCCTTGTGTTTCCGGCCGACTCACCCATGTGGTTCGTGCGCGACCTCATGGTCATGGGCGTAGCAGCGCCCGCGCTCGCATGGCTGTTCCGCCACACCGGCGCCTGGTGTGTAGTCGCGGCAGGCATCATATGGGCCCTCCCCGCCACGCGCCACTGGGGCGGCTGGCAACTCCAGGAAGCGGCGTTCTTCTTCTCGTGGGGAGCATGGATGAGCCACGGCAGCCGCGACATGATGGCGGAATTCAGACGAATGCGCATTCCCTCCCTCGTGGCCTACCCCGCTGCGGCCACCGGCGCTCTCGTGCTTGCGCCCACACACCCGCAGGCAGCATTCTGGTGCAAGACCGCAGCCATCGTGGCCGGCCTCTATTTCGCCTACAACGCTGCGGCCGCATGCGTGGAGCGCGGCCACATGCAATGGGCCTCGCGCTTGGCGCCCGCCGCCTTTTTCGTCTACTGCTCTCACGTCATACTCCTGCCTCCGGCGGGCAGCCTGTGGCTGAGGGTGCTCACACCCTCCACACCTGCGGCAGCCTCTCTGTTTCTCGCCCTGCAGGCCGCGACCGTGGCCGCGCTGTCCACCGCCGCATTCTTCGCCATGCGCCGCTACGCACCGCGCGTGCTCGCGCCATTTGTCGGCGGCCGCGTGTGAACAATTCGCCCGTCCGCCGCTTTATATAAAAGTAAAAATATTGCATTTAACAAAAATAATCAGTATCTTTGCAGCGTTAAAAACCCGCAGGTTAATTTTGCATTGCAAAGTATCACACATCAACCACTTTCAACATCTATCAACATTCTCGTACAATCAGAAAACAACTCCCCTTGCCGCGATGGCAAGAACACGTCGCAAATGACGACATCATCCAATAGTATTACAAAACAAATTCAAACTCAACTACTCCTCAGCTGAATTATGGAAAACAACAACATCAATAACGAGCAGGGCGAAAAGAAACCGAAGCGCCCCCGCATCGGCGCGCAGCCCGCTGCCGAAGCCTCAGGCGCCACCGCACGCTACGACAGCTACCGACGCCCGGCCGATACCGACGGCGACAACGCTGCCTACCGCGAACGCAACACCTACCCCCGCCGCACACCCTACCAGCCCGGAGAAAACAACGGCGGCTACCAGCCCCGTTACAACAACCGATACAACAACGGCGACGCACCCAACAGCTATCCCCGCCGCAACAACAACTATCAGAACCAGTACCCCCGCCGCAACTACGACTACCAGAGCCACGCCCCGCTGGCCGACGACGCCGACAACGCAGCCGAAGGCACGCCCATGCAGCACACCGACAACGGTGGCTACCAGCCCCGCCGACAGCAGAGCTACCCCCGCCAGAACAGCAACTATCAGCCCCGCTACAACAACCAGGGCAACCGAGGCTACAACCAGGGAGGCTACAACAACCGCGGCTACAACCAGGGCAACAACCGATACAACCAGGGAGGCTACAACAACCGCCCCCGCACAGCCCCCGAAGGCAATCCCGCCGACGGCGCCGAGCAGCAGGAAGGCGGCTATCGCCCCCGCTACAACAACCAGGGCAACAACCGCCATTACAACAATAACCGCTACAACAACAACCGCGGCTACAACCAGGGCAACAACCGATACAACCAGGGCAACCGTCGCCCGCAGCAAGGAGCAGGAGGCGCGTTCCCCGCACGCGGAAAGAGCTTTATTCCGCGCCCCAAGCGCATCGAGTACGAGCAGCCGCTGCCCGACCCCAATGAGGAAATCCGTCTCAACAAGTACATGGCCAACGCCGGCATCTGCTCGCGCCGCGAAGCCGACGAATTCATCCAGCAGGGTCTCGTCAAGGTCAACGGCGAGGTAGTCACCGAACTCGGCACCAAGATCACGGCCAAGGACGTCGTGGAATACGACGACAAGGTGGTGACCCTCGAGAGCAAGTGCTACATTCTCCTCAACAAGCCCAAGGACTGCGTCACCACAAGCGACGACCCCAACGGGCGCCTCACCGTCATGGACCTCGTCAAAGGCGCGTGCAACGAGCGCATCTACCCCGTAGGACGCCTCGACCGCAACACCACCGGCGTGCTTCTGCTCACCAACGACGGCGACCTCGCATCCAAGCTGACCCACCCCAAGTACGTCAAGAAAAAAATCTACCACGTCTGGACCGACAAGGACATCAGCGAGGACGACATGCAGCGCATCGCCGACGGCATCGAGCTTGAGGACGGCCCCATCCACGCCGACGCCATCAGCTACGCCACCGAGACCGACCGCAACCAGGCCGGCATCGAGATACACTCCGGCCGCAACCGCATCGTGCGCCGCATCTTCGAGAGCCTCGGCTACCACGTCACCAAGCTCGACCGCGTCTACTTCGCAGGCCTCACCAAGAAGAACCTGCCCCGCGGCCGCTGGCGCTACCTCACCCAGGAAGAGGTCAACTTCCTAAAAATGGGCTCCTTTGAGTAATCTTTTGTTATGAAACGAACCAAAATATCCGACATCTTCGCCGCTCCCGCGCTCGACACCACCGTCGACGTAATGGGATGGGTGCGCACCCGACGCGGCAACAAATACGTGCAGTTCGTGGCCCTCAACGACGGCTCCACCATCCGCAACCTCCAGATTGTGTTCGACATGAGCCGCTTCTCCGACGAGCAGCTCAAGCCCGTCACCACCGGCTCGTCGATCCACGTCCGCGGCAAGCTCGTCGAGTCGCAGGGCAAAGGACAGAGCGTGGAAGTGCAGGCCGAGGAACTCACAATCTTCGGCACCGCCGACGAGACCTACCCCCTGCAGAAGAAAGGCCACACCCTCGAGTTCCTGCGCGAGAAAGCCCACCTGCGCCCCCGCACCAACACTTTCGGCGCGGTGCTGCGCGTGCGCTCGGCTCTCGCTTTCGCCATCCACAAGTTCTTCCAGGACAAAGGCTTCTTCTATCTCAACACGCCTCTGATCACCGCCAGCGACTGCGAAGGCGCAGGAGCCATGTTCCAGGTGACCACCCTCCCCCTCAACGACCTGCCCCGCACCGACGACGGAGCCGTAGACTACTCGCGCGACTTCTTCGGCAAGCCCACGGCGCTCACCGTCAGCGGACAGCTCGAAGGCGAGCTCGGAGCCACGGCCCTCGGCGCCATCTACACCTTCGGCCCCACGTTCCGCGCCGAAAACTCCAACACGCCCCGCCACCTCTCCGAGTTCTGGATGATCGAGCCCGAAATGGCCTTCTACGACATCACCGACAACATGGACCTCGCCGAGGAATTCGTGAAATACTGCATCCGCTACGCCCTCGACACCTGCCGCGACGACATCGAGTTCCTGGCCGAGCACTACGACAAAGAGCTAATCGGCCGCCTCGAAGGCGTGCTCAAGCAGGACTTCGTGCGCCTCACCTACACCGAAGGCGTGGAAATTCTTGAAAAGAGCGGCCGCAAGTTTGAGTTTCCCGTGCACTGGGGCACCGACCTCCAGAGCGAGCACGAGCGCTACCTCGTGGAGGAACACTTCAAGCGTCCCGTCATCCTCACCGACTACCCCAAGGACATCAAGGCCTTCTACATGAAGCAGAACCCCGACGGCCGCACCGTGCGCGCCATGGACGTCCTCTTCCCCACCATCGGCGAAATCATCGGCGGCTCCGAACGAGAAGCCGACTACGGCAAGCTGCTTCAGCGCATCGAAGAACTCGACATCCCCATGAAGGACATGTGGTGGTATCTCGACACACGCCGCTTCGGCACAGTGCCCCACAGTGGCTTCGGCCTCGGCTTCGAGCGTCTGGTGCTCTTCGTCACGGGCATGACCAACATCCGCGACGTCATCCCCTTCCCCCGCACTCCCAACAACGCAGAGTTTTAACATTATTAATATAAGTCGGTGGTGCGAGACCCGCACCACCGACTTTTTTATACTCCTCCGGCTTTATAATATAATGTGAAGCTACTAACACCTCCCTCATGACCAACAGACTCCGCAAAAGCATGCGCGCCGGCGACACTCTCGACTGGCGCCCGCAGGCATTCCTGCTCGCCGCACTCGCCATCATGCTCCTGCCGTGGCTCGGCGACATCATCTTCAACTCCAAAGGCGAACCCCGCGAGGCAATCGTAGCCGTGTCCATCCTCGACAGCGGCAACTGGGTGCTGCCCACCTCCTTCGGTTCCGACATCCCCTACAAGCCGCCATTCCTCGCGTGGCTCATAGCGGCTTTCGCCACAGTGTTCAACGGAGGCGTCGTCACAGAGTACATCTCGCGCCTCCCGTCGGCCATCGCTCTCATAGGACTCTGCTGGGCCACTTACCGATGGGCGGCGCACAGCCGCGGAGCGCGCTTCGGCCTGCTCACGGCCATGATGCTGGCCACATGCTTCGAAGTGTTCCGCGCCGGCATCGCATGCCGTGTCGACATGCTGCTGGCTGCCTGCTCCGTCGTGCCCGTGTTCATCCTCGACCGCGCACGGCGCCGCCCGGCGATGTGGCGTTACGCTTCCGCCACGCTGCTGCTCAGCTGCGCCACCCTCACGAAAGGCCCCGTAGGCTCGTTGCTGCCATGCCTCGTGCTCGGCATCTACTTCCTGCTGGCCGGCGAGCGCTTCTGGCCCACCCTCGGCAGGCTCTCCGCCGTGTGCCTCGCATCGTTCATCCTTCCGGCCCTGTGGTACTATACCGCCTGGCGCCAGGGAGGACAGCCCTTCCTCGACCTCGCCTACGAAGAAAACATCCTTCGCCTCACCGGCCGCATGAGCTACGACAGCCACGTCAACCCCTGGTGGTATAACTTCGCCACCCTCGCCGCAGGTCTCCTGCCATGGACGCTGCTGCTCCTGCTCATGCCTTTCTGCCTGCGGCGCACGGCCTACATGAACGTGCGCGCCCGAGCAGGCCGCTCGCGCCTAAGCGACGCAGGCCTCCTGGCCATAGTCGGCGCTGCCGTCGTCGTGATTTTCTACACCATTCCCGCCAGCAAGCGCAGCGTCTATCTACTGCCTGCCTACCCCTTCGCAGCCTACGCGCTCGCAGCCGTGTTCATGCGCATGCGCCTGCGCTGGCCGGCAGCCGTCATGGCGTGGCTTCTGTCGGGCATCGCCGTGGCAGCCCCAATAGGCCTGCTCGTGTTCGCCGCCATGCACGACAGCGCCATCTCCAACCTCGGCTACGCTTCCCTCGTCGCCCCAATGGCGGCCGGCGCCTGGTGGCTGCTCCGCCGGAGCCGCCCCGTGGCATCGTCGGTGGTGTGCGCAGCCGCCCTATACCTTGCCTACGCTGCCGCCGCAGGCCCCATGGTGCTCAACCCGCGCAGCGACCGACCGCTCGCCGAAGCCATCGACGCAGCCATGCCCACGGGACCCGTCTATCAGCTCACCACCGACAAGGCCGTCCGCACTTTCACCATCAACTTCTACCTCCACGACCGCGTAGTGCCCGTGGCCGCTCCACCCGCCGACGCGCCAGCGCGCACACCCATGCTCATCTACAGCGACACCGACACCGCCGGCCTCCACGCAGCCGGATGGAGCGTGCCGGTGCAGCTCACCGCCCGCAGCTGCGACCTGCGACGTCCGCTCGCCATCTCTTATCACAGGTAAACATACGTTCGCGAACATTTCCGCCGCGATTGTCGTTGTATAGACAAACGCCTCCCACAAGAGGCTGCCTAAACGACAATTAACAAATAAAGTAAATTTTAATTAAATAGTTTGGACATTATTGCAAAACTCATACCTTTGCATTGTATTCACAACGTATTCAACACAAAAGAGATGAAAAAGACACTCCTTTCAACTGTCCTTGCACTGGGTGCACTGACGGCGGCGGCCCAAGCCTATGAGCAGCCTAAATTCTTCGACAATTGGTCGATCGGTCTCGATGGTGGTGTCACCACCCCTCTGACACATCACGCCTTCTTCGGCGACATGCGCGGCGCCTTCGGTGCCCATATCCAGAAGCAAGTGACCCCCGCCTTCGCACTCGGCGTGGAAGGCCTCGCAGCCGTCAACACCTCCTCCTGGTACGGCCCCCACAGCTCCACCGCCATCGACAACAGCTACGTCGGCCTCTACGGAGCCGTCGACCTCGCCAACCTCTTCGGCGCCTACGACCCCGACCGCGTGTTCACCGTTGAAGCCGTGCTCGGCACAGGCTGGGGCCACGACTACCGCAACGAAGCAGCCGGTCCCGACAACAACTATATCGCCGCCAAGGCAGGCCTTAACTTCAACTTCAACCTCTGCCGCAACCTCACCCTCGGCATCAAGCCTGCAATCGTGTGGAACATCGCCGACAGCCAGTCGCACCCCAACGCAATCGACCTTGACGCCAACCGCGCCACCTTCCAGGTGCTCGCAGGCCTCACCTACAACTTCGGCCCCGGCTTCCAGATCGTGCGCCCCTACAACCAGGACGAAATCGACGCCCTCAACGGCCAGATCAACGACCTCCGCGGAGCCCTCGACGCCAGCCTCGCAGCAGCAGCCGTCACCGAAGCACAGAACGCCGAACTCGCCGCACAGCTCCAGGCTTGCATGAACAAGAAGCCCGAAGTGGTCAAGGAAGTCAGCAACCAGCTCAACAGCGTGCGCTATGTATTCTTCAAGATCGGCAGCTCCGTCATCACCAAGGACCAGCAGCCCAACGTAGAGATGATCGCAGCCTACATGAAGAGCCATCCCAAAGCCACAGTAGTCATCCGCGGCTATGCATCCAAGGACGGCAACCTCGACTTCAACATCAAACTCGCGCAGAAGCGTGCCGAGAGCGTCAAGAACGCACTTGTCAAAGGCTATAAGATCGCACCCGACCGCATCGACGCAAAGGGCGAAGGCATCGGCAACATGTTCGAAGAAGAATCCTGGAACCGCGTCAGCATCTGCACACTCGAGAACAACAAATAACCCAAATAATAACCCATCTACGGCACAGCGCCTCCCGCCACTATGGCGAGGGGCGCTTTGCCCGATAATCACAACAACAGACATATGGAACTTTTCACCACCATCGTCGGCTATGTGGCATGCGTATGCATGGTTTTCGGCTACCTGCCCCAGGCCATCGTCACCATCCGCACCCGCGACACCGAAGGCATCGCCCTCAGCACATTCTGCATGATGGGCCTCGGAAGCATCTTCTTCATCATCCAGGGTGCCCTTCTGGGCAACATCCCCCTGCTCATCACCAACCTCATCACAGCACTCTGCTCGCTCATCATCTTCGTCATCAAAGTGCACAACGACGCAAAAAAGCGCGCCGAAAACAATAAATAACACTTCGTGCACAAATATCCGCCACGATTAGTTGTTCATTACAATAAAATGCGTAACTTTGCGCACTTTATCGTTTAACCCTTACAATTAACGACATATCATGTACTGGACACTCGAACTCGCATCCAAACTCGAAGACGCACCCTGGCCCGCAACCAAGGACGAACTCATCGACTACGCCATGCGTTCCGGAGCCCCTCTCGAAGTTATCGAAAACCTCCAGGAAATCGAAGACGAAGGCGACACCTACGAAAGCATCGAAGACATCTGGCCCGACTACCCCTCCAAAGAAGACTTCCTCTTCAACGAGGACGAATACTAAGCTGAAATTCGCTGGATTACACAGCATAAATATTTAAAACAAAAGCGATTGACAAGTTTATACTAATACTTGTCAATCGCTTTTTGTATGCTTTTATCGCAAAATAAACTTGTCTATTTTCAGACACTTAGCTCGCCTGAAATTTGATAACTTGCCTATATTTTAGCAAATTCGCACCATATTCCTATCTTGGTGAGTATTAAAACTAAAATTATTGGCAGACAAAAGAGACCGTTCCCTTTAGGGCATTTCCGCCTTCGGTATCCGAAAAACTATGACAAGGCCAAGGCGTATCCGATCGAGATTGAATACATCTTCGGCGGCCGTCCTTTGCGACGCAGTATGAATATATCAGTCACCGTTGCCGACTGGAATCCGAACGGCAATAATAGCCGTGGCGAGATTCGTGCGTCAGTGCCGGACAGTGTCAGGTTCAATAATCTCCTTTTGATGAAGGTCAATAAGGTCAATGCCGCACTCAATGAATATCATCAGATGCACCCCGGCGAAGTTTCTGAGGAAATCATATCCGCATTTCTCGATGATAAGCCTATTACCCGTAAAGACAAAGGAGAAGACTTCATTACGTTCGTGTTGAAGCGTCTTGATTCGGAATATAGTCGTAACAAGATTGGTTACAGCCGTTATAAAAACGGTCAAAGCTGCATGAACATCTTTCAGCAGTTCCTTAAGGCGAAAGGACTGGGAACGTATAAGCCGGATAGTGTGTATATAGGGGATGTCTCAGCGGAACTAATTGACAAGTACATAAAATGGCACAGGGAATTCAAGAATAATTCCGATGCGACAATCAATCATGCCCTTACTCCGATACTAAAGGGTTGCGAAAACGCTTGTGCTCTCGGAATGATTGACCGTGAAGTCAATGCAGCTATTCAAGATATGCATATTCAGGAAAAGGCATCGCTTGAAGCTGAGGGCGAGAAAGAGTTTGACGGCCATAATCTCAGCAAGGAACAGCTTGCCAAACTCGTGGAGTTTTATCAGAACGATACAGAGCCTCGACGCAAGGAGTTTATAGAAATGTTTCTATTTGCTTTTCATGCCTGTGGTCTCCGTATTGTAGATGTGATGACTCTGCAATGGACACACATTGATTTTGATAAGAAAGAACTGAGCAAGATTCTTATCAATACAAACAAACACCATAAAATTCCACTTACAGAACCGGCACTGCGAATCCTCTACAAGTGGCAGGGCATGGATCGCCGGAAAAAATATGTGTTCGACCTCGTGAAAGATTCACTCAGTCTTAACGATGCGGACGCACTCTACCGCGCGAGAAATACAGCGACCAAGTGTATCAACCAATCGTTGCGAGTGGTTGGAGAACGGCTGGAATTTCCATTCCCCCTGTCATTCCACACAGCGCGCCATACTTTTGCAGTCCTCGCCATCAACGACGGCCTGACCATGACTGTTTTAAGCCGTCTGCTCGGACACAGTTCCACCGACATCACCGAAAAGGTCTACGCCCGTCTCCTTCCGCAGACCTTGACCGCCGAAGTCGAGAAGCTCAACTACCAGTTTATTCCGGATAACCTTGACTGAAATTCCAATCAGTCGATGGTACAGTTGCCAACAGCATCGCTCCACAAAATCCGACTCCGGAGGATTTTGCACAACCATGCAAGTGTCTCTCTGCTGCAATTTCAATTGTTTGCAGCAGAAGACATACCTTGCAATGGCAATGGCCACGTGGACATCAAGATTGCCTGAATGTCGGAATGCAGCGGTGGATTCCTATTGATCATATCCCGAATATGGTCTCCATACATAGTGTCCATGTTGAAGATTACAAGTAGTAATATCGGACACAAAACAGACATAACCGGACCCTACACAGACATACACGGACAATGGCTGAAATAATTTGGGAAACGATTGGAAGTACCCTTAACTTTGCATCGTAAATCATCGGCAAACCCTCTCGCTCTTAGTCGAAAGACAAGCGATTGAACGTGGTCGAGTTTTACATGCACCGCATATATAAGCGGGCTCATTACTGGTAAAATAAACATTGTCCGGTCAATGATTTCATTCTTATTGGAGAAAGCAATCATTGGCATGGAAGCGTATCCTTCTAAAAATCAACCCAAAAGTTTTTAGCCGTCTATCCGGCTGACCATCTATCCGTATGGCCGTCCGGCCAACTGACCAGCCGACTATCCGGATAGCCGACCAGACAGCCGTATGGCTGTACGGCCGGGTGGCCAGCCGGCTGTATATCTAACCGTGGCAGTCGCCCCGGCCTTGTGGCAAATATTGCCGGCCATTCCCAAATTCTCAAACATCCACCATCGATGATTGACAACGCAGCCCAAATCTCATTGAAAACCATCTATGACAAACTTACAGAACTCCACGCCCGACTTAACTCCCAACCCGAATCCGTCCCGCGTGTCTACGACAACAAAGCCCTCATGTCCCTCCTCGGAGTCAAAGACCGCTATCTAAAACGCCTTTGCGACAACGGCCTTCTCGGCTACTCCCGCCATGGCGACAAATACTGGCACACCCAAGCCGACGTCGACCGCTTCCTCGCCCGCCGCCATTTCGCCCCATTCGGAGATGAATTATTTTAAGAAATGTATAGAGGGAGCTTTTACAATGAATATGATCGTTGGAAAGCATCCTTTATACCTTAAAGCATATTAGATAATTTGTAAGATTGGAGAAAAATGTCTAAATTTGCGTTTGAAATCAATTAATGGAATAATGACAACAAAAGAAGATATTAGAAAACTCAATCGGATAAAAGCAGTATTAGCCGAGACCGGACATACAGGAAAGTGGCTTGCCAAGCAACTTGATAAGGATCCTGCTACTGTCTCCAAATGGTGTACTAACACCTCTCAACCTGATTTATATACTTTGCAAGAAGTGGCAGAATGCCTTGGAGTCAATATTAAAGATTTATTACACAGCTGATTTTTAGGAGTAGTTAAATAACTTTGTTTATTATTACCATTAAAGAATAATCTGATGAATATTAAAGATATAATGATTCAAAATTTTAGAAGTTTTAAAGATAACTTCTTTGTTTTCGATCCACAAATGAATGTAATTCTTGGGGATAACACCACAGGTAAGACAACATTGCTCCATGCTGTCCAAATAGCCTTAGGTGCATTCCTGCAAGAAATGTCGTTTATCCCTGGCGGTAATGGGTATGCCCGTAACTTTAAACCTACAGACCAAGTAAAGACATATAGTGAGTCTAATAAAACTTTCATACCAATCCCTAAAAAACCAAGCATTCAAGTCAATGCAGAAGGAATGTCAGGAAAATATGACATCCGATCCGGTAGGCTAAATATGAGTAGTATACCTGTTTTTTGGAAGAGGACAAGTAATAAAAATTCTAAAGCGAATGCAATCCAACTAATGGATTTTGTTGAGGAGATGGAAAGAATCAGACGAGATGCTGATAGAGACGGCATTAATTCTGTTTTTCCTTTATTTTTATCATTTGGGGCTTCTCGATTAGAAAAAAATTATCGTGGTACCGAAAAGACAAAGCAACGGGAAACCAGAGAAGCTAAGGCTTATAAATGTGCGCTTGATGAGCAAGTGGATTTTAAGGGCGCGTTTGATTGGATCTATAGGTATGATAAGAATTTAAGCAGAGGCATTGAGTTCCCGGATACGGATAAAGCATTTATAAATGCAATACTTAAAGCAGTCCCTGCTGTAAAACAAATCGCCATCGATACTAAGAATAGTGAGTTTACTGCACAAGTAAAGATGACAAAAGATGAGAATCCTTATTGGCTAACGTATGATATGATGAGTGCTGGTTTCAAGGCAATGATAAATATTGTTGCAGAAATCGCTCACAGATGTGTTGAATTGAATGGATTTCTTGGAATAAATGCAGTAGAAAAAACTCCCGGAATCATCATGATTGATGAAGTGGATCTCTACTTGCATCCTCATTGGCAACAGCATGTACTTACTGATTTACAGGATGCGTTCCCTATGATGCAATTTATAGTAACAACTCATTCTCCGTTTATAGTACAAAGTGTTGATAGTAGAAATATTATCTCTTTAGATAGTAATGTAATGCCAATTTCTCCGAGCAATAGAGGTATAGAAGAAATTGCAGCAGCAGAAATGGGGATGCAGGGTATGCAGCGAAGTGAGAAATACATTCAAAAGTTTAAACTTGCTACAGAATATTTTAAACTTGTAAAGGCAGGAAAAGCAGGTGAAGTGGAAACTGAGCAAGTCAAAACAAGACTTGACGAATTAGAGATGGAAGCAGGATTATTAAATGATCCAGCTTATGAGGCGTATCTTCGTTTAAATCGTGGTACAATATGAGACCTGTGAAAAAGGAATGTGTTGGCGAAACTATTAAGCTCTTTGAAAGTGTTGGTGATATGGAAACGACGGACCATATTATTCAAGTTGAATATAAACCATATCAAAACGCTAGAAAAGTCTTGTTGGCTAATTTAGGAAATTACTGCTCGTATTGTGAGGGCTATTATGCTAATGGTAGTGATCTTCAAACAGAGCATATTCAACCTAAAGGCCTAAAGGATGATAGTGGAAGACTACTTTATGACCATCTGCAGTACAAATGGTCCAATTTCTTATTAGGATGTGCGACGTGCAATGGGAAAGGAAACAAGGGAACAAAAGATGTGCGGTTTGAAGATGTTCATTTACCCCATTTGAATAACACCTTTTTATCTCTTGAGTATAGAGAAGCTGGAGTTGTTGTTGTTAATCCAAATTTGGTGGGTCTCTCCAAGCAGAATGCCACGAATTTGATTCAATTAGTTGGATTGGATAAGCCAAGTAGTGAGACGGATTATAGATGTGATGTTAGACGTCAAACTTGGGATAAAGCGCAAAAACTTTTAAAGCAATATCAAGGAGGTGAAGTATTATTAGATAAATTAGTAGCGTATATTAAAGAACAACCATGTTGGTCAATTTGGTATACAGTTTTTAGTGGATATGATGAAGTAAGACAAAAGCTTCTGGAATTTCCAGGTACCTGCAAAGAGTGCTTTGATGAAAACAATCATTACAATCCAATAAATAGAAATCCGGGTAAGAAGGATCCTATATGAATGCAATACGTATTCCCGTTAACAAACAAAGATATTTTTGTCAGTTTTTCGAATGTTAGATATAAATC
>CAMWNB010000040.1 GCA_947175495.1 uncultured Porphyromonadaceae bacterium | reverse complement strand
GGCGCGCGTGACGCCCTTCCCCGTCAGCTTCCGGCTCTTTTTCACCTTACACAGCGCCCCTCGCCTCCGGTGAGTGCGGCAGCTGACAATCACTAAGGTGGCAATAGCGCAAGGGTTCCACCTCTTCCCATTCCGAACAGAGAAGTTAAACCTTGCCACGCCGATGGTACTGCGAAAGTGGGAGAGTAGGTAACCGCCCCCTATCAAGCCCCGGACCTCCGAAAGGAAGCCCGGGGCTTTTCTTTTGCCATTTGCTTTTTTCTCAGTAAGTTTGTTTATATCGCCGATTTAATGTAATTTTGCAGCTGTACATTCTATATCCGAATCTGCCATAAATACCGTGGCTTTTGCATAAATATAATCTATGAAAGTTTTTTTGTCACATAGTAGCAAGCAGAAGAAGTTTATTCGCGAGGTCGCTGATTGTTTGGGCCGTGACATAGCGGTAGTAGATGAGTATGTTTTCGAAAGTGGACGTGATATATGGCAAGAAATCGACCGGGCCATTGAGAGTTGCGATATCTTCGTTTTGTTTATTTCAAAGGAAGCTCTTGAATCGGAATGGGTAAAAAAGGAGTATAACTTTGTTCGCAATCTTGTGGACGAAAAGAAAATCTCGTTTATTGCATATCTTGTTGATGACACTTCTCCGCAGTCGCCCGATATCCCTGCGTGGGTTAGAAACATCATCCTCAGATTGTTCGTCAGTCCTATGCTGGTAGCGCGTTCTATCAAGAAGGAAATATCAAAAATATATCTTCAGCGCAACCATAACGACGATCCGCACGGAACGTATTTTATCGGCAGAGACACTCTGATAGGCAGGTATCGTGAAGGTATATATTGTTATGACCAAGGGTGCCTGCGGGCAGTTATCGCCTCTGGCATGCCGTATATTGGCCGCAAGCGTCTGCTCCGGGAAGTGATGAATGCCGTCGTCCGGGAGGATAGGGAGCGGAGTTATAGGCCAATACAGATTAATCTTGATGAAAATGACTCCCTGCCGGAGCTGGTCGGTATATTGAACGACACCACACAACTGTACTCCAATGGTGCGTTGATTGACAAGATGCAGAGCAATGACGCAGCAATTAATGCTGCGGTCGAACAGTTCAATGCTATCGCACAGGTCGGCGAACGTGTGATAATTGATGATAACGGTGCGTTGATTTTGCGCAATGGCAGATTTATAGACTGGTTTGAAGATCTTCTCAAACACCCGGATCTTACACCTCAAATCCATTTCTTCATAGCATCACGCAACGCACTTACGTTTTCCAAAAAGCTTGAATCGTATCTGGTCGCGCATCGCGTGCCTACTTTGGATAAGAGTGCAATGAGTTCCCTTTTCAAAGCTTATTCCACTCTTATGGATGTTGAGATACGCCAGGAGCACGAAGCAGATTTCCTTAAAGCTTTCAAAGGCTATCCTGATGTACTGTACAATACGGTTGATTTAATAAAAAATGAAGGGTATCTTTCAGCGCGGAAGTTTCTGAATGATGCTGGCAATATTCATAGCAATGAGGTTGCTCAGGCTGTAGGATATTTCCAGTCTGACGAGAATTCCTACTCGATGCTTGTGCTCCTTGCCAATTTCGAATTTGTGCCGTTCCCAACGCTGGTTGACATGTATGGGCATAGCGAGATTGAGGTCATTAACATTCTTGATACGCTTTCTCGGGCAGGCATGTGTGAGCGCTTTGGCAAAGATGGTTTCTATATCCGTCTTGCGCCTCCCGTTCGCGATTATATCACTCGAAAGAAAATACAGCTGAAAGATAGTATAAACAAGCGTTTGCGCAGCAAGCTGACTATGTATGCCGATGCTCTTGAGGCAGGAGAAGATGCTCCCGCCGATTTCGGCACACTGCTTATTTCAATAAAGGAGCAGATAAGAGAAAAAGGATTGAGCAATAAGATGAAGAAATTGTTGCTGCCCACCTTTGTTCTGAAAGTGATAATTGAAGAGTATAATGCCGGCAGATATGATTATGTGCGTGAACTTGCTGAAAAAGTACTCTATGATTACGGCAACAATTACGATTCTCAGCTTACTCCCATACGTTACTGGCTGTGCCTCGCCATAGCGCGAAGAGGGGCGGAAGACGATAAAGGCGAGCAGACAATGTTGAAAGAATCAGAGGCTCTTAGTGATTATAAGAAACATTTTGTGCGTGGTTTCTATCAGTCGTGCCGCAATAAACCCGACTACTCGAAAGCTGCGCGTGAATACAAAAAGGCGTTAAGCCATATCAATCCCAATGAACCCCTTGAAGGAATCAAGGCCAAGCATCAGTTGGTCGTGTGCTATCAGAAACTGGGAAACTATGGGGACGCGCTATCGCTTGCACGAGACTGTTATGAGAGCGACAAATCCAACGCTTATTATATACAGGCTTATTTTGAGAGTGTCGTGCGCACCAACAAGGATATCGTTCTTCTTGACGAACTCATTGACGTCATAAGCAAACAGAATGAAAACAATACGAAAGCTCTTTGTGCAGCTATGCGCGCACAATATAGGTATTTCGTCTATGGCGATTATGGCGCTGCAAAACAGATTATAGAGGATGTCGTGTCTGATGAACATGATGTCAAAATGCGCAATATGTTGTTGCGTGTGTTGAAAGAGATTTGTTTAAAAGCAAACGACCGAAGCACATACGGTCGCCTGAATGAAAGATATGGCAAAGATGCGAGAGATTGATTTGAATAATAATATATTATACTAACCTTCTAAATAAGTAATGAAAGGAATAGTACTTGCTGGAGGCTCGGGAACGCGTCTCTATCCTATCACGAAGGGTGTCTCGAAGCAGATGCTTCCGATTTACGACAAGCCCATGGTGTATTATCCCATTTCCACACTCATGTTGGCTGGAATACGCGATATACTTATTATTTCTACTCCTTACGACTTGCCCGGATTCAAGCGCCTGCTTGGCGATGGCAGCGATTATGGCGTCAATTTCAGCTATGCCGAACAGCCCTCACCCGATGGTCTGGCGCAGGCATTTATAATCGGCAAGGATTTTATCGGCGACGACAGCGTGTGTCTGGTCCTCGGCGACAATATATTCCATGGCGCCGGCTTCTCGGCCGTGCTTAAGGATTCGGTGGCTGCTGCCGAGAAGGATGGCAAGGCTACGGTGTTCGGCTATTGGGTGGACGACCCCGAGCGCTATGGTGTGGCTGAGTTCGATGCCGATGGCAACTGTCTTTCCATCGAGGAAAAGCCCGAACACCCCAAAAGCAATTATGCAGTGGTAGGCCTCTATTTCTATCCCAACAAGGTGGTGGATGTGGCGTCGCACATCAAACCCTCCGCACGAGGCGAACTCGAAATCACCACCGTCAACCAGGAGTTCCTGCACGACGGAGAGCTCAAAGTGCAAACTCTGCCGCGCGGATTTGCGTGGCTTGACACGGGCACACACGATTCTCTTGCCGAGGCCTCGATTTATGTCGAGGTGCTTGAGAAGCGTCAGGGACTCAAGATTGCATGCCTTGAGGGCATCGCCTATCGCCAGGGCTGGATCTCCAGCGAGCGTATGCTCGAAATAGCCAAGCCCATGCTTAAGAATCAATACGGACAGTACCTGCTTAAGGTTGTTGACGAACTCGAACGCACCTGCTGCAGCAATCTTGACTGACATGGAAGTCATAAAGACAGATATAGAAGGCGTGGTAGTGATTGAGCCGCGTGTGTTCCGCGATGCCCGCGGATATTTCTTCGAGAGTTATTCTCAGCGCGAGTTCGACGAAAAAGTAGGTCCCGTGCGTTTCGTGCAGGACAATGAGAGTTGCTCGTCGCGAGGTGTGATGCGCGGCCTGCATTTCCAGCGTCCGCCCTATGCGCAGGCCAAGCTGGTGCGTTGCGTGCGGGGTGCCGTGCTCGATGTCGCAGTCGACATACGAAAAGGCTCGCCCACCTACGGACGCCATGTGAGCTGTCTGCTCACAGAGGACAACCACCGCCAGTTCTTCATACCCCGTGGTTTCGCCCATGGCTTTGCAGTGCTCTCGGACACAGCCGTGTTCCAGTACAAGTGCGACAACTATTACCATCCCGAAGCCGATGGCGGTATCTCCATCGTGGACCCCTCGCTCGGCATAGACTGGCAGATCGACCCTGCCGACGCCATTCTTTCCGACAAGGACAAGAATCATCCTGCCCTTGCTGAATTTGAAACTCCGTTTGAATTATGAATATACTTGTGACCGGTGCCAACGGCCAGTTGGGTCAGTGTCTTCGCAATGCGGCCGCACACTCGCGCGACCATTATATATTCACCGACGTGGCCGAGCTCGACATCACCGATGCCGCAGCCGTCGCTGCCATGGTGAAAGACAAAGACGTGAAAATTATAATCAACTGCGCGGCCTATACCAACGTGGACCGTGCGGAAGACGATGCCGACTTCGCCGAACTGCTCAACTCCACCGCCGTGCGAAATCTGGCCGACGCGGCCAAGGCGGCAGACGGCACGCTCATACACATCTCTACCGACTATGTGTTCGGCCGGGAGCCCTACAATGTGCCCTGCCGTGAGGACCAGAAGGGGACGCCGACAGGCGTCTATGGCCTCACCAAGCTTCACGGCGAGCAGCAGATCGCAGCCTCGGGCGTGCGTGCGCTTATATTCCGCACCGCATGGCTCTACTCCGAGTACGGCAAAAATTTTGTGAAGACCATGCTGACGCTCACCGCCACCAAGCCCGAGCTGAATGTGGTGTTCGACCAATGCGGCACGCCCACCTACGCCCAGGACCTCGCAGATGCCATCTATGCCATCGTGGAGGGCCGCAGCTACGAGGGCAATGAAGGTGTCTACCATTACTCCAACGAGGGTGTGTGCTCGTGGTACGACTTCACCAAGGCAATCGCAGAAATGGCCGGCAACACTGCGTGCGATGTGCAGCCGTGTCATTCCGACGAGTTCCCCTCCAAGGTGGTGCGTCCCTCCTACAGCGTGCTCGACAAAACCAAGTACAAGACTACTTTCGGCGCGAAAGTACCATATTGGACCGATTCTTTAAAGAAATGCGTTAAAAATCTCACCGACAATGAAGCGTAATATCCTCATCACCGGCGGAGCCGGCTTTATAGGCTCGCACGTTGTGCGCCTGTTCGTCAACAAATATCCCGACTACAACATCGTCAATCTCGACAAGCTCACATATGCAGGAAATCTCGCCAACCTCAAGGACATCGAGAGCAAGCCCAACTACACATTCGTAAAGGCCGACATCGCCGACCTTGACGAGATGCGCCGCATCATCCGCGAGCATAGCATCGACGGCATCATCCATCTTGCAGCCGAGAGCCATGTCGACCGCTCCATCAAGGACCCCTTCACCTTTGCCCGCACCAACGTGATGGGAACGCTCTCACTTCTGCAGGCAGCAAAGGAATATTGGGACACGCTGCCCGAGCGCTACGAGGGCAAGCTGTTCTACCACATCTCCACCGACGAGGTGTACGGCGCGCTCGAGCTGACGCACCCCGAGGGCACGCCCGCTCCTTTCACAACCAAAGCCTCGGCCGACCAGCACGAAGCCTACGGCACGGAATTCTTCGTGGAGACCGGCAAATATCAGCCCCATAGCCCCTACAGCGCCTCCAAGGCCTCCAGCGACCACTTCGTGCGTGCCTATCATGACACATACGGCATGCCCACGCTCGTGACCAACTGCTCCAACAACTATGGTCCCTATCAGTTTCCGGAGAAGCTCATCCCGCTGTTCATCAACAATATCCGCCACGGCAAGCCGCTGCCTGTTTACGGCAAGGGCGAGAACGTGCGCGACTGGCTGTACGTAGAGGACCACGCCCGCGCCATCGACCTCATCTTCCACAAGGGCCGCGTTGCCGACACCTACAACATCGGCGGTTTTAACGAATGGAAGAACATCGACCTCATCAAGGTGGTGATCCGCACAGTCGACCGTCTGCTCGGCAATCCCGAAGGCCATAGCGACCACCTCATCACCTACGTTACCGACCGTGCCGGCCACGACCTGCGCTACGCCATCGATTCCCGCAAGCTGCAGCGAGAGCTCGGCTGGGAGCCCTCGCTGCAGTTTGAGGAGGGTATAGAGCGCACGGTGCGCTGGTATCTTGACCATCAGGACTGGATGGACCACATCACCTCCGGCGCTTACGAGCGCTACTACGAGGAAATGTACGCCAACCGCTAAAAACACGTCGTCCACGGCGAACCATATTGCCGCATGGCTGTTGTAATTATTGTAAATCAATAATTACAACAGCCATGTCTGCATCCAAAACCACCAAGAGCATAAAAGGCACCAAGACCGAGCTCAACATTGCCGCAGCCTATATGGCAGAGGCGCAGGCCTACGCACGCTATACCTACTACGCCAAGCAGGCCGACAAAGAAAACTACTTCCCCATCGGAGAGGTGTTCCGCGAAACCGCCGACAACGAACTCCATCACGGCAAGGTATTCTTCAAGATGCTGGAAGGCGGAGCCGTGGAGATAGCCACTTCGGTCGACGCCGGCATCATAGGCACTACGGCTCAGAATCTTGAGATTTCCATCCGCGAAGAGCGCGAGGAGGGTGTCGACTTCTATCTCAAGGCCGCTGCTACGGCAAAGAAAGAAGGCTTTCCCGAGATCGCCGAACATTTCAAGGCCATCGCGGCCGTGGAGAAGACCCACATGAAGCGCTTTGAGAAATACTTGAAGCAAGTGAACGAAGGCACTGTGTGGAAGCGTGAGAAGCCCATCACCTGGAAGTGTCTCGAGTGTGGCTATGAATTCCGCGGCACCGAGCCTCCGGAGGTGTGCCCCGCCTGCGACCACCCCTACCAGCATTATATGGCCATGGACATGTAAACACGCCCGGGCCACGTCAAACATGTGCCCCGCACTGCAATTCACGGCAGAGCGGGGCACTTTTGTGTTTGTTCAAAACATGTTGTAAAACATGTTTTTGCTAAAGCGCTAAATATTAGTGTGGTATGCGCAAATGTTTAAAGAATAAAAGATTATTCACATAATTTAAATGACGATTGTTTCTTTTTCCGGCCGAAAATTGCTAATTTTGAAAGCAAATAAAACGAGAAACACAGTTTCCGGCATAGATATGGAGCAGACATTAGTAATCCTGAAACCTTCCACCATTCGCCGTTTTCTTATCGGCGACGTTCTCACCCGATTCCAGCACAAAGGCCTTATCGTCAGCGGCATCAAGATGATGCAGCTCGGCGAGGAGATTCTGCGTGAGCATTATGCCCATCTGGTCGACCGTCCGTTCTTCCCGTGGATAGTCGAGTCGATGACCGCCACCCCTGTCATTGTGGTGTGTCTCAAGGGTAAGGACGCCGTAGCCGTGGTGCGCGCCATGACGGGCTCCACCAATTCGCGCAACGCGGCTCCAGGCACGATTCGCGGCGATTTCGGCATGAGCGGACAGGAAAACATTGTCCACGCATCCGACAGCCCCGAGAGCGCCGAGATTGAAATCCGCCGCTTCTTCCGCCCGGAAGAGATTTTCGATTACAACCCCTGCCCTCAGCGCATGCTCTACGCGCCCGACGAACTCTAACTCCCGAAACCAATCTGATGAATCTCTCTCAAAATATCCGAAACGCAGGTGCGGCAGCAGTGCTCGCCATCCTTGGCTGCTCGGCTGCATTGGCTCAGAACTATCAGCTTCCGGGCCAGCATCGCCAGCAGCACGGCGATCTGCTTGCCAACCAGGGCAACACCGCCGCCCAGGTGGACAACACCACAAAGTATCTTGAAACGCTCTTCAGCGAAGAGGAAGAGCCCGAATTCGACATCTACACCGAAGGGTGGGAGAGCCAGCACGTCAACTGCTACGCAGGCGTAGCCGTGCCCGAAACCGCCGACATCGACGTGTCCCGCTTCTCAATGCCCGTGCCGGGCTACATCACTTCGCCTTACGGCTACCGCCGGCGTTTCCGCCGCATGCACAAAGGCGTGGACCTCAAGGTGAACATCGGCGACACCGTGCGCGCCGCTTTCGACGGCCGTGTGCGCATCACCAATTTCGAACGCCGCGGTTACGGCTACTATGTGGTGCTTCGCCACACCAACGACCTTGAAACCGTCTACGGCCATCTCTCCAAATTCCTTGTCGAGCCCGACCAGTACGTCAAGGCCGGACAGCCCATCGCTCTCGGCGGCAACACCGGCCGCTCCACCGGCCCGCATCTCCATTTCGAGACACGCTACATGGGCTACGCCATCAACCCTTGCGCAATCTTCGACTTCGCCAACCAGACGACGCATACCGACGTCTACACTTTCGACAAGCGCACCTACCAGAACGCCCGCAATTTCTCGCCCAAGGCCAACGAAGAGTATGCGCAGGCCTATCGCGCCAAGTATCCCAACAAACCTGCGCCGGCATCGTCGGCCGGCACTTCGGGCAGCGGCAGCAAGACCTACACCGTGCGCAAGGGCGACACCCTCGGGCGCATCGCGGCCCGCAACGGCACGAAAGTGGCCACCATCTGCAAGCTCAACGGCATAACAGCCAAGAGCACGCTGCGACCCGGCCAGAAACTCCGTTTACGCTAACTTCGACATTCCCTTTTGATATATCGCAGTCCGCCCTCCCGGCGGGCTGCATTTTTTTTGCCGTGAAAGATTGACACAGTGTGGCTGAGTGATAATGTTTTGATTTTCAGCGTGGTGCTATGCGGCGGTGATAGATTTTTTGATTGCGCCAAGGGAATATTCTGCAAATTAATCGCTATCTTTGTGCTGTGAAAGCATTTCCCGGCATATTGTTTGCTCTATTGCTGTTTGTGGGCTGCACAGCAGGTAGCACTGCCGACCGCGCGCTCGACCGCGCCGGCGCCTTGATGATGGATCAGCCCGACTCGGCCCTCGCTGTTCTTTCCGACATTGATGCCTCGGTCTTGTCGGGCGAGCGTCGAGCCCGCCATGCCCTTTATACCGCCTGCGCTATCAATAAGCAGGACCGCGTTGTCGACGATTCCTTCGATTCGCTGCTTTCAATAGTTGATTCTTATTACTCCCGCAGCATAGCGGCGGGCCGGGACGAAATGTTGGCAAGCTACTACAATGGCTTGATGCTGTTTCATCGCAAATCCTATGAGTATGCCATAATAAGTTTTTTGAAAGCGGAAGAAATAGCGAAAAGTATTGACGACAACACACTACTTGGCTTGATTTATCGCGCGATTTCCGAATCTTACCTAAGATTGTATAATTACAATAGCGCAGTGAAATATTCGGAATTGTCGCTTGAACAATTTGAAAAGGCGCACGCCAAAAAATACATCCCACATGCGGTAATTGACCTTGCTACGGCTTATTGCAACGCTTCGCGTTATGACGATGCAATTCGGGTTGCAGAACGCGCACGACGCGAAGCGGCGCGGATGACCGATAGTACATATTTTCCAAATATTATTTCGACAGAGGGAACTGCTTTTAGCGGAAAGCACGATTATGGAAATGCTAAACGAGTGTTCTCTGAACTGCTTGATTCTGGAGGATCTTTCTTGTTTAGCAGTGATATTAGAAACTATGGAATTGCAGCTCTTAACACTGGAGATTTTGAAATTGCTGAGGCGTGTGATGCATTTATTGCAGAGACAGACACGACTGACCGGTTGCTGCGTTTTTTTATTCATCGAGAAAAACATCAATATAAAGAAGCGCTTACATGTCTGGTGGCTGAATTTTATCTGCAAGATAGCGTGGTGCGTAAAATGGAGAATACTAAAACCGAAATTGTGCTCTCTGATTTTTACAATACCCGCAACGATATGCTAAGGCAAAAGGAGGCATCGCATCGGCTTAGTGCCTATTCGGTAATTGCATGCATCACAACTGTCCTCATTATCTTGTTGCTCTTGCTTTTGTATCAACGTCAGAAATACATGAGCAGGCGCGCGAATCTTATGTTAGAGATACAAGCATTAAAGGATGGTTTGGCCGATGTGGTCGGTGAGGCAGAAATCAATGAAAAAAACTACAGGTCTGAGCTTGAAAGCGCCAATCGCTCAATCAGTGAGGCAAAACAAAGCATAAGGAGAGTGCTGGCCTCACAATCATATTATATAAATGAAATATGCCGAACCTACTATGAGGCTGGCGACTCCGCCGCTGAAATGAAAAAAGTTTATAAAAAAGCTACCGGCTTTATAAACGCGTTGAAAGGCGACAATGAGATGCTGTTGAGGTTGGAAGAGGTTATTAACCGACATTTGGATAATTTGATTTGCAATCTGAGAATTGAATACCCCAAACTTTCCGCCGAGGATGTGAGATTGTATATCTATTTGATCGCGGGAATATCTCCGCAGGCCATAGCCGTAATACTTGAAAAGCCAGTGCAGAATGTGTATTTGCGCAAATCTCGTCTGATTGAACGAATTAAGAAATATAATCCAGATAAATCTGCGGAGTATATAGGGTTTGTCAACCGCTAACAGACGCTAATGTTTTCCAAAATACATTGTGAGATTTTTTTGTTGCGATATATTTTTCAATTTGCTAATTAGTAGTTAGTTGTGGTATGTGTGTGAAAGATTTTTGAAGGGTGTTTTTGGTGTGATTTGCTGATGCTTTATGTAAATTTGCAAAGACCAAAACATTATTTATGAAGCACCTTTTACTTGTAATTTTGTTAGCGTTTCTGCCCTCAATAAATGTGCTTGGAGCAGAAAATTCGTCCAATAGTATTAAGTTACGATTATCTCCCAAACCTGGTCGCCATCAACTGCCTGTTAGTGTGAGCATCGACTGCACTTATTTCAATGACGTGATGAACTTTGGTTTCCATGAGGATGTTGAGTGGGCGATTGTAGATATTAAAGATGGTGAGGGTTGGCTTGTAGCCTCTGAGGTAGTATATGCTGCGGACCCTGCACTGGAAGTCTCTCTAACAGAGGGTGAATACGAAATAACGTGCCGCACAGATGGAAATCAGATTTTCAGCGGTGCAATATATATACAATAACTATATAAATATCACATTATGTTTAAGAAACTGTTTGCAATTGCCTGTATTGCTGTAGCTGTGTGGGCATGCACTGACACCAACGACGTATCCCTCGTAACACCCGAGGTGGACGATGCGCAACAGGAAACCCTGCTGACCGGCACGCGCACTGAAGCGGAAGCCCGCGCGTGCGCAATCGACGCATTCGCCAGGTTCTATGGCGCATCGCGTTCGCTCACTCTTATTAAGGATGTGAAGTGTGTGACATCCAAGAGCGAATCGCGCTCCGAGGGTAGCGACACGCTTTACTATGTCGTAAACACCGAAGGCGATGCCGGCTATGCCGTAATCGCTGCAGACCGCGCACACACACCTGTTCTCGCGGTCACTGAATGTGGAAATATTGAAGATGTGGAGAACGTGGAAAACCCGGGTGCTGAAATCTTTTTCGATGCCCTGTCGGACTATCATGCGATTCGGGAAGATCTTGAAAAAATTGATAGTATGAGCATTATCAAGCCGATTTATCCTGTGGACCGGTTCAATGAATACAGAACGGTGACATCGTCGTCTGAAAGAATTGCGGGCCCCTATGCTCCCTTCGCATGGGGACAAGGTTTCCCCGAAAACTATCATTTCCCGAACCAAATCGCGGGATGCGGCAATATTGCTTCGCTTTTGATTATGAGCCATTTTGAGGAACCGAAGACATATAACGCGAATAACAGGTTGATAAATGTTGACTGGAGTGTGATAAAACAGCACTCAAAAAGTAGCGGGTTCTACAGCGATGAATGTGGTTTAGGCCTAAGTGCGAGACCGCATAAGGCATTGGCTGACCTGTGTTGGGCCGTGGCCGAACGGAATAAGAGCATGTATGAAGCACAAGGAACTGCTACTACGATAAGTAATGTAAATGAAATGTTCAAGGATTGTGTACCTAACTTATATGTTGGCGACGTGCGAGATGGATTTCCCGGTACGTTACCCGACAATAGCGATATGATGTATTATGTGCGTGCGACCGCAGATCCTGAGGGAGGACATGCTTTTGTTATCGATGGCAAGTTGACGGTTACATGCTCTACCACAACAGCTGTCAGAGTGAAGGGTACTGATTTTTGGAATGTGGTTAGTTCCGAATCTGTCACAATACTATATTCGCACATAAACTGGGGTTGGAACGGTCATGACAACGGCTATTTCTATGACCAGCCATTTAAAGTTTCGGAAGGATATAGATACGACGATGAGCATTATGACGGTGGTCCTAAGTTTCTTACGAACTATAGATATTTTGCGGTCGGCGCGCGCTGAATGCAAAAAAAACATTAAAAGTCGTAAGAGATGCCTTGCAAAAGGAAATAATTAATATATATTTGCAAAGAACTTAATCTTATAACTAACATTATGAAAAAGATTGCTTTATTTGCGATGGCGGCGCTTGCAATGGCAGCGTGCTCCGACAATGACGCGCCCGGGCCGGGCAGAGGCGGCGATGTGACACCTCCGAAAAAGATTGAACTGAACGCGGCGGAGACCGTGTCGGTGGAGAGCGCCAATGCGTTTGCGTTCGCCACGTTCGGGCAGCTGTACGGCCCGGATGAGAACACGCTGTTCTCGCCGCTGAGCGCTCAGATGGCGTTGGCGATGACGGCCAACGGCGCTACGGGCGAAACGCGTGCCGAGCTGCTCGGCGCTCTGTGCGGCGAGGGCGCAAGCCTTGCCGACCTCAACACTCTCTATGGCAAGCTGTGTGCCGCGCTGCCTGTGACTGACAAGGCCACGCGCATGACCATCGCCAACTCCTTCTGGCACGACGCGCAGCTGACGCCGGCCGCGGAGTTCGGCAGTACGCTCGGCGCGGACTATGGCGCCGTGTTGCGCAGCTACGACCGCAATGCCCGCCCCGAGGCCGCCGAAGCGGTGAACTCCTGGGTGAAGGACGCTACAGGCGGTCTGATTCCGCGCCTTGTGTCGGAAAATGAGATCGGTGCCTTTATGATAGCGAACGCGCTTTATTTCAAATCGGAGTGGCAGGAGAAGTTCGACCGCTCGAAGTCGGTGTCCGGCGATTTCACCAACGCCGACGGCAGCAAATCGACGGCCACGTATATGAACGGGAGTGTTCCCGGTCAGTGCGGAGTTGTTGATGACGTGACGGTGGGACAGTTGCCTTTCGGCAATGGTGCGTATGTGCTGACGGCGGTGCTTCCCGCTGCGGGACAGTCGGTGGACGAGGCGATGGCCGTCGTGGCGACGTATTCTCCCGATGTGTACGGCTATCTTGGCAGCGGCAATCTGACAGTGAAGATGCCCCGTTTCACGACGAAGTCCTCGCTCGATCTGATTCCCGTGTGCAAGGCACTCGGCATAGATCGCATGTTCTGTGCGGACGCCGAGCTTGGCGGCATAGTTAACGCCGATGTCTACGTAAGCCTGCTGCGCCAGGCGTGCACCATCGAGGTGAATGAGGACGGTGCGGAAGCCGCCGCAGCCACCATAGTCGGAGGCGAGCTCATGGCTACTCCGGCGAGCAGTCTCGTTCTTGACCGCGCTTTCGGCTACATGATCCGCGAGACGAGCACGGGCATGATAGTGTTCATGGGCGCGGTGAACCGCTTCTGACATTTCTCCACGCGCCTGACGCTTGCCGATGTGGGCATAAATCCGTAACTTTGCACTCCGGAAAATTGTTATATTGTCATGGAGAAAAAGGAACGACTTGTGATTCTCGGCGCCGGATTCGGCGGCCTTACGCTCGCCAAGCGCGTGGATAAATCGAAATATGAGGTGGTGATAGTGGACCGCCGCAACTATCACAGCTTTCCGCCGCTGTTCTATCAGGTGGCGTCGAGCGGTCTTGAGCCGGCCAACATAGCGTTTCCGCTGCGGCGCGAACTGCGCCGCAGCAGCATGCGCAATGCGCGTTTCCACTACGGCAAGGTGCAGGAGATAGACATGTCGTCGCGCGAGCTTGTGACACAGTACGAGCGCATTCCTTTTGACAGACTGGTGATTGCCGCCGGCACCACCAACAATTTCTTCGGAATCGAAGGGCTCGACGAGCATGTTTACACCATGAAGACGGTGCCCGAGGCCGTGCGCGCCCGCAACGCAGTGCTCGGCCGCCTGGAGCGTGCGAGCATAGAGCGCGATCCGGCACGCCGGCGCGCACTGCTCACCTTTGTGGTCATAGGCGGCGGTCCGGCCGGCGTGGAAGTGGCCGGAGCGTTGGGCGAGATGAAACGCTATATCGTGCCGCGCGAATATCCCGGAATCGACCGCGACGAGGTGCGTGTGATTCTGGTGGAGGGCACCGACAAGCTGCTCGGCGCCATGTCTGAAGCCTCCGGGCGCGATGCCGTGAAGGCCTTGGGCGAGCTGATGGTGGAGCTGCGTCTCGGGCGCACGGTCAAGGCCGTGGCCGACGGCCGCGTGAGCTTTGCCGACGGCGAAGTGCTCGACGCCGACACGGTGGTGTGGACGGCAGGAGTGACCGGCGTGCCGTTCAAAATCACCGGTTCCGACGTGCGCGCAGGCCGCGGCGGCCGATTCGCCGTGGACGAATACAACCGCGTGGAGGGCCTGGAGGGTGTCTATGCCATCGGCGATATCGCCATGCACGCCGACGAACGCTATCCGCGCGGCTGCCCGCAGGTGGCTCAGCCTGCCATTCAGCAGGCGCGCACTCTGGCCCGCAACCTCAACGCTCCGGAGTTTGCATATCCGTTCCGCTACCGCGACAAAGGGTCGATGGCCACGATAGGGCGCAACCGCGCGGTCGTGGACATGGGCAAGACCCATTTCAGCGGACTGCCGGCATGGCTTCTGTGGATGGGCGTGCACCTGATGAGCCTTATGGGCATGCGCAACCGCGTGATGGTGTTCTTCAACTGGTGTCTGAACTATTTCAACTTCGGCTCGCCGCTGCGTGTGCTGATGCGCCCGTCGCGTCTGCCGCTGCCGTCGTTCCGCGACGAGTAAGATAAACAGGAAAAACGAAAGCGAAGCAGGGAACTTGCTTCGCTTTCGTCTTTTTTATGGCCTGTAGCAGATAGAGGCGATTATTCGTGATAGTAGATGCGGCGTACGCGCGGGCTTATCGTGGAGATGATCTCGTAGGGGATTGTGCCGAGTGTGTCGGCGAGGCGTTCGATGGGCAGCGTGGGGCCGAATATCTCCACGGCGTCGCCGATGGACACGCCGGGCGCGTCGGTGACGTCGAGCATGCACATGTCCATGCAGATGTTGCCAAGGGTGGGGCACTCGACTCCTCGCACGCGGAAGCGGGCGTTGCCGCAGCCCAGATGGCGGTCGATGCCGTCGGCATAGCCGATGGGGAGCGTGGCCACCACCGAGTCGCGTGTGAGCACGCCGCGGCGGCCGTAGCCCACGGTGGCGCCGGCGGGGTAGCTGCGCAGGGCAATCACAGTGGTCGTGAGCGTGGCTACGGGCTGCAGTTCCACCGGCGTGGCCGCGGGTGGCAGCGGCGAGATGCCGTAGAGGCCGATGCCGAGACGGCCCATGTCGTAGCTGCATGAGCGGCTGCCGAAGCGCAGCATGCCGGCCGTGTTGAGCACGTGGCGGCGCAGCGGGGTGCCGAGCAGGGCCGCGAGCTGTGTGCTCATGCGCTCGAATGTGTCGAGCTGCAGCTCGGTGTAGTCGTCCTGGTCGAGACAGTCGGCCGTGGCGAGGTGGCTGAACACCGACGCCACGCGGATGTGCGGTAGCGCGCGCAGCGTTTCGGCCAGCAAGGGCAGTTCGTCGCCGGTGAATCCGGTGCGGTGCATGCCCGTGTCGAGCTTGATGTGCACGGCCACATCGCCGCAGCCGGCGGCGCTCGCTTCGGCTGCGATGTGCTTCAGTTCGCCGATGGAGAATACGGACGGCTCCAGACGGTAGTTGAACAGCGCGCGGAAATTGGTGGTGATGGGGTTCATCACCATTATGGGCATGGTGATTCCTGCATCGCGCAGGCTCACACCCTCGTCGACGACGGCTACTGCCAGATAGGCCGCGCCATGGCTCTGGAGTGTCTTGGCCGCCTCGACGGCGCCTATGCCGTAGGCCGAAGCCTTGACCATGGCCACGATGCCGCAGGTCTTGGGCATGAGCGAGCGGAAGGCGTTGAAGTTGTGGACCAGTGCGTCGAGGTTGATTTCCAGCACGGTGTCGTGTGCGGCGTTGGCGAGCATGTTCTTAATAGGACGCATGGTGGCGGCGTCGCCGTGCAGCAGGATGAGCTCGCGGTCGAAGTCGGCACTGCTGAAACGGCGTCCGAAGTCGGCGGCATCGACAGTAAATTCCGAGGCGGTGAGCGGGTCGAAGACATCGCTCATGGCTGATATTTCCGGCCCTACGCCGATGAGACGTCCGATGCCGCGGTGCCGCATCATGGCTGCGAGCGAGGCATAGAGGGCGCGCACGGCCTCGGGCGATGCGCCGGGGGCGTGCATCAGGTCGCCGGCTATGAGCGTGGCGCTGCGGCCGGCGGTGGCACGCCGCGCCATGAAATCGAGCGCGGCGTCGAGCGAGGGCAGATCGGGGGTGAAGTTGTCGGAGAGTATGAGGCATCCCCCGGTGCCCTCGTTGACGTCGATGCGCGTCGAGACGTCGGCCACGCGTGCCATTTCGCGCCGCACCGTGTCGGTGACATCGAAGCCCAACTCGGCCAGCACTGCTCGGGCTATGGCGTCTTTGCCGCCGGCTTCGACTATGCGCGCCGCCGGGTAGAGGCGGCGCAGGGCGGCGGGGGCGTCGGGTTCGCTTGTGTCGCACACGATGGTTCGGCATCCGGCGAAGAGTTTGCATTTCTCGGCTATCTTCTGCTGCCGCGATTCAAATCCGGCGTCGTGCTCGCCGGTGATGGCTGTGAGCACGCCTATTTCTGGAGCAATCATCGGCGCCAGGGTGTCCATCTGGCCGGGTCCGTCGATTCCCGCCTCGATGATGGCGTAGCGGCTCGCGGGGTCGATGGCGAAGAGGCTGAGCGGCACGCCTATCTGCGAGTTCCATGAGCGTGGCGACCGCCAGGCGCAGGGCTGCAGGGCGGCGTTGAGCAGTTCTTTCACCTGCGTCTTTCCCCGGCTGCCGCCGATGGCCACGACGGTGCCTGCGTAGGCGCGGCGTGCTGCCGCTCCCAGCATGCGCAGCGCCTGTATGGTGTCGGGCACGACGAGGAATGTGGCGTCGGCCACGCTGCGCATCACCTGCGGCACCTCGTCGACGATGAACGCGCGCACTCCGCGTCGGTACATGTCCTTGACGTAGCGGTGGCCGTCGCCGGATGGCGTGCGCAGGGCCACGAACAGCGGGCTGCGCGAGGGGTCGGTGGCAGTGCGGCTGTCGGTGAGCAGTATGTCTACGGTGGGGGCTGCCGGTGCGCCTTCCATGCGGGCGCCCACTATTCCGGCGATGTCTTCGAGTGAGAATTTCATAGGATGGAGTTGCCGGGGCGGTGGGCCTGCCGCAGAAAGGCAGCGTGGCGTGCCCGGGCTGTTTCTTTTGTGGCCGCGCTGAAGTAGGCGTCGGCGAATCGTTCGTAAATATAATCAATGGCGGCTTCCGAGGGGTGCTTCAGGTCGGAGGCGTAGAAGCGGTAGTCGCGGAGGTCGTCGCACACAATTTCATAGGCCGGGAAGTACTCGGCGCCGAGGGCGTCGACGGCGAGCAGGAGCGTGGCCTTGCTGAGGTTGTTGGCGTGGAGACCGTCGGCCACATGGCGCACGGGACTGACTGTGAACACCACTCGCACGCCGCGTGCGACGAGGCGTTGCAGCAGCGGACGCCAGGCGGCGGCAATGGTGTCGGCGCTTACGCGCTCGCGCACGAATTCCGAGGCGGGCAGCTTGTGGCAGTTGGCCACGATGGTGCCGGTCTCGCGCAGGCGGTAGACGTAGGCCGTGCCGAGGGTGACGAACAGGACGCATGGCGCGCGCATGGCCTCGCGCAGGGGGGCGAAGTCGCGGTTGAGCGCAGCGAGCAGCGCATCGGCATCGGCAGCCTGATAGCGCGCGGCGGCGTCCATGGCGTGCCAGATGCCTTTGCGGCAGACGAGGTCGTCGCGGGTGAAAAGGCTGTCGTCGAGGGCGCGCGTCAGCGCCGCGGCCACCGACATGGGGTTGAACAGCGGCCCGAGGGGGTTGCGCACCACGCTGAAGCCGTGCTGTGCAAGCCGCTCGCCCATGTTGTCGGCGAAGCACGAACCGAGCAGCACCAGGCTGTCGTCGGCGCCGATGGGCGCGCATCGCAATGGCTCTATTTCGGTGCGGAACTTCATCAGTACATCTGATAGTCAATGGACAGCACCTGGAACTCGGTGCGGCGGTTTATCTGGTCGGCTGTTTCCTGCTGTTCCTCCGGCAGGGCGAGGATATATTCTTCGGTGAGCACGTCGCCTTCCTTGAATTCGGGATGCTCGCGGGCGAGCTTTTTGGTGATTGTCTTTGGTCGCGATTCGCCGTAGCCTTGCGACTGCAGGCGGTCGGGCGAGATGCCGGTGGAGATCAGGTAGTCGATGACCGACTGCGCGCGGCGGGCGCTCAGGTTGATGTTGTACTCGTCGGTGCCGTGGCGGTCGGTGTGCGATGCCATCTCGATGGTCACGTTGGGATTGTCGCGCAGCACCTGGGCCATCTCGTCGAGCGCGGCCTTGCTCTCGGGGCGCAATGTGGCGCGGTCGAAGTCGTAGAAGATGTTGTCGATGACCACCGGCTTGGTGATGGATGCGAGTATGAAGTCCACGTCGTAGACGGCGTCCTCTTCGGCTGTGTCGCTTGTGAATTCCTGCTTGGCGTTGAGGTAGCCCTTGGCGCCTGCGAGCATCACATAGCTGACGCCGCGCTGCAGGGGGAACGAGAATGATCCGTCGGGCCGTGCCATCTGCTTCTGGTTGCTGCCGTCGTTGCCGACGATGCGTATGACGGCGTTCGGCACGGGCTCCTCGTCGCGGTCGAGCACCCATCCCTGGATGGTGATCTTGAGATCGGGCAGCTCGAAGGAGTAGATGTGGTCGTAGCCGCGTCCGTCGCCGCGGTTGCTGCTGAAGAAGCCGTTCTCGCCCTCAGTGAATGTGATGCCGAAGTCGTCGCCGGCCGAGTTGATGGGTTTGCCCATGTTGGTCACCTGCCAGCCTCCGGAGGGCATAAGTCGTGCGCAGAACAGGTCGAGGCCGCCGTAGCCGGGATGGCCGTCGCTGGCGAAGTAGAGCAGGGAATCGGTGCGCACATAGGGGAACATCTCGTCGCCGGGGGTGTTGATCCATTCGCCCATGTTCTCGAGCGAGCCTTGGCGCTCGTTGAGGTTGACGCGCCATATGTCGAGTCCGCCGCTGCCGCCGGGCATGTCGCTGGTGAAGTACAGCCAGCGTCCGTCGGGCGACACGGCCGGGTGGCCGTAGCTGCTGAGCGTGTCGGCGGTTATTTCATATTTCACCGGGGCGCTCCATTTTGCTTCAGAGCGCTGCGAGGTGTATATTTCCACACCTGTGGGCGCATTGGGCTCTCGGCGTGCTTTGGTCAGATACATTGTCTGGCCGTCGGGGGTGAAGCTGACGATGCCTTCGTCGAGCTCGCTGTTGAGCTCGCCTTCCACGGCTGTGGGGCGCTGCCATTCGCCGCGTTCGTTCTTGATGGACACCCACACGTCGCCGTTCTTCATTCCGGTGATTTCGCTTTTGCGCGTGCCGGCTGATTTCTCGCTCGTGGAGGTGAAGAACAGCTGCTCCTGCGGCTCGCGCGCGTACATGGGAGCGTAGTCGGCGCGGCGCGTGTTGAACAGCTTGGGCTGGCGCACCACATAGCGTGTGGGCGCGGTCTTCTGGGCCGCCATTCGTGCGCCGGCCAGGCGCGTCTGCGCATCGCGGTCGTCGGGATGGTAGCGCAGATATTCTTCGTAGGCCTTTATGGCGGGTGCGTATTTGCCGTCGGCGTGCAGCGTGCGGGCTATGCGCAGCTGCAGCGTGGAGTCGGCATAGCCGTAGCGCAGCGCGTTCTGATAGGCAGCCGAAGCGCGGGCAAACTGGTTGAGTTTCTCGTGGCACTCTCCCATGCTGAAGGCCACCCGGCCGCGCAGCGGTCGCTCCTCGCGCTTGGTGAGCTGGTTGTAGATTTTGCGGTAGGTTTTCGACGCGTCGAAATATTCGCCGCGCGCCAGCTGCTCGTCGGCAGTGGCGAGCTTGGAGCCGCCGCAGCCGCCGAGGGCCAGCATCGCGGCCGATATCATGCTAAGCAAAAGAGTCTTTCTCATATTATTAAATATAACGGCGCGCCGCCTGTTTTATTTTTTCCAAAGTTAGACAAAAATCGGCAGGTGGGCAAGGAAAAACAAGAAAGCGCCGATTCTTCGCGAGTCGGCGCTTCTGTTCTAATCAAAAAGTATTATTGTATTCTACTCAAGTCGCTGAGGTGTTTTTGAAGCTTGTATCATTAAGACGCGTCTGAATGCCCGAAGTTTAATTCGTCTCGTCGTTTTAAGGTATTTTTAAGATATGGTGAAATAAAGTTAAATTATAGTACTATGT
>CAMWNB010000039.1 GCA_947175495.1 uncultured Porphyromonadaceae bacterium | reverse complement strand
GTCTTATTATTATAATTTATACATCTAACGTCTTGATAAAATGAATCTACGACACATCACATCCGGCGCACTGCTTGCCGCAGCAATAGCGTGTGCCATTCCTGCATTCACAGCATGCACATCCGGATCCGGCAACAATAAAGCAGAAACAACCGACGCAAACGCCGACAGTCCCCGGAGCAACGGCAAACCCGGCGGTCCCCAACTCGGCAAACCTGGCGGCGGCCCAGCCATCGACAAAAGTTCCGACAGCACTCTGCAGGCCATGATAGCCTCCGTCGTGCCACAGTTCCGCCAACTCAGCTACAAAGATGACTCCACAGGCATAACCATGCACTACAACCTTTACTCGCCCAAGGATTCAGAACCCGGCAAGAATTATCCCCTTGTGCTCTTCATCGCTGACGCCAGCACTCCCGGCGACAACGTGACACTGCCGCTCACCCAAGGCTACGGAGCGCTTGTGTGGGCCACGGACGAATGGCAGAAAGACCATCCATGCTATGTGCTTGTGCCGCAATTCTCAGGCGTAGCTGTCAACGACGCTTACGAACACACCGACGAAGTGGACGTCGTAATACGCATGCTTGACAGCGTGGTGGCATCCAACAACGTAGACACCACTCGCCTCTACACCACGGGGCAGTCGATGGGCGGCATGATTTCCATGTACTACAACGTCACCTACCCCTCCATATTCGCAGCATCGATATTCGTCGACTGCCACTGGGCCACCGACACATTCACAGAACTTGCCCGCCACAGGTTCGTTTACTTCATAGCCGGCGACAAAGGCAGGGCCTACACATGCCTGCAACCTCTTGAAAAAGCAGCCGACAATGACGGCGTGAAATATGCGTTCGCCGAATGGAGCGCCAAGCTGCCCGAAGCCGAGCAAGACAAACTGGCCAACGAAATGTTTGCCAAAGACGCCCCTGTCAATATCATTGAATTCACTCCCGGCAGCGTACTTCCCGACGACGGCAAGGGCAGCGAGCACATGTACTCTTTCGACTACGCCTACAAACTCACAGCCGCACGCGAGTGGCTATTCCGCCAGCACCGCTGAGCGCCGACGCCGGGCCACTACGGCGAAAGCCAGTGCGGAAAACGAGCACACTGCAATGATCTCCAGCGTGGTGCTCATGATGTTGCCCATGCCGACAAGTGGCGACACAATGCCTCCGAATAGAAAACCCGTAGCTCCGAAAATGGCAGATGCAGCGCCAACGAAAGCACGGCCTTCGTCCATGGCAAGTGTGGTGGCAGAGGTGAAAATATAGCCCACGCTCACGAGCAGACCGAATGTGAGCACCTCGTACGACGCGAAAGCATCAAACAGAACGTAGCACACGAGCTGAAGCACCGAGAACAACCCAGCACCGACGGCGCCGAAAACGGCGGCGTCGGTCATTTTTTTAAACTTGAGCGCCAGCGCCGAACCTATGCCAATGCCAAGCGCGTTAACTCCGAAAATCACAGCAAACGCCAGTTCAGAAAAGTGGAAATAGTTCTGTATTATGAACGATGCCGACGAGATGTAGGCGAACAATACGCCGTTGGCAAATCCAAACATGAGCACATACACACGAAAATAGGGCATGCGCACAAGCCGGGGGAAAGCCGACATAAGACTGAACACCGACCCCGTGTGGCGGCTGTCGCGCGGGAGCGACTCGCGAAACACAAGGCACATGCCGGCAAGCACAACACCCAATGCGAAAAGAATCCAGAAGATGCCCTTCCAGCCCACTGCGCCGGCCACAACACCACCAATGACAGGAGCCGTGACGGGAGCAATGCCATTGACGGCGCCGATGATAGCCAGAGTCTTGGCCAACTCCCTGCCGGAATAGCAGTCGGTTGAGATCGAACGCGACAGCACTATGCCACCCGCGCCTCCGAGACCCTGCACAAAACGGCACACATTGAAAAATTCAATTGTTGGCGAATAGATGCTCACCACCGTAGACACCGCAAACAGCACCATGGCGGCGATAAGCACCATGCGGCGCCCGTACTTGTCGCTGAGCGGGCCGAAGAACACCTGGCCCACCGCAAGGCCGAGCATGCTCGTGGCAAGCCCCATCTGCACCAGCGAAGGCGTTGTGTGGAATATATCCGCCATTGAAGGAAGTGTCGGGAGATACATATCCGTCACAAACGGTCCGAAAGCCGAAAGCATCCCTAAAAACACGATAAGAAACACATAATATTTCTTACTGAACTGAACTGTATTTGTCATAGTCTGTAATTTCAAAAAAAAGCGAGCAAAGTTAACAAAATTCTTTGACCTCTGCATACGAAAAGTAGCCGACATGCGGGTGTCGGCTACTTTATAGTGGTAAATGTCAGATTATGCTGTCCGGGCGGGAGCGGCATCCTTTTTTCTGGTAAGATGCTTTATCCATATGTAGTAGCCCGTGAGCGGCAGCGTGGCTCCGAGCAACGCGGCAAGCAACCATAGTATGCGCGTGAACAGACCGCCGAGAGCACCGGTGTGTATGGAGTAGATCCAGCCGCGCAGATGGTCGGCCTCGTTGGCATCGGCATAAAGCGTAGCAGGGCTCACCTCTCCGGTGCGGCGATTGAACTCGTAGCGGTCGGCCGCACGCACATTGCCTGCGGTGCCGAGCGTCACGGATGCCGTTTCCGGGCCGATGGTAATCTGCGGCGCAGCGGGGTTCTGAGCGCGGAGCTCGTCATAGACCTGCTGCCAGCGGCCGAATTCGGAGCGGCGGTGGCCACCACGGCCCTCGCCACGGCCACGACGGCCTTCGCCGCCTTCGCCGCGACCTTGACGACGCTCGCCTTCGGCGCGTTCACCGCGGTTTTCCGCCTTATTGCCGGCAGCCGGTGCCTGACCGAAGTTTCGTGGTGTATGTTCTACACCGCACACGGCATAGAACGCCGAGCGATACCAGTCGAACGACCATGTGAGACCCGTCAGAGCCATCGCAAGCACAAACAAAGCGGCGTACATACCGCCGGCCACATGCAGGCTTTTCCACAACACGCGCCATCCGTCGGAGAAACGCACGGAGAGAGAACGGCGCAGGTTCTTGCGCGCGCGCGGCCACCAGATGACGATGCCAGAGATGAGCGCGACCACAAAAATGAGCGTGGATATGCCCACAAGCACCTTGCCCACCTTCACTCCATCGCCGTGCGGGTTGGCGCTGTCAAGCAGCCAACGGTGCATCTTGAACATGGTGGAGAAGAATCCCAGGCGCTCATAGCGGCCGGTGACGTTGCCGGTGTACTGGTCGACGAATATCGACGCACGGCGTGGTTTGGTAAGGCTCACCTGGTAGGTGCGTGAAGGATCGGAGCACACTGTGACGCCGCTGATGCTCACGCTGTCGGGCAAAGTGGCTTTCACGCTCTCCAGGAGTTTGTCCATGGGAATGGACTCACTTTTCACCTCTGCCACATAGTAAACTTCGCTGCGCAAGGCGCGGGTCACCTCCTGCTCGAATATAAGCATGGCGCCGGAGAAACACACGAGAGTGATGAAGATGCCGAACGGCACCGACAGCCACAGATGTATCTTATGGAAGAATTTCATAATGTTCAATGAATGGACACCTCTGAAGGTGCGTACAAATGATTATTCTACGGGGCTGAGACAACCGAAGCCGGTGATGTCGGTGGCCTCTATGGTGACGCCCTTGACGGCTACAGCCGTAGTGGTGTCAATGGCATAGATGGCGGGATATTCGTTCTCGACGTTAACGGGAATATACACCTTGCCGTTCTGTGCATACACTGTCTTGCCTATTGACGATACGCCTGCGGGCAAGCCGGTGACATAAGTCAGTTTCTTCGTCTCGGCATTAAAGATGGCGAGCTCTGTGGCTGCAGGATTGGCTTCGGTGAGCGCACGGTCATACATCACCATGATGAAGCAGCTGCCGCCTGCCGGCCAGCAGCGCATGAACGAGCGGTCGCCGCCGGGAGTCTGTTCTTCGATGTTGCAATAGTAGGAGTTGTCGAACTCGGTCTCGCCAGCCTTGATGCGGCACACGCCGGCGGGATGCTGTGTCTGCTGACGCGTGTCGCTCATAGTCTTGGCATAGCTCGAGGAGAACACATAGATATCGCCCTTGTCATCAGCCCACACCGTCTGGTAATACTGCGAGCGGAAGCGACCGCAAGGCGTACTGATTTTGTCCGTATATGCCAGTTTGGGATTCAGCATGTCCTCGTTGTCGTAGATAGCCACCCAGCATTCATCGGGATACTGCGTGCCCACAAGTTCTCCGGCCTTGTATCCGCCTGCCCCCGTGCCGCCGTCGCTGGTGTGCACGAGGCTTTCGTTGCCCTCCTTGATCCATCGGCCGCCTTCATAGGCCGAACCGTACTGGCTGAGACCCATGGGCACCGCGCCGCAGTACAGCTTGCTGCCGCTCTGCTCTGCACCGGAAAGAGTGACGTACTCACCGTTGCCGAGGAAATTCTCCATGCTGTACGCTCCGGTGGTGGTGTTGTTTTCGCGCATGGACTGGTTTACAACATCCAGGTAGGTGACAAGCAGTGTCATGGGAAGGTAGCCGTTGGCATCGGCAAATTGTTCGGGACCTGCACCTGTCGACATGGTGATGATGTCGTTGTCATACGCTCCATACGATGAGAAGCGGTTGATTTTATATGTGCGGTTGCGGGCCTCCATCTCGCCGTCGGCATTAAGGATGTAGCTGCGCGTAGCGCCGGCGTTGCCCTGGTTATAAGTAAGGGCATAGAGATAGTCGCGGTAGAACACCCATTGCGTGGCGCCGTCGTTCTGCAGTCCGTTGCCCACGGTGGTGATGGTGCCTTCATCGAGCGATTCGCCGGTCAGAAGCACATTGGTGGTGCCATTGGAACCCTGCACGGTGGTGGCGAAAACATACTTTGCCTCGACTGTGGGAGTAGGCGTGGGCGTGTCCGGATTCTGTATCGGTTCGTCTTTGTCGTCGGAGCAGGCTGTAAGAGCCAGCGCCGGAAGCATTGCGGCAAGCATGGCGCCGCGGAAATATTTTTTTGTCATAATTATTGATTGGTTAGTTTCCGAAATATATTCTCACTTTGCCATAGAAAGCACGTCCGGCTTTCTGAAGGCTGAAATTGTCGTACAGACGCGCATCGGTGAAGTTGCGGCATTCCAGCGACAGATTGTAGCGGCCATTGGCAATACCATAGCTCACGGTGAGATTGTGAGCGAACTGGTCGGGCACAAGGTAGTCGTCGTTGCGCGATCCGATGTTGGCAGAATAATATGTGAAGCTGTGCGTGTACTGATTGTCGTAGGAGACTGTGAGCACGTTGCTCTTTCGTCCGAGACCGTGCCAATAGAAATTCACATCACTGTCGGCGAACATATATGGGAGGTTGGGCATACGCTCGCCGTAGGAAAGATTTGCCACTGTGCTGCCCTGGGCGGTGGGCATGTTGTCGCGCACATTCATCTGGGTGAAGTTGCCGCCCACGCTCACCCAGCGAGCGAAACTGTAGCGGGCAGAAATACTGAATCCCTTGGTGTCCACCTTGCCATAGTTAACATAGGTGGCTGCCGACTTGCCCCCGCTCAGCGCCATGATGTTGCGCTGAATGTAATCGCGGGTGTCACGATATATGAATCCGGCCTCCACATATACGTTGTTGCTGCCGAAGTTGGCATTGTAGCTAAGGTTGAGATTAACATTATGGCTGGCTTCCGGTTTCAGAGATATGTCGCCGACTTCAAGATCCTCGTCGCCGAACATCTCTTCTATAGTGGGCAGGCGGTAGGCCTTCTCGTAAGAGGCCTTGAGCTGCAGTCCCAGCGGCATGAACCATGTGCCGGCCGCACCGAAGCCAAAGCAGTCGACAGAGCGCGACGTGAGTTCATAGGCATCCTGGGCAGATGTCGTAGCCATCGGACCCGACACATGCTGGTGGTACTGCTTGCCGAACACCGACAGGTTGAGCTTGTCGGATGGAGTAAATCTGTACGACAGGCCTGCGATGTTCTTGCTCGTCACCTTGGCGAACTCGTCTTTCGACGGCGGCGTTGTCAGCAGATTCTCATTATGGCGGCGGAAAGCATTGAACACATCGTTGAAAGTGAACAGATGTTTCTCTCCCGGGCGATAGTTGGCTGTAAAAGCCGCCGACCAGTTGTGGTTTACAGCCTTCGACAGCTGATAGGACTGCTCGCCGGGACTGTTCATAGGCTGTGTTTCGCCGCGCCAGTTGTACTTGACCGTTGCCGTGTCCACATTCGTGGTGTTGTCAAGATTGTAGTTGGCGTTCAGCGCCACATCAAGACCGCGCACCAGCAGATTGCGCTTGCCGTATTCAAGCGAGGGCATGATATTGTGGCCGTGGCGGTGCTTCTGTCCGTACACTATCTCCTGACGCACGCCCGTCTGCACTTCTTTGTACATGTGGGAGTAGTTGAATCCCACAAGCAGGCGGTCGGCCCACGGCTTGTTGACAAAGCCCAGTTTAGCTATAACGGCTTCATTGTGGTATGTGTCGTTGAAACGCTTCACATGTTCGCGCACAGAATTGTCGATAGCGCCTGTCTGGAAATCCTCCACCGGCGAGTATATGCGATAGCTGTTGTCGGAGTAGTTCTGGAAGGCATTGATTTCATACTTGAATCCGTTACGCAACGTCTGTCCGAAGTTGACATAGGACTTGTGGGTGTTGAACGACCCATAGCTGTAAGAGGCATCTACGAACCAGCGCCTCTGGCGACGCGGCGTCACGATGTTGATGACACCGCCGATGGCATCTGAGCCGAAGCCGACAGGCACCACGCCACGGTACACCTCGATACGGTCGGCAAAGTTCACCGGGATATTGTTGAGACCGAAAGAACTGCCTACGCCTTCCTGCGGCACGCCGTCAATGAACACCTTGACGTGCTTGCCGCTGAAACCGTCCATGGTCACAGCCATGTCGGAGCCCACGCCGCCGCTCTCGCGGATTTTCATGCCCGGCGCCTTAGCCAGAGCCTCGCTGAGGGTCTTTGTGGTGTTCACGAGCTCGCGGGTGTTCACGGCTGTAGCGTTGAATGCCGAGTTCTTGACCTTGCTGAGCTGGCTGCCTACAACAATCACCTCGCCGAGCTGCGCCGACGACTTCATCTTTATGTTGAGCTTCGCACGCTCTCCGGCCTTGAGCGTCACCGGCACCTCCACTTTCTCAAAACCCACCGAAGAGCACACGAGGGTATACTTGCCTGCAGGCGCCGTTATGTGATACAAACCTTTCTCATTTGCCGAACTAAGGTGTGGCGTGCCTTTAAGGAAAACAGTGGCGTAATCCACCGGCTCGCCGGCGTCCGACAGCACCTTGCCCGATATCATTCCTGTGGCTTCATCGGCAAAGGCACTGACCGACAGCACCATTATCGTCGCCACAAGAAAAACACATCTGCTGATATATGACATACTCGAATATATGTTACTTACTATTTACAGTGCAAAGTTCGGGACTTTCGCAGCTATAAAAAATACCCACTTTTGAGTATGCGCAGAGCTATCATGTGGCTAATCAACCCATTACCAACAATGACGAACGCCATCCAATTGGCAAACGCCATCAAACAAGTGGCAAAATCACAGACGTCGCTTCGACGGCATGATGCGCTCGTGAAGAGCCTGGAACATGACAAACAGCACCGGCACGACAAACAGTAGGGCCAGAGTGCCGAACAGCAATCCGCCGACAGTGCCTACACCGACTGATATATTGCCATTGGCTCCCACTCCGCTCGCAAACATCAGCGGAAGCATGCCGAACACCATCGTGGCCGAGGTCATGATGATAGGACGGAAACGGGCTTTCGCCGCCGACACGGCTGCAGCCACAAGGCTCATGCCTTCCTTGCGGCGTGCCGTGGCATACTCTGTCAGCAAAATGGCTGTCTTGGCCAGCAGACCGATGAGCATGATCAGACCTATCTGCATGTATATATTGTTCTCCAGTCCCCACCAGCGCGCAAAAAGGAAGCAGCCGGCAAGGCCAAACGGCACAGCAGCGATAACGGCGAACGGAATGGTAAGGCTTTCGTACAGCGCGCAGAGTATCAGATATATGAACACCAGGCAGATGCTGAACACAAGCACTGTTGTGTTGCCCGTCGACGACTCCTCGCGCGACATGCCGCCGAACTCGTAGCCATAGCCCGACGGCAGATAGCGCGACGCCACATCCTTAATGGCGGCGATTGCCTCGCCGGAACTATAACCCTCGCCCTGTTCTCCGAACACAGAAATGGACGGGAACAGGTTGAAGCGCGAAAGGCTCTCCGAGCCGTACACGCGTGTAAGTGTGATGAAATTGCTTATCGGAGCCATTTCTCCGTCACCGGTACGCACATACATGCGCTTCAGCGACTCCGTGTCGAGACGATACTCGGAAGCAGCCTGCACCATCACGCGGTACAGCTTGGTGAACTTATTGAGGTTCGACGAATAACTGCCGCCCACATAGCCGGCCAGCACCGACAGCACGTCGGCCGGTGATACATTGTGTTGCAGGCACTTGGCCGCATCCACTTCGACCATGTATTGCGGATACTTGGTGTCGAAAGTCGTATAGGCGCGGGAAATCTCCGGACGTGCGTTCAGCGAGTCGATGAACGCGCGCGTCACTGCCAGCAGCTCGTCGGTAGTACGGCCCGAGCGGTCCTGCACATACAGTTCAAAGCCACTGCCCGTGCCGTAGCCGGAAATCATGGGCTGCTGCGAGGCGCGCACCTGCGCCGAAGCTATGCCGGACGTGCGGCGGTATATCTCGTTGATTACAGAGTTTATGTCCTGTCCCGGCTCACGGCGCTCATTCCAGTCGCGCAGGCGGATGTTGAACGAACCGGCCGAGGCCGACTGGTCGTGGCGGGCGTTTTTGCCCGTCACACGCGAGTATATGCTGATTTCGGGTATGTCTTTTATGGCATTCTCTATCTCGTCCATTATCTCAGAGGTAGCCGCGATATTGGTGCCCGGAGCCACCTGCACGTTAAGGCTTATCGTGCCCATGTCCTCCTGCGGCACAAGGCCGGTCTTTGTCGTGGACATAAGCCACCACAGGCCACCCACTGAGAGCGCAAAAAGCATTAGCACCACCCACTTACGCCGCAGCAGGAATGCCACGCCGGTGCGATACTGCCCTACCACGGCATGCAGAGTGTTGTCGAAAGCGTAGTGGAAACGCTGCGCGTAGCTGAGCTTTTCTCCATCGGGCCTGCGGGAGCGCATCAGCAGAGCGCTCAGCGCCGGGCACAGCGTCATGGCATTGACAAGAGAGATACCGACGGCCACAGCCATTGTCAGGCCGAACTGCTTGTAGAAAGTGCCCGACGTGCCGCCCATGAAACAAACAGGGATAAACACGGCCATGAACACAATAGTGGTGGTGATAAGCGCAGCCGACAGCCCGCCCATAGCCTTGACAGTAGCCTCGTAGGGATCGCGTTCGCCTTCGTCGAACTTCGCCTGTACGGCCTCAACCACCACCACCGAGTCGTCAACCACCGTGCCTATGACAAGCACGATGGCAAAAAGCGTCAGCATGTTCAGTGTAAAGCCCACGGCATAAATGAATGCGAAGGTGCCGACGAGCGACACGATGATAGACACCGCCGGAATGAGGGTCGCACGCAAGTCGTGCAGGAACACGAACACCACCAACACCACCAGCACAAGCGCAATCACCAGCGTTTCCACCACCTTGTATATCGACGCGTCCAGGAAGTCCTTCGTGCTGGAAATATCCGTCAGCACCATCCCCGGAGGAAGCGTCTCGCGTATCTCGTCGAGCGTGCGGTCAATTTCAATAATCACCTCATTGGCATTAGAACCGGCCGTTTGAGCGATCATGGCATTGGCGCCGGGATGGCCGCTTGTCTGGCTCTCCATCGCATAGTTCTGCGCGCCAAGCTCGACGGTGGCGATATCCTTCAGCCGCAGCACGCTGCCATCAGGCAGCGCGGCCACCACAAGATTCTCGTACTCGTCGACATCCTCATAGCGGCCTCTATATTTGAGCACATACTGGAAGGTGTTGAGCGATTCCGCTCCGAGCGTACCCGTCGGCGACTCTATGTTCTGCGCTGCCAGCACCTTGTCGACATCGGCCGGCACAAGCCCGTACTGCGACATGCGCGCAGGGTCGAGCCATATGCGCATGGCATATTCGGCGCTGAAGATATTCACTTCGCCCACTCCCGCTATACGCGAAATTTGCGGCTCGATGTTGATTTTCATGTAATTGGTCAGAAAGTTGGCATCGTACGTATCGTCGGGGCTGTAAAGCGTTATCGACTTGAGCGTGCTGTTCTGGCGCTTGCGCACCGTCACACCGCTCTTGGTCACCTCGGCCGGCAAAAGTCCCTGCGCAGATGCCACGCGGTTCTGCACGTTCACCACGGCCATGTCTGCGTCAGTGCCCTGCTTGAAATAGATTGTTATCGAAGCCGTGCCGGTGTTGGTGGCAGTCGATGTCATATACATCATGTCCTCCACGCCGTTGAGCGATTCCTCAAGAGGCACAATCACGCTCTTCATCACCGTCTCCGCATTGGCGCCGGTATATGTGGCGGTCACACGCACCGTCGGAGGCGCGATGTTCGGAAACTGTTCGATAGGAAGGCGTGCAAGTCCGAGCGCTCCCACTATGATGATTAGCACAGAAATCACGCCTGCAAGAATAGGCCGGTCTATGAAGGTTTTTACTGTCATTGCTTTTGATTTTGTAGCAAAATTACGCCATTAAACCTTGAGGCCGAATATCCGTCATATAAATTACTGACAAACGCCACTATAATAATGGCCAACACGCAGGCCGTCATTATTTACTTAATAATAAAATATTTAACTTTGCAAAATAATCCGTTTAAGCCATCGGTGAAAAACATATCGCCCTATATCGACCTCGTGTTCTGCATCATCGTCCTCCCGATGATGATGCTGATTTTTCCCATAGAGAGATGGATGCACAACTTCCCGTGGTATGTAATAGCCATGGTAGTGTGGCTCTACGGGCTCTATTTCACCAACAGGCTCGTCACCGTGCCCAGCCTGTTCAAGGGACGCCGCTCGGCCACGGCCGGCGTCATAGGCATCGCGGTGTCGCTGCTCGTCACTTACGGCCTATCGCGCGTAATGCTATACACCCCCAAGCTCAACATCCACGATGTGGGCATCGCCCGCGTGTTTCCCTACATGCAGCCCTATCAGCAGGCCGTGTGGTCGCTGTTCATGATAGTAGAGGCTTTCAGTTTCGCAGTAGGACTGCTCACGCAGACCAACATCCTGCGCGCCTACCGACGCCGGGTCGAGGCCGAACGCGACCACGCCGTAATCGAGATCTACAGGGCCCAGATCAAGCCCCATTTCATGTTTAACACTCTCAACTCCCTCTACGGTCTCTTCCTCACAGGCAACGAACGCGCCCTGGAATCGCTCGAGAAGTTTATCTCTATGATGCGTTACGTCCACACCACCTCAACACGCAACTTCGTGCCGCTCTGCGATGAAGCCGACTATATACGCCGCTTCGTCGACCTGCAGTCGCTGCGCCTCACCGACAAGACCACCGTCGACCTTCACATCGACATCGCCGACGGCCGGGTGATGGTGCCGCCGATGCTGCTCGTCACATTCGTCGAGAACTGCTTCAAGCACGGCGTGTCGCCTGTTGAGCATAGCACCATACGCATCTCGCTCCGCGAAAGCAACGGCGTCATGACGTTCAACACTTCCAACCGCATCTTCCCCGTGCGGCGCATAGGCGAGCACATGGGCATCGAAAATTGCCGCAAACGCCTCGAGCTCCTCTATCCGGGCCGTCACGACCTCGCAATCAACTGCGACGAAACAAATTTCTATGTCGAACTCAGCATAAATTTGGAATGATTAAATGTGTAGCTATCGACGATGAACCCATCGCCCTGAGCATCATACGAGAATACTGCAAACGCTACGGCAACATGGAGCTGCGATGCTTCACCTCGCCCGTAGAAGGCATGGAGTGTGTGGCCGCCACACATCCCGACATCGTATTTCTCGATATTGAAATGAACTCCCACAACGGCGTAGAGCTGGCCCGTTCCCTCCCGCCGGGCACATGTCTCATATTCACCACCGCCTACGCCCAGTATGCCATCGACGGTTTCAACGTCGACGCCGTCGACTTCCTCCACAAGCCCATCTTCTATTCCCGCTTCGAACGCGCCATGGAGAAAGCTGCGAAGTGGAAAGGTCTGCCGGAGACAAACACTCCGGCGCGCCGCACCACAATCACCCTCAAGGTGGAACACAAAAACGTGGTAATCGACACCGACGACATACTCTTCATCGAAGCCATGGACAACTACGTCAAGGTGTTCCGCCGCGACAAGCCAATGGTACTCTCGCAGATCACCATGAAAGAGATGCAGAACATCCTGCCGGCAGAGGGTTTCGTACGCGTGCACCGCTCGTTCATTGTGGCGCTCCACGCCATCGACCGCTTCTCCAACCGCAAAATCTATCTGCGCGACTCCGACCGCGAGATTCCAGTCGGCCGCAAATACAACGACACATTCAACAATCTATATAACCTTCTGAACGAACAAAAATGAAAAAACTCGCAACACTCATAGCAGCCGTAGCCATAGCCGGCGCTTCAGCATTCACTTTTGCCGGCACACCAATCAAAGCAACCTCACTCCCGAAAGCTGCCCAGACTTTCATCGCCAAACATTTCCCCGGCGACACCGTGCGCAAAGCGGAAAAAGACAACGGCTACCGCGGAGCAGAATACGAGGTTGACCTCGCCGGCGGCGCCGAAATCGAATTCCGCGACAACGGCGACTGGAAAGACGTTAAAGCCGCGCGCGGCAAGGCCGTACCTGCAGCTATCGTGCCGGCCGCTATTGCCGCACATGTGGAGAAGAACTACCCCGGCCAGTACATCACCGAAATCTCCCGCAAGCGTGGAGGCTACGAAGTGGAACTGGCCAACGGCACCGAGCTTAAACTCACCGAAGACGCCAAACCCCTTCCCGCACGCCAAGGCAACGGCAACCGCCGCCGCTGAACAAACTGATATTGGATTGGTTAGCCAGACACCACACCTACACGCCGAGACCGTCAAACGATGGTCTCGGCTTTTTTATTTCATAAACTTCGGGATTTTTTGTAACTTTGCACTGCGTTTCACAAAGAAACGCCGTATATGACCGATACACATTTCTTCTCGCCCCGCAGGGCGGTGTCCATTCTGAATTTCGCGTTCAAAGAGAACTGGAAGAGCACGCAATAAGCTCCTCCCCATGCTTCTGCGACCTGCGGTTGCAGGCCGTGTTTCCTTATTGCAATTCCTAATTTTTTAAGTCTTAATATCCCCGATGAACAATCACCGATTGCTCACAGGGCTGCTTGCCGCAGCCTTGTTGGGCGCCACGTTGTGCACCGACGCACAGCCCCGGGTCATCTCAATCGAAGAATTGTTTGAGATTGCCGAGAGCAACAGCGCACAGCTCCGCCCGGCTTTTTCCGCCCAAGAAGAGGCACAGCGCGAAATCGCCGTAGCTCGTGCAGGACGCCTGCCCGACATCAACGCCCAGGTCTCCGTCAGCTACATTGGCGACGGATTCACCACCAAGCGCGACTTCTCCGACTACCAGCTCGCCCCAATTCCGCATTTCGGCGACGGACTCTCCCTAAGCCTGACACAACCCGTCTACGCCGGCGGCGCCATCACTGCAGGCATAGAAATGGCCGAGCTGAAATCCACAGCCGCACGCTACGCCACCGAACTGAGCCGCGACAACATCCGCTTCCGCCTCACAGGCTTCTACCTCGACATCTACAAATGCGCCAACCTGCGCTCTGTGGTCGAAAAAAACATAGCCCAGGCACGCCGCGTGCTCGACGAGATGCACGCACGCTTCGATCAGGGAATGGCCTTGCGCAACGACATCACACGCTACGAACTGCTTGTCTCAAATCTCGAGCTGCAGCTCATCAAGCTAAACAACACCCTCAACATCCTCAACAACAACCTTGTCACCACCGCCGGCCTTCCCGACGGCACCGTCATTGTCCCCGACTCCACCCTGCTCGCACGCACGCTTCCCTCGGCCGACGAAAGCGCGTGGCAGCAGGAGGCAGCAGCAAACGCCCCGGCACTCAAGCTCGCAGGCGCAGGCGTAGACATCAGTCGAAAAGCCGAACGCCTGGCCAAAGCCGAACGTCTGCCGAAGATTGGCATCAAGGCAGCATGGACCCTCGACGGTCCCATCCTTGTCGAGGTGCCGCCCATCAACCGCAACCTCAGCTACTGGTATGTAGGCGTCGGTGTCAGCTACAACCTGTCCTCTCTCTACAAAAGCAACAAGTCGCTGGCACGCAGCCGCGCCGCCACGCAGACTGCCCTCGACAATCTCGAGGCAGAGCGCGAGAATGTGAGCCTCGGCGTGCGCGCCGACTATGTGCGCTATCTCGAAGCCTACGAAGAACTTAAAACCCGGAACAAAAGCCTTGAACTGGCCGAACGCAACTACGCCACCACCACAACGCGCTATTCCGCCGACATGGCTTTGATCACCGACCTGCTCGACGCAGCAAACGCCAAGCTCGACGCAGAGCAACAGCTCGTCAACGCGCGCATCAACATCATTTACTATTACTACAAACTCCTTTTCACCACCGGTAAGATATGAACCACCGCACTAAAAAAATAATTTCCTACGTCATCACTCTCGTAGTAATCGCGCTCGCCGTAGTGTGGGTGTGCAGCAAATTCATGCGCCTCGGAAGCGTAGAGTTCACAGACAATGCCCAGGTGCGGCAACAGATTGTACCCGTCAACAGCCGCGTACAGGGCTATATCAGCCGCATACTGTTCAAGGAATACGAGCCCGTGCGCAAAGGCGACACCCTCGTCATCATCGACGATGCCGACATGCGCCTGCGCGTGGCACAGGCACGCGCCGACTATGCAAACGCTCTGGCAGGACGCTCCGTCGCCGACCGTTCCGTGGGCGTAGCATCGGCCAACGTGGCCGTCACCGAAGCCTCCATTTCCGAAGCTAAAGTGCTCATGGACATGGCCGAGGCCGACTTACGCCGCTACACCAGACTGCTGGAGCAGGATGCCGTAACGCGCCGGGAATATGATGCCGCACGCACCGATTTCGAAGCCAAGAAAGCCCGCTACGAGACACTTGCCCGCCAGCGTTCGGCCACATCGTCGGTCGTAGCCGAGACGCGCCAGCGCATCGCCCAGAACGAGGCCGGCATCGAACTGGCCAAAGCACTCCTGGAGACAGCCGAGCTCAACCTCTCCTACTGCGTCATCACCGCACCATGCGACGGCTACGCCTCGCGCAAGCAGATTGTGGAAGGCCAGCTCGTGCAGCCGGGCCAGACCCTGCTCGATGTAGTCGACACATCCGACACATGGGTAGCGGCCAACTACAAGGAAACACAGCTTCCCCACATAGCCCCCGGCAGCGAAGTCGACATCAAAGTTGATGCCATCCCCGGCGTCTCCTTCAAGGGCATCGTGGCATCCATCTCCAATGCCACCGGCGCTTCGCTGTCGCTGCTGCCGCAGGACAATTCCGCCGGCAATTTCGTCAAGGTGCGCCAGCGCGTGCCGGTGCGCATCGAGTTCGCTCCCGGCAACAACCCCGACGACATGGCCCGTCTGCGCGCCGGCATGAATGTAGAGTGCGAGATCAAGTACTGATATGGGCGACTGGCATGCACCCCAAGGGCCGTTCGACATCCCCGACGTGCCCTCTTTCGTCCCGCGGCGCCTGAAGCCATGGCTGTTCATCTTCTTCGTGCTCATCGTCCAGTTTTCCGGCGGCGTCTACCTCGCCGCCGCATCCGACATGGTGGGCACGACGGCACTCATGCAGGAAGATATCCTCATGGCCGGCTACGCCTCCCTCATAGGCATGGCCATCAACTTCGCGGTCATGTTCCGCATCAAGTTTCGTTTCACCAACCGCACACAGCTCATCTCGGCCGGAGCCGTGCTCATAGCCGCCAACATCATCTGCGCGCACACCACCTGCGTGCCATTGCTCGTGGCCACATGCTTCGTGGCCGGATGGTTCCGCATGCAGGCCACCTTCGCCTGCAACTCCACCATCCAGCTGTGGCTCACGCCGGCGCGCGACATGGCAGTGTTCTTTTGCTACGTCTACATCGTGGTCGACAGCGCGATCCAGCTCAGCGGCATTGCCACCGTCTACACATCCTTCTTCTCGCAGTGGGAATACATGCACTGGACCATGACCGGCCTGCTCGCGCTGATGATGCTCATGGTGCTGATATTCGTGCGCCCCGTGCGTGCGCCGCTGTTCATCCCCATCCTCGGCATCGACTGGATCGGCGCAGCGCTGTGGGCTGTCGTCATGATGTGCTTCACGTTCATCTGCGTCTACGGCAATTTCTACGACTGGTGGGACGCCGTCGAAATACGAGGCGCGGCCCTGCTCGGCGCAGCCTGCACGGCCATCAACCTGTGGCGCGCGTCATTCCTCCACCATCCCTACATCTCCCTCAGGGCCATGCGCAACCGCAACGTCGTGCGCGCCACGCTTGTCTACCTCGTGTTCTTCACGCTGCTGGCCACGGAACACGTGTTCGAGCACAGCTACGCCGCAGCCATCCTCGGATTTGACGAAACCAACCTCATCGACCTCAACTGGTACGTCTTCGCCGGCATCATCGCCGGCTGCGCCTTCACCTACTTCACTTTTGCCCTGCGCAAATGGCGCTACAAGACCATGACTGCCATAGGATTCGCCCTTGCCATCGCCTACCTCGCCTGCTTCTACTTCCTCATCGACTACGGCGTGGAGAAAGAGATGCTCTTCGTGCCGCTCTTCCTCCGCGGAGCCGCATCGGTGATTATCTCCATCGTGTTCCTCACATCGATTGTCCAGAGCGGACTGCCGTTCCAGGTGTTCCCGCAGGCACTTACCATCAACGGCTTCACAGGAGCCGTCATGGGAGCCACGCTCGGGCCTGCAATCGTAGGCGAGCTGCTCCGACACACCATGGCCCGCAACGCCGCCCTGCTTGGCGCTGCTCTCACCGACGTCAGCCCCATTGCCGCCCACGCGCCTCTCGGCGCGCTCTACGGCACCGTGCAGCTGCAGGCCCTCGTAGTGTCGATGAAGGAAATCTACGGCTGGCTGCTCATCGCAGGCATCACGGCCCTGGTGGCCATCCTTGTGAGCTACGGCCCCGTGCGGCCGTGGGCCATCTTCCCCAAATGGCGCACCATCCGCCGCGTTGTCCGCTCCGTTGCCCGCTCCGAAGCATCAGCTTGACACACGTCCGCGCAAAAACCGACAGCCCCGGGGCCGCATGGCCTCGGGGCTGTTATGTTTATTCCGCAAGAGCACCTTCTTACTCCTCGGCGCTTGCAGCCTCGGCGGCAAGCACGCCTGCGTCTTTTTTCTTCACGTTGGGCTCCTCAAGGCCGTAGTTGTGGCGGGCGTTGAGCACCTTAAGCCATATGCCGAACAGGATAGCCAGCACACCGAACGAGGCGAATATGAGCATCGGCACAAAGTAGCCGCCGGTGGCGTCGAGAGTCTCGCCGATAAGCAGCGGCACCAGGCACAGGCCGATGTTCTGAATCCAGAATATCAGACAGTAGGCCGAGCCGAGAATATTGGCATCGATAATCTTAGGCACGGAAGGCCACAGGGCCGCAGGCACCAGCGAGAACGACACGCCCAGCACCAGGATGAGCACCACGGCCAGCCATATCTGCGGCACAGCGGGCAGCAGGAAGGCGAAGCCCAGATGGCAGCATGTCATGATCACGGCGCCGACGATGAGCATTGTGGCGCCTTTGCCCTTGTAGTCGAGGAACGCGCCCAGGAAAGGCGTCAGCACCATGGCCAGAATGGGGAAGAGGCTGAAGATGCGCGCGGCAGCTTCGGCGCTCACGCCCAGCGTCTCCTGCACATAGTTGGGTGCGTAGCGCTGGAAGGGGAAGATACCGCTGTAGTAGAGCACGCAGAGCATGGCCACCAGCCAGAACATCTTGCTGGAGAAAATCTTGCCGAGGTCCGAGATGTGGAATTCCTCGTCGGAGCCGCCGTCGGCATTCTTTATGCCGGCTGCCTCGAGCTGGTGGTCGAACTTCGTGTCCATCACCGAGAACACAATGTAGCTGATAAGGCCGATGAGAAGCAGAGCCGTGCAGAACGCCACCGGAGCCACAATCGACTGGTCGAACGCATTGGACACGAGCGGCGAAATCCACATCACGGCGAACACGCCCAGACGCGCAATCGACATCTCCACGCCCATGGCCAGAGCCATCTCCTTGCCTTCAAACCACTTGGCTATGGCCTTCGACACCGTGGTGCCGGCCATCTCGCAGCCGCAGCCGAAAATCATGAAGCCCAGCGACGCCATCTTGGCGCTGCCCGGAAACGACACCCACCAGCTGTCGAGCCACTCGCACATAGCCGTGCCCTCGAACCACTGGGTGACGCCTATCAGCTTGATAGTGGCGCCAATCACCATCATCGACGCCGACAGCACACCCGTGAAGCGGATGCCCATCTTATCGAGAATGATACCTGCGAATATCAGGAAAAAGAAGAATACGTTAAGAAAGTACTCCGATGCGGCATATGTGCCGAACGACGCGCTGTCCCATTGCAGTTTCTCCTCAAGCAGAGATTTGAGAGGCGACATCACGTCCACGAACATGTAGGCGAAGAACATCATCGACGCTATCAGTATGAGCGCCAGCCAACGTGCCCACGCCTTGTCGTTAAGCATTTGCTGTGTTTTTGCTGTCATAATGTTGGTATATTAAAAACTTTGGCGCAAAATTAATAAAAATGTACTAACTTTGCGACACTTTCTACTATAAATATGTAAAATGACATCCGAACCGCGCCCATATACTTTCGACCGTGTTGTCCGTCTTGTGATTTCAACATTGGGCATACTCGCCGCCCTATGGCTTGTCAACACGCTGCGCGACGTGCTTTTGCCATTCCTGGTGGCGTGGCTCATAGCCTACCTGCTCGAGCCGTTCGTGCAGTACAACCGCCGGCTGCTGCGAGTGCGCAAGCGCTACCTGCCCATCTTCGTCACCCTGTTCGAAACGGTGCTGCTGCTCGTGGCCCTCGGCGTAGTGTTCATGCCCGACATCGCCGACGAGATGCGCCAGACGGCCGTGTTGTTCAACAACTACGCCTCGCAGGCAGCCACCATCCCGTTCATTCCCGAGAGTGTCCACGACTTCCTCCGCAGCGAAATCAACTTCCGCGAGATTGCATCGCACCTGACCCGTCAGGACTGGCGCGTCATCTTCGACGGCGCAGCCGACCTGCTGTCCGGCGGCTTCAGTCTCGTCATGGTGGTGTTCAACTGGTTTCTCGTTCTGCTCTATGTAGTGTTCATCATGCTCGACTACGAACGCCTGCTCCGTGGTTTCCGCCGCATGGTGCCCCCCAAGCACCGCGAGCGCGTCTTCGCCATCGGTTCCGACATCAAGCAGAGCATGAACCACTATTTCCGCGGCCAGGCACTCGTGGCCTTCTGCGTAGGCGTGCTCTTCAGCATAGGCTTCACCATCGTGGGGCTGCCGCTCGCCATAGTCCTCGGCATGTTCATCGGCCTGCTCAATATGGTGCCCTACCTGCAGCTCATTTCCATAGTGCCCACCACCCTGCTGTGCGTAGTCTATTCCATGGACTCCAAGGTGGAATTCTGGAACATATGGGGCGCATGCATTGTTGTCTATATAGTGGTGCAATGCATCCAGGACCTCATTCTCACGCCACGCATCATGGGCAAGGCCATGGGTCTCAACCCGGCCATCATCCTGCTCTCAATCTCCGTGTGGGGCACTCTGCTGGGTTTTGTGGGATTCATCATCGCCCTGCCGCTCACCACTCTGCTGCTGGCCTACTACGACCAGTATATCACCCATCGCGAGGACGGTGAGTCGCCCGAAGAACACGAGCAGGACGAGCACGCGCTCCGCGACATTATTGAAAACCCGAAATGACACAACCACAAGAGCATAGAGCACAGTTCGCCACACGCCTCGGCGTAGTGGCCGTCACCGTAGGTTCGGCCGTTGGCCTCGGCAACATATGGCGTTTCCCTTATGAGGCCGGCGCCAACGGTGGGGCGGCCTTCATGTTGCTCAATCTCTTTTTTGTATTCGTCATCGGCGTGCCCGTCATGTGCGCCGAATTCGTTATCGGGCGTCACTCCGGAACCAACGTCCGCTCAGCATTCCGCCGTATGGCTCCGGTACAGGCGTGGGGCATCGTGGGCTACATAGGCATCGCCGCCTCCATCCTCATCCTCAGTTTCTACTCCGTTGTGGCCGGATGGACAATGGAGTACATCTACCGCTCCATTGCCGGCTTCGGAGGCTCCACCGCCACCGCCATGCACAACAGTTTCGACGCCTTCGCCTCCGGCAATGTGCGCCCCACGCTCTGGACCATAGCATTCCTGCTGTGCAACTACGCTATCCTCGCCCGGGGCGTGGAAAAAGGCATCGAAAAGGTGAGCAACATCCTCATGCCTCTGCTTTTCGTCATCCTCATCGCTTTCTGCATCCATTCGCTGTTCATGCCCAAGGCACGCGAAGGACTGACGTTCCTCTTCCACCCCGATTTCTCAAAGATTTCGGCACGCACTGTGCTCAGCGCCATGGGACAAGCCTTTTTCTCGCTTAGCCTCGGCCTCGGTGGCCTCATCACTTACGCCGGCTACTTCTCAAAGAAAACGCCGCTGGTGAAAACCTCGCTGCTCACAGCATCGCTCGACAGTCTCGTGGCAATCCTCGCAGGCGTCATCATCTTCCCTGCCGTGTTCACCTACGGACAGGAGCCTGCCGCCGGGCCGAAACTCGTGTTCGAAGTGCTGCCTGCCATCTTTTCCGAGATGTCGGGCGGCGTGGTGTGGAGCACGTTGTTCTTTTTGCTGCTGTTCCTTGCGTCGCTCACCAGCACCATCTCCATGAGCGAGATTTCCATAGCCTGGTTCTGCGACGACCTGCACATGACGCGACGCCGGGCCACACGCCTCAACATCGGCATCGCCATGGCCCTCGGCTCGCTCTGCGCGCTGTCGTTCGGTTGTCTGGGCGGATTTAAGATTTTCGGAATGACCATCTTCGATTTCTTCGACTATGTGTCGTCCAACGTGCTGCTGCCCGTCGGCGGCATGCTCATCAGCATATTCGCCGGCTGGGTGCTCAAGAAATCGCTCGTGCGCCGCGAACTTGAAATCAGCGCCGGGCACACCCGCCGCCTCGCCGGCGCGCTCATCTTCTGCATGCAGTATGTGGCGCCGGTGTGCATCCTTGTCGTCTTCCTTGCCGGCATTGGCATCATAAAGCTCTGACAACAACCTGCTGCAGCCTCAAAAAAATAATTCCGCACAAACAGCCGGGGCTTCTTGCACGGAATTAGTCAGACAAGATCTTAGGGAAAGAGCGTTGTAAAAAGTGTCTTCTATAGCTTCCCGGATTTGACACCGCAAAGTTACGTTTTCTTGGGCATATAGAAATGGGGGGGGGGGGGGGGGGGGGGGGGGGGGGGTGGGGGGGGGGGGGGGGGGGGGG
>CAMWNB010000038.1 GCA_947175495.1 uncultured Porphyromonadaceae bacterium | reverse complement strand
CCCTCCCGGGGTCGGCGTGGGGGCGTTGGCGCTGGTTTCATGCGCCGGGGGAGTGTCGTCGTAAAAGACGGACTGCGGCATGACAATCACGGGGTTGTCGGGGTAACGGCGAAGCACCTCGCGGCGGAAGGTCTGGTGCATGGGGTAGAGGGTGCCGAAGTTGCCTCCGCCGTGGAGTATGATTGTGGTGGCCGGGCTTAGGGAGGGAAAATTGCAGGTGTGGCAACCGCGAATATTGCTTACTTTGACATGCAGAGAGTGCAGCATGTCGGAGATTCCCTGCCATATCAGAGAATCTCCGATGTTGCTATGATATGGTACGTCCCAATAGACAGCCTCGTTGCTTATCAATGGTGCGACGGTTTGGCGGAGACGCTCGCGCAGCGCAATTTTGAATTCGGGCTCGTTCATCGCTTATAAATTGTGCTAAATAATTTGCTTTTTTGAGGTCCGGTTATGGAAGTGGCGCATCTCATGAAAGACAGTAAAATATCATTGTTGCGTGCGTATGATTTCTTTTTATCGGTCATTCATGCTCTAACAACGGTTTTTGTTGAGTTTCCAGCACATCTTGGCGGCGCGGTGGATGGGCCGGAAGAGCGGGTGGGACATGGTGATGCCGGAGCGTAGCTCGGCCTGCATGAGGGCTACGGAGAGCCACAGGGCGGGGGAGTGCAGCGGGGAGATGCGCGGCCGCATGCGCCGAAGGAGCAGTCGGATGGCCTGCAGGTGGCGGATGCGGGAGGGCCGGCTGTCGGAGTTGTGCCAGCGCTGATGTGTGTCGAGGTCGATGAGGTGTGCGTGAATCCAGAAGAGCTGCGCGTCGCGTGCTTCGCCGTCGACGAGGCGTTCCATGCGGAGCATGGTGACGAGCATGTCGCGTGTGCGTGCGTTGAATCGTGTGTTGTCGCCCATTATGGACCCTTTGCGTATGCGGTAGTTGTAGACCGACGCACGGCAGATGGCTACGCACGAAAGGCTGCGTACGAGGCGGAAGTGCCATTCTTCGTCTTCGACGAGCATGCCGGGGCGGAAGCGCAGGTCGGCCAGGGCGTCGCGGCGCACGATGCGCGACCAGGCGGTGACGGTGGTGACGGGATGGTTGAGGACGCGCAGGCGCACGTCTTTGCTGCCGCGGACTATTTCTACGGAGCCGTCGAGGCGCCCGACGGGGGAGCCTGTGGCGTCGCCGAAGCATGTGTAGGTGGCGAAGACGGCGCTGACGTCGGGAGCGGAGGTGGCGGCGGCCATTAGGGTGCGGAGGGCGTCGGGCGGAAGGGTATCGTCGCTGTCGACAAACCATATCCAGCGTCCGCGGGCGAGGTCGGTGCCGGTGTTGCGGGCGGCGGAGAGGCCTCCGTTGCGCTCGCGCCGCACGGTGCGGAAGCGGATGGGGCCCGAGTAGGCGTCGAGGAAGCGGGCGACGAGTTGCATGCTGTTGTCGGGGGAGCAGTCGTCGACGAGGATACATTCTACGGGGCCGGTGTAGGTCTGGGCGGCAAGGGATGCGAGACATTCCTCGATGTAGTCTTCGACACCGTATATCGGGATAATAACAGATACCATATGGGGCAAAAGTACGAAAAAATAATTACTTTTGCCATATCTTTTTTGCGTACAGTGGCGTAAGTCTGAAAAAGAGATAATGAACAGGACAATCGGAACGAATAAAGGACAGGATATGGAAAGGATAGTGGTGCGCGAGGTGATGACGAAGGACGGCTAAATGTCGAGGGTGAGGGAGACGGGGCAGTGGTCGCTGCCGAGGATGTCGGCGTGGATGTCGGCTGAGAGGACGCGCGGGGCCAGGCGGGTGCTGACGAGGAAGTAGTCGATGCGCCAGCCGACGTTGCGCTCGCGTGCGCGCATGCGGTAGCTCCACCATGAGTAGGCGCCCGTGTCGTCGGGGTGGAGGAGGCGGAATGTGTCGACGAATCCGCAGTCGAGGAGGTTGGAGAAGGCTTCGCGCTCCTGGTCGGAGAATCCTGCGCTCTGATGGTTTGTGGACGGGTTGGCGAGGTCGATCTCGCAGTGGGCCACGTTGAGGTCGCCGCACACGACGACGGGCTTCGCTGCGTCGAGGCGGCGGAGATAGTCGCGGAAGCGGGCTTCCCACTCAAGGCGATAGGGGAGGCGTGCGAGCTCTCCCTGGGAGTTGGGGGAGTAGACGTTGACGAGGTAGAGGGGGCCGAGGTCGAGGGTGAGGATGCGGCCTTCGTTGTCGAGGCAGCCGCACTCCACGGCCTGCGGACGGATGCGGGTGGCGGTGGCTGTGCCGCTGTATCCTTTGCGCTCGGCACTGTTCCAGAAGAGTTCATAGCCGCCTTCGAGGTCGTGGGTCATCTGCTCGGGCTGCATCTTCGTTTCCTGGACGCAGAAGGCGTCGGCGCCGAAGCCGAGCATTATGTCTTTGAATCCTTTGCCAAGGACTGCGCGGAGCCCGTTGACGTTCCATGAGACAAACTTCATGATATGGGAGATTATAAGTGTGAGATTGGAGATTGATTTTTCGGAGTGGCGACCGGCGGGGTCAGACGGGGGTCAGACGGAGCACGGAGTCGAGAATGGCGACGGCTTGCTCGACGGTGGGGACGGAGGCGACGGCGAAGCTGCGGCGCTCGCCGTTCTGGCGTATGCGCACGCGGGTGGCGTTTTCCTGGAGGTAGCGTACGAGGCGTCCGAACATGGGGCTCTGGTAGTAGGCGACGTTGTTGTCGCCTACGAAGAAGAGATACATGGTGCCTTGCTTGAGGGCCACTTTCTCGATGCCGAGGCGGCGTGCGAGGCGCCGGAGGCGGGGGATGCGCAGGAGTTCGTCGGTCTCGCCCGGGATGCGGCCGAAGCGGTCCTCAAGGCGTGAGCGGAATGCGGCGAGGTCGGTTTCGCGCTCTATGCTGTCGAGCTCGCGGTAGAGGGCTATGCGCTCGCTTTCCTGTGGGACGTAGGTGGCGGGGAGGAGCAGTTCGAGGTCGGTCTCGACGGTGCAGTCGGCCACGAAGTCGTCGGCTCCGTCGGCAGTGGCTCCGTCGGTTGCAGTCTCGGCCTTGATGGCGTCGGCGAATTCTTCGGTGCGGAGCTCGGTGACGGCTTCCTTGAGTATTTTCTGGTAGGTCTCGTAGCCGAGGTCGGCGATGAATCCGCTCTGCTCTGCTCCGAGGAGGTTGCCTGCTCCGCGGATGTCGAGGTCCTGCATGGCTATGTGGATGCCGGAGCCGAGGTCGGAGAAGCTCTCGATGGCCTGTAGGCGCCGGCGGGCGATGTCGGTGAGCGGCAGTCCGGGTGGCACGAGCAGGTAGCAGAATGCCTTGCGGGCGCTTCGGCCCACGCGGCCGCGCAGCTGGTGGAGCTCGCTGAGGCCGAAGTTCTGGGCGTTGTTGACGATGATGGTGTTGACGTTGGGCATGTCGATGCCGCTCTCGACGATGGTGGTGGCAAGGAGGATGTCGTAGTCGTGGGCTACGAAATCGGCGATGGCTTTCTCGAGTTTTTCGGGTGGCATCTGTCCGTGGGCCACGACGGTGCGTGCGTCGGGAACGAGGCGCCGCACCATGTTCTCGAGCTCGTAGAGGCCTTCGATGCGGTTGTTGATGAAGAACACCTGGCCGCCACGGGCCATTTCGAAGTTGATGGCTTCGGCCACGATGTCGTCGCCGAGGGCGTTGACGGATGTGAGGATGGGGTGGCGGTTGGCGGGCGGGGTCGTGATGGAGGAGAGGTCGCGGGCGCCCATGAGCGAGAACTGGAGGGTGCGGGGGATCGGGGTGGCGCTCATGGTGAGTGTGTCGACGCTGACTTTGAGCTGCTTGAGCCGCTCCTTGACGGCGACGCCGAATTTCTGTTCTTCGTCGACTACGAGGAGGCCGAGGTCGTGGAAACGGACGGTCTTCCCGATGAGCTTGTGGGTGCCGATGAGGATGTCGATGCGGCCTTCGGCGAGGTCGTCGAGGATGGCGCGTGTCTCTTTCGGGGAGCGCGCGCGGGAGAGGTAGTCGACGCGCACGGGGAAGTCGGCGAGGCGTCGGGAAAATGTCTGAAAGTGCTGATAGGCGAGGACGGTGGTGGGGACGAGGACGGCTGTCTGCTTGCCGTCGGTGGCGGCCTTGAAGGCAGCTCGGATGGCTATCTCGGTTTTTCCGAAACCTACGTCGCCGCAGATGAGGCGGTCCATGGGCCGGTCGCTCTCCATGTCGGCCTTGACGGCCTGTGTGGCTGTGAGCTGGTCGGGCGTGTCCTCGTAGATGAATGATGCCTCGAGCTCGTGCTGCAGGTAGCTGTCGGGGGCGAACGCGTGGCCTCGCTGCTGCTTTCGTTCGGCATACAGCCTGATGAGGTCGCGTGCGATGTCCTTGAGCTTGGATTTGGTGCGTTCCTTGAGGCGGTTCCATGTGCCGGAGCCGATGCGGTTGACCTTTGGCGGCACGCCTTCCTTGCCGCGGTATTTGGCGAGCTTGTGGAGGGCGTGGATGCTGACGAAAATGATGTCGTTGTTGGCGTAGACGAGTTTTATCATCTCCTGTGTGCGTCCGCCGACGTCGGTGCGCAGCAGGCCTGCGAAGCGTCCTACGCCGTGGTCGACGTGCACGATGAAGTCGCCCGGTTCGATCTGGCCGAGTTCCTTGAGCGAGAGAGCCATGCGGCCGGAGCGCGCGCGGTCGCTCTTGAGGGTGTATTTGTGGAAGCGGTCGAAAATCTGGTGGTCGGTGAAGACGCACAGGCGTGTGGCGTGGTCGACGAATCCTTCGTGGAGGGTGCCTTCGACGGCTGTGAAGGGGATGTCGTCGCCACGGTCGGCGAAGATGGCGCGCAGGCGTTCGTGCTGGTGCTCGTTGTCGCTGAGGATGCAGATGCTGTAGCCTTCGGCTATGAGGCGGCCGAACGATTCGGCTATCATGTCGAAGTTTTTGTGGTAGATGCCTTGCGGGGAGCAGTCGAAGGCGATGGCGGCGCGTCGGCCGGAGGCTATTTCGGGAGCCGCTATCAGCTCGATGTGGCGGAAGGTGGCGAAGTCGGCGGCGAAGCGTTCGGCGTCGACGACGTTGGCGAGTGAGTCGGTCTCGCCTTCTTCGGCTATGAGGGCTGCTTCGGCGGGTGTCTCGGCGGCGATGGCGCGGATGCGCCCGGTGAGGAGTTCGGGGTTGCGCACGGCGATGAGTGTGGCCGGGTCGATGTAGCCGAGCAGAGAGAGCCCGTTGGAGCCAGTGCCGGAGGCGACGTTGGCTGTGACGGAGATTGCTTCGAGCTTGCGCTCGCTGAGCTGTGTCTCGACGTTGAACTCGCGGATGCTGTCGATTTCGTCGCCGAAGAAGTCGAGGCGGTAGGGGAGCTCGTTGTTGTAGGCGTAGATGTCGAGGATAGAGCCGCGGACGGCGAACTGGCCGGGCTCGTAGACGTAGTCCTGTTCGTGGAAGCCGTTGTCGCGGAGCCATGCCTGGGTGGCTGTGAGGTCGGCGCCTGCGCCGAGGCTGAGGGAGAGGGTGTGGGCGGCGATGTCGGCCTGCGAGGCCACGCGCTCGGCGAGGGCGTCGGGGTAGCTGACGATGAAGCGCAGGGAGCCTGCGGCGATGCGCTGCAGGGCCTCGACGCGCAGGATGCGGCTGGGCTCGTCGGGCTGGCCGTACTTGATGTCGCGCTTGTAGCCGGAGGGGAGCATGGCTACGGCTTGTTCGCCGCAGAGGCGCACGAGGTCGTAGTAGAGGTAGCCGGCGTCGTCGAGAGAGTCGCCGACGACGAGGACGGGGTGGGCCGGCTGCGGCATTGTGGCGAGCATGACGGCAGCGGAGGAGCCGGCGAGGCCATAGGCTGCCGACTGCTGCCCGCGGAGGGCGGAGCGGAGAGCCTTGGCCCTCGCGGGTGTCATGAATTGTGCGGCGAGGTCCTGGAGTTTCATTTGCGGAGCAGGGAGTTGTATTCGTCGGGCGCGTGGAGCAGGGCCCGGGCGCGGTCGAGGGCGCTGTCGCCGCGGAGGGAGCGGCGCACGAGGTCGGCGTCGGAGAAGTAGCGGGTGCTGATTTCGTCGTCGAGGATTTCTCTGATGTCGGCGGCGTTGTGGTCGAGGTCGTGGTCGAGGTCGTGGCGCAGAAGGGTGTCGAGCACGGCGAACTGCGCTGCGACGGAGTCGTTCATGTAGCCTTCGCGCTCGGCGGCCTCGCGGAGCAGCTTGAGGCCGGATTCACACACTTTGTCGTAGCTGAACCGGGCCGGGTCGATGAATGCCTTGAAGTCGGCGAAGATGCTGTCGCTGACCTCGAATGTGTCGGCTGAGCCTATGCCTGCGGGGTTGCGTGCGGCGAAGCGCGTGGCGTAGTCGAACGCCCAGTTGTCGGCGAGGATGTTGTAGATGAGGCGGTTCATCTGCTTGCTCTCGATTTTGATGTCGGGGGTGATGCCTCCGCCGTCGCGCACTTCGCGTCCGGCGCGGGTGTGGTAGACGGTGGTGAGGCTGTCGGGGATGCGCGCCACGGTGCCGTCGGGGTTGCGGTGGCTGTAATCGATGGCCTGGATGAGGCGTCCGCTGGGGATGTAGTAGCGTCCGGTGGTGATTTTGACATAGCCGCCGTAGGGTGTGGGCCGCGATGTCTGCACGAGGCCTTTGCCGTAGCTGCGCTCGCCGATGATTACTGCGCGGTCGAGGTCCTGGAGTGAGCCGGCCACAATCTCGGAGGATGATGCGGTGCCGCCGTCGGTGAGGACGACCAGGGGTGTGTTGCGCGCCTGGGGCGCCTGGGTGGTCTTGTAGGTTTTTTCGGCCTGTGCGTCGCGTCCGCGCGTGCGGACCACCTCGGTGCCTTTGTCTACGAAGTTGCCGACCACCTGGACGGCGCTCTCGAGAAGTCCGCCGCCGTTGCCGCGGAGGTCGATGACGATGCCGCGCAGGCCCGGGGCCCGGAGCATGGCTGCGACGGCGTCGCGCACCTGCGATGCCGTCTTTTCGTTGAAGGTGGTGAGGCGGATGTAGCCGATGCTGTCGGGGAGCACGCCGTGGTAGGGGACGGGGTTGACTTTGATGGAGCCTCGCGTGATGTCGAAGCTGAGGAGGGAGTCCTCGGCATAGGGGCGGAGGACGTCGACGCGCACATGGGTGCCTGCCTGGCCGCGGAGTTTCTTGCTGACGTCGGAGATGTCGGTGTCGGGGCCGATGGTGTCGCCGTCGATGCGCAGGATGCGGTCGCCGTGGCGTATGCCGGCCTCGCGGGAGGGCGAGCCCCATTGCGGCTCGGAGAAGATGACGTGCTTGTCCCGTCGCTGGATGGTGGAGCCTACGCCGCTGTACTGGCCGGAGGAGATGCTGAGCAGCTGGTCCTGCTCGTCGGCGGGGTAGTACTCGGTGTAGGGGTCGATCTGTCCGAGCATGGCGTCGATGGCCGTGCGCATGGTGCGTGTGGCATCGATGGTGTCGACGTACTGTGTCTGCAGCTCTTTGAAGAGGGCGTTGAATATCTGCAGGTTGCGTGCTACTTCCGATTTGTTGCTTCGTGTGGTGGCGGCGGTTGCGGATGCGAGCAGCAGGGCGATGGCAGCCAGGGTGAGCAGGATTTTCTTCATGATGAGCGTGATGTATACGAGATGTAATAGGTATATAATGCTCAGGTCAGCGATATTGTTTCGGCCTGGATGGGATGGCCGAGGAATATGCCGGCGAGCCGTGCGAAGCCGGGGGCGTGGTCGGTGGTGCAGTAGCGGGTGCGGGCGCCACGGCTGATGGCGGTGTCGATGTTGGGGTGTCGCCGGAGGTAGTGGCACAGGCTGTCGGCGACGATGGTGCCCTGGCGGACGACGGCTATGTGCGGGGGGACGGCCGCGCGTATCTTGCGGTAGAGCAGCGGGTAGTGGGTGCAGGCGAGGATGATGGTGTCGATGTCGGGGTCGCGGGCGAGCAGACGGTCGACGGCCTCGCGGACGAACCAGTCGGCGCCGTCGCTGTCGGCGAATCCTTGCTCGACGATGGGCACCCACATGGGGGCGGCTTCGGCAACGACGCGGAAGCCGGGATGGAGCTTGGAAATCTCAATGTCGTAGCTGCCTGATGCTACCGTGCCGGGGGTGCCGAGCACGCCTACGACGCCTGTGCGGGAGAGAGCGCCTACGGCCTCGGCCGTGGGGCGTATGACGCCGAGCACGCGCCTGGCGGGGTCGAGGCGGGGCAGGTCGCGCTGCTGGATGTTGCGCAGGGCCTTGGCGGATGCTGTGTTGCAGGCGAGGATGACGAGCGGGCAGCCTTGGGCGAAGAGCCATTCTACGGCCTGCAGGGTGAAGCGGTAGACGGCGTCGAAGGAGCGTGTGCCGTAGGGCGCGCGGGCGTTGTCGCCGAGATAGAGAAAGTCGGCCTGCGGCAGTGAGCGCTGCAGGTCGGAGAGGACGCTTAATCCTCCGAAACCGGAATCGAAGACACCTATGGGACCGTTCATTTGCTTGCTCGTGGTTGTGGACACACCAGGGTGCGTCCCTGCATTCGGGGCGCACCCTGTCGGTCCTGCTTTTGTTCTTTAGGGGAAAATTCAGCGGATGCGTTCGCGGATGGCGCGTGTCTCTTCTTCGTAGCCGGGCTTGGCGAGAAGGGCAAACATGTTGCGCTTGTAGGCTTCGACGCCGGGCTGGTTGAAGGGGTTGACTCCGAGCATGTAGCCGCTGATGCCGCATGCGGCCTCGAAGAAGTAGATGAGCCCGCCGAGGGTGCGCTCGTTGAGGGAGTCGATGGAGATGAGGATGTTGGGGACGCCGCCATCTACGTGGGCGAGGCGTGTGCCGAGCTCTGCCATCTTGTTGACCTCGTCGACGCGCTTGCCTGCGAGGAAGTTGAGGCCGTCGAGGTTGGCGTCGTCGGAGGGTATGCGCACTTCGTGGTCGGCGTTTTCAACGCTGATCACGGTCTCGAAGATGGTGCGCTCGCCGTCCTGAATCCACTGACCCATGGAGTGGAGGTCGGTGCTGAAGTCGACTGCCGCGGGGTAGATGCCTTTGTGGTCCTTGCCTTCGCTTTCGCCGTAGAGCTGTTTCCACCATTCGTTGAAATAGTGGAGGCGGGGATTGTAGTTGACGAGAATTTCGATTTTTTTGCCGCTGCGGTAGAGGGCGTTGCGGGTGGTGGCGTAGACTTCTGCGCTCTTGTCGGCACCGCTGAGGAACGCTTTCTGACGCTCGCGTGCGCCGTCGACGAGTGCTTTGATGTCGTGGCCGGCTACGGCGATGGGAAGGAGGCCTACGGGGGTGAGGACGGAGAAGCGTCCGCCGACGTTGTCTTCGATGACGTAGGTAGTGTAGCCTTCTTCGTTGGCGAGGGTGCGGAGGGCACCGCGCTTGGCGTCGGTGATGGCTACGATGCGGCGTGCGGCGGTCTCGCGGCCTACGGCTGCCTCGAGCTGTGCCTTGAGCAGGCGGAATGCGATTGCGGGCTCAGTGGTGGTGCCGCTCTTACTGATGACGATGATGCCGAATTTCTTGCCGTCAAGGTAGTGCTGCAGGTCGTAGAGGTAGTCTTCGCCGATGTTGTGGCCGGCGAATACGATCTGGGGCTTGCAGGCTGCGTTGTACACGTCGAAGGGGTTGCCGAGGGCTTCGATGACGGCTTTTGCACCGAGATAGCTGCCGCCGATGCCTACAACGACAACGACTTCGCACTCGGAGCGCAGACGCTCGGCCGTGGCCTGAATGTCGTCGAGGAGTGTGTCGGGGGTGTTTTCGGGAAGACGCACCCAGCCGAGGAAGTCGTTGCCTGCGCCTGTGCCTTCGACGAGGGTGTTGACGCTGCTGCGCACTTCGGATGCCATGGCCTCGATGGCGCTCTGGCTCACTGCGCCGAGGGCGTCGTTGATATTCACGCGAATATTGTTCATATGACTTTTAAGTGAATGGTTTTTCTGTTTTTTTATTGTGTGCAAAGATACGGAAAATCGCCGAGAGCGCCAAAGCATATATTTTTGGCGAGTGTTAAAATAAGTCTTTACGGACGATTTATTGTTCTATTGTTCTTATTCTTTTGCGAGGTTTAACCAATTAAACTATTTTTGTGTTGTTAATATAGATTCGCTTAAAAGAGTTTCAACTATCGCACATTATGAAAAAAGCTACACTATCGCTGATATTTATGTTTTCGGCCACGCTGGCGTGTTTCGCTCAGGCGACCGCCGCATTTGCCGGCGGCACGGTGGAGAGTAGCGAGGACATAGAGTACATACCCGTGCCCGACCCGGAGAGCCTTCGGCGCTCGGCGGTCATATCCACAGCATGCCTGAGCGAGATATGCCATGATGGCGACCGGCACAGGCCGGTGTCGATATATGAGCTTCCGGCGTCGTGGACGCTGAGCAGCCCCGACTGGCACAACCTGTGGCTGAACACGGCGGTGTACGCCGGAGCGATGGTGGGCACGCTGGGTGTGCTGGAGTGTCTGCCTGAGGACGCGACGTCGTGGAACCGTGCGGAGATACAGCAGACGCCTATGTTTGAGCGCTGGTTCCGCAATGTGTTCAAGCTGGGCCCGAAGTGGGACACGGATTCGTGGATATTCAATTATATCATGCATCCTTACGCCGGCGCGGTGTACTTTATGTCGGCCCGCTCGTCGGGTTTCAGCTACTGGGGGAGTCTGCTGTACTGCACGTGCATCAGCTCGGTGTTCTGGGAGTTCGGCATCGAGGCGTTCATGGAGCGCCCGTCGATTCAGGACCTGTTTGTGACGCCTCTGGTGGGCAGCCTTATCGGCGAGGGTTTTTATCGGCTTAAGCGCAGACTGGTGGCCGACGACTTCCGCATATGCGGGTCGCCTGTGCTGGGAGGCGTCGTGGCTTTTCTGATCGATCCTGTGAACGAAGTGCTGGGGCTGTTTACGGGCAACCCGGCACGGCTGGAGGCGGCGCGGCAGCGGGGATTGCGGTCGTCGCTGATGCCGTCGTCGGTGTGCGGTGCTCCGGGCATTACGTTCAGCTGCACGTTCTGAGAATCTGAAAGAACTGCGTCTTAAATGACAAAAGCGAAACAAGGATGGCTTGTTTCGCTTTTGTTGTCAGCGGGGGCCGTGGCCGCCTCCGGGACCCCCGGGGCGTCCGCCGGGGGGCGGACCCATGGGACCTTGCCAGCGGTCGGCGTTGCGGTCGCTTGGCTGCTCGCCTGCCGCGAAAGTGGTGAACTTGTAGGTGAACGTGACCATGAAGTAACGCGTGAGGGAGTTGTAGCGGGTGTCGTCGATGTAGTTGGCGGTGACGTTGCGCATGACGTTGCTCCGCTGCTGGAGCAGGTCGTAGGCCTTGAGGGATATTGTGGCGTTGCGTCCGCGGAGGAACTGGTAGCTGAGCGACGCGTTCCACATCCATTCGTTGGTGTCGTAGCCGGCGGAGTAGCCCGATGTGGCTGTGTAGTTGAGGTCGGATGCGAGCACGAGGCCGAAAGGCGTGTAGTAGGTGGCGTTGAACATGCCTCCGTAGGAGTGGACGTTGCGTCCGGGCTGCGATGCGAGGCTGTTGGTGACGTGCTGGTAGCTGTAGCGGGGACGCAGTTCGAGTTCGAGGCTCGAAGGGCGCCATGCTATGCCGAATGATTCATTGATGTTGTAGGAGCCGCTGACGTTGCGCTCGCCGTTGTTGAAACCTACGCTGCGGCTGTAGAAGCCCATGAGGTGGTTGTTGAACGTGAAGGCTTTGTTGCGCAGCGGCTGTGAGTACATGGTCATTGCCCGCACGCTCCAGACGCCGTTGACGTTCTCGTAGGTGGTGGTGCGTCCGCCGGTGGTGTTGTCGAAGGATGTGCGGCTGACGATGGCGTTCTGCGTCATGTTGGCGAAGACCATGGCCATGATGCTGCGCTGGGCCGCGGCGTTGAAATCCTGGAAGCGGAGGTTGAGGTTGTGGGTGAACGTGGGGTTGAGGTTGGGGTTGCCTATGACGATGTTGAGAGGGTCGGTCATGTCGGCGACGGGCTGCAGCTGCGTCATGGAGGGTTGCGACGAGCGTCCGGCGTAGAACATGTTGAGACTTGTCTGGCGGCTGAACTTGATGCGGTAGCGCAGGTAGGGGGCTACATTGAGGACGTTGCGTGTGGGGATGGTGCGCGCGTCGTCGAGCAGGTTGACGCTGCGGCTGCTCTGGGGCACGAGCGAGATGCCGACGTCGAGGGTGGAGGTTTTCGAGACGTGCTTGAAGCCGGCGCGTATGTCGTGGTTGATGTAGGTGTTGCGGAACCGGTTGCTGAGGTCGTCGTTAAATTCGAGATCGGAGCCTATGAGCGGGTCGCCTGTCCATCCGTCGGGCCACAGGACGGGGTAGTCGTAGGTGAGTCGGTCGGCGTTGTTCCAGCGGAGGTTGATGGAGTAGGCGAGTGTGAGGAAGTTGCCGTTGCGCACGTTGCCGATCGGTTCGGTCCAGCTGAGGCGTGCGCGTATGCTGTTGGCCCATGTGCGGCTGTCGGTCCACTGGTCGGTGAGGTCGATGGAGTCGTTGACCATGAAGAAGCGGTTCCAGGAGTAGCTGCTTGAACGCTCGCGCACGTTGCTGAAGCGGTAGTTGGCGAAGACTGAGAATGAGCGTCCGCGTCGCTGCCGGAAATTGTGGTTGTAGATGAACGTACCGCCCACTTCGACGGATGTGCCGTGGGTGTTGTCGCTGTTGAGGCTTCGTGTGACGGGGCTGCGGAGCGCGTCGCCGGCGCTTGTGAGGGATGAGTCGTTGCTCCAGCTGTCGTTTCGGTTCCAGGAGAAGTTGGGGCGGAAGTCGATGGTGTTGAAGGAGTCGGGCTTCCACTGCACGCGGAAGTCGACACGGAGGTTGTGTCCGCGGTCGCGTGCGGCGCGTGCGGAGTTGTAGTAGCTGGTGGAGTCGGAGAAGAGATACTGCCGGTCGGTGCTCTGGCGTGTGTCGCGGTCGGTGTAGCTGTACATGACGTCGCCGCCTACGCGTATGATTTCTTCTTTGCCGACGTTGAAGTTGACGCCGAGAGCTTTGGATGTGGTGATGCCGGTGCTGCCTCCGAATCGGCGGAAACGTCCGGAGGCTCCGTCGCCGAATCCCATTTCGTTGACGTTGTTGATGCCTCCGAGGAATGTTATCTGGTTGCCGTTCCAGAAGCGGTTGACGTTGAACGTGCCTTTGTAGCGCTCGTCGGTGCCGTAGCCTCCTTCGACGGTGCCGAACCATCCGTTGTTCATGCCTTTCTTGACGGTGAGGTTGATGACGGTCTCTTCTTCGCCGTCGTCGACGCCTGTGATGCGTGCGAGGTCGCTCTTGCGGTCGACGACCTGGAGCTTGTCGACCATGTTGACGGGGAGGTTTCGCGATGCTACGGTGGGGTCGTCGGCGAAGAATTCCTTGCCGTCGATGAGTATCTTTGTGACGCTTTTGCCGTTGGCGGTGATTTTGCCTTCGGAGTCGACTTCAACGCCGGGGAGGCGCTTGAGGAGGTCCTCGACTACGGCGTTGGGCTGTGTCTTGTAGCTGTCGGCGTTGAATTCGACGGTGTCTTCCATCACCTTGACGGGGGTGCGTATGCCTGTGACGGTGGCTTCGCGGAGCATTATGGAGCTTGGGGCGAGCAGGAGGGTGTCGACGCGGAGGTTTTTCTGCAGGTTGATGTCGCGCGTGGCGGCCTTGTAGCCTACATATGAGGCTTCGAGGATGTAGCGCCCGGATTTTACATCGGCAAGGGTGAAGTTTCCGTCGAGGTCGCTGACGGCGGTCTTTACGACCGCGCTGTCGCGTGCGGCAAGGAGCCGCACGGAGGCCTGTATCAAGGGCTCGAGGGTGCCGCTCTCGGCCACTGTGCCACGGATGCTGAAGCCGAATGCTGCCGCCGTAGCCGCCAAGGCCAGAGCCGCCGCCGCAATCCGTTTGATAAGGTGATGCATTGTATCTATCAGAAAATTGGGTTGTGAATTAAAGAATTGACAACCTTTAAGACAAATTGGCGCAAAAAAGTTTAATCAGGCTTACTGATTTTAATTTTTATTTACATTGTGGCGACGGTTCGCCCGCGGTGATGCGCTGTTGGCGGCTTCATCGGGCGACGAAGCGGGAGCCGCGGAGAGTGTAGACGATGGAGGGGCGGAGCCACCGGAGGGCGTCGGGGGTGTCGGCGGGGAGGAAATAGGAGTCGATGGTGCGCGTTAGGGTGAGGGTGCCGGCGTCGGGGTCGGTCGCGGCCTCGGCTGTCATGAATGGAATGGCTTGCTCCACTTCGGCGCGGTGTTTGCTGCCGGCGCCTGTGAGCCAGGCGGCGAGTCCGGGCTCGGGGAGGAGTGGCTGCATGGGACGCCAGTGGCTGTCGTACCACTCGATGCGGCTGTCGGCCATGGGATAGTGGAGTGTCTCGACGAGGGCTACGACGGTGTCGCGGCCGGCCGTGTAGACGGCGAGCTCGTAGGATGAACCGTCGCCGGAGTCGAAAGTGAGGCGACGGTTCGACGAGGATGTCACTATGGCCCTGCTGCCGGCGGCGTCGCGCGAGGGACGCTCGATGCCGCTGTTGAAGTAGTCGAGCATGTCGAGGCGGGTGTTGACGGGCAGCAGGGGCAGGACGTCGTCGGGAGCCATGGCGAAGAACCATTGTGCGGAGCCTGCATCTTTTGCTGTCATTGTGGCGCTGATGTGGGCGCCGGTGGTTGCGTCGGCGGTGGTGTCGGCGGGCGATGCCGCAGCGGCGGCTATGCCGAGGGCGAGCGCGGCGATGGCGGATGCTATGGCTCTCATGGGCTTACTTTTTGTGTTTGCGTTTCTTTTCGGGTCGGGGCGTGTCGGCGCCGGCAGTCTTGCTGCGTCGTGTGGCGGCGCGGGCGTAGTCTTTGTCGGGGTCGGCGATTTCGCTGTAGAGGCGCTTGCCGAGGAAGTCGGCGCCCTTGAGAGAGCCTACGACGCGTGCGGCGTCGGCCTTGCGGACGTCGAAGAGGGAGTAGCCGGGCATGAGGTCGATGCGGCCTACGTCGACGCGTTGTCCCTGCACGGTGTGGTTGAGCAGGTCGATAAGGTTGCCGGCGTAGAAGCCGTCGTTTTTGCCGGCGTTGACGTAGATGCGGGCCATGCCGCGGTCGGCTGTCCGCCGGTCTTTGTCGCGTGGTGTGGCCGGCGCTTCGCGACGCGCTTTTTTGTCGGGCCGGTCGGAAATGTTCTCGATGGCGGGAGCGTCCTTGTAGTAGTCGAGCAGGCGGTTGAACTCCAGGGACAGGACGCGCTTGAGAAAGTCGCGGGTGGAGAGCCACGAGAGTTTTTTCTCTACGCCGGCCACGTATTTGTCGATTTCGTCGTCGTTGACGGCTACGCGTTCGAGCCGGTCGGCCAGGGAATAGAGCTGCTTTTCGATGATGCGTTCGGGGGTGGGGACGTCTTTGTGCTCGAATGTCTTGCCGATTATGCGCTCGATTTCGCGCAGCCGACCTTTCTCGCGGGAGTGGATGATGGCGACGCTGATGCCCGTCTTGCCCGCGCGGCCCGTGCGTCCGGAGCGGTGGGTGTAGACGGCGGTGTCGTCGGGGAGTCCGTAGTTGATGACGTGGGTGAGGTCGTCGACGTCGAGGCCGCGTGCGGCTACGTCGGTGGCCACGAGCAGGCGGGTGACACGGTCGCGGAACTTGCGCATGGTGAGGTCGCGCTGCTGCTGCGAGAGGTCGCCGTGGAGTGCGTCGGCGTTGTAGCCGTCGTGGATGAGTGCGTCGGCTATTTCCTGTGTGTCGCGGCGCGTGCGGCAGAAGATGATTGCGTAGATGCTGGGGTTGTAGTCGGCGACGCGCTTGAGTGTGGCGTATTTGTCGCGTGCCTGCACCATGTAGTAGATGTGGCGCACGTTGGCTGCTCCTTCGTTGCGTGTGCCGACGACGATTTCTTTTGGGTCGCGCATGTAGCGCTTGGCGATGCGTGCCACTTCGGCGGGCATTGTTGCGGAGAACAGCAGCATCTTGCGGTCGTCGGGCACATGGTCGAGGATATCGTTGATGCTGTCGACGAATCCCATGTTGAGCATTTCGTCGGCTTCGTCGAGGACGACTGTGCGCACACCGGCGAGGCTGACGACTCCGCGGCCAATGAGGTCGATGAGGCGTCCGGGGGTGGCGACGATGATCTGCGCTCCTGCGCGGAGGGCGCGTATCTGGCTTTCAATGCTTGAGCCGCCGTAGACGGGGATTATGCGTATGTCGGAGGTGTATTTGGCAAAGTCGGCGAGGTCGCCGGCTATCTGGAGACAGAGTTCGCGTGTGGGGGCGAGGACAAGGGCCTGCGGCTCGGTGGATGATGTGTCGATGAGTTGCAGCAGCGGAAGGCCGAATGCGGCGGTTTTTCCCGTACCCGTCTGGGCGAGGGCGACGAGGTCGCGGTTGTCGCCGAGCAGTTCGGGGATTACCTGCTCCTGGACGGGCATCGGGTTTTCAAATCCGAGATCGCCGATGGCCCGGAGCAGTGTGGGCATTACGCCCAATTCTTCAAATGATGTCATATAAAAATGGTTATGCTGTGCAAATATACAACACTTTTGCGAATAAATCGGTTTATGCGCCGGAAAATGGCCCGGCAAGGGGTGTCTTGCCGGGCCATAAGGTGTGTGGCATGAGGAATCAGGCGATGGTGCCGCGCATGAAGTCGATGAAGGCGGAGAGGGCTGCTTTGCCGCCTTCGCCCATGGCGATGACGACTTGCTTGTAGGGAACGTCGGTGACGTCGCCTGCGGCGTAGACGCCCGCGACTGCGGTGCGGCAGCAGCGGTCGACCTCGATTTCGCCTCCTTTGTTGATGGGAATCAGCCCCTCGAAGAGGGCGCTGTTGGGCTTCTGGCCTATCTGCACGAAGACGCCGGAGACGGGGTAGATGGAGCTGCTGCCGGAGGGAAGATCCCTGACCTTGATGCCCGACACGCTGCGTCCGTCGCCCACGATTTCCTCTACCTGGCTGGACAGGTGGATGTCGACGTTGGGGAGGGTGGCGACTTTTTTCTGGAGCACGAGGTCGGCTTTCAGGGAGTCGGTGAACTCAAAGATGTCGACGTGCGGGCAGAGGTTGGCGAGGTCGATGGCTGCCTCGATGCCGGAGTTGCCTCCGCCGACGACAGCCACTCGGTTGCCTGCGTAGTAGGGTCCGTCGCAGTGGGTGCAGAAGGACACGCCGTGGCCTACATGCTCTGCCTCGCCGGGCACCGTCAGGCGGCGCCATCCGGCACCGGTGGCTATGATGAGGGCGCGGCTGCGGAAGGTCTCGCCGGTGCAGTGCAGTTCTTTGGCGGAGCCTTCGACGGAGGCGGAGGTGACGGAGCGGTTCTCGAACAGATCGATGGCATAGTCGTTCATGTGGGCCTTGAGGTTGGCTGCGAGCTGCGGGCCAGTGGTGGACGGCACGGAGATGAGGTTGCCGATGTCCATGGTCTCGAGCACCTGGCCGCCGACGGCACCTGCCACTACGGCTGTGGTGAAGCCTTTGCGGGCGCAATAGATGGCGGCGGCGCACCCGGCAGGTCCCGCGCCGAGCACGGTGACGTCGTATTCGCGTACGACGACAGCGCTGTCGTCGGCACATCGTGAGGTGCCGCAGGTGTCCTCGAGCTTGGCGAGGAGGTCGCCGAGCGTGGTGCGGCCTACGCTGACGAGGCTGTCGCCGGCGTAGACGGCGGGCACGGACTTGATGTCGAACTTCTTGACCAAATCAGGCACGACGGCGCCGTCGGTGACGGTGTGCTCTACGTCGGGGTTGAGGATGGCTATGACGTTGAGGGCCTGGGCCACGTCGGGGCAGTTGGTGCAGGTGAGCGACACGAAGGTGCGGAGGGCGATGGGGCCGCGGAGCGCTTTTATGCGTGCCGTGACGGCTGCGTCGGGCAGGTTTTTGCCTTGGCCGTCGGCGTTGAGCACGGCGAGCAGCAGAGTGGAGAATTCGTGGCCGTTGGGGATGCCGCAGAATTTCACACCCGTGGCTGTGCCGCCTTTCACGATTTCGAACTCCGGGGCATCGGCGGGGGCTTCCTCCGTCTCGACCGAAAGCCTCGGGGAGGCCGAGGCTACGTCGCGGAGGAACTCCAGCATTTCGGCGGAGCGGGTGTCGCCACTGCGTGAGCGCATCCGGAATGAGATGTCTGACTGCAGGGTGGCGAATATGCTTTTCAGCTGTTCTATTATTGTGTTGTCAAGCATGGCGGGAGAGTTTTTTGTGGATGCGGCCTCTTAGATTTTGCCTACGAGGTCGATACTGGGCTTGAGCGTGGCCTGTCCCTGCTTCCATTTGGCGGGGCACACTTCGCCGTCGTGCGTGGCGACGAACTGGGCGGCCTCGACGCGTCGCAGCAGTTCTTCGGCGTTGCGGCCGATGCTGTTGTCCTGTATCTCCACGAGCTTGATAATGCCTTCGGGGTTGGAGACGAATGTGCCGCGATAGGCCATGCCGTCTTCTTCAATCATCACGCCGAAAGCGCGGCTGAGCAGACCGGTCGGGTCGGCGAGCATTGGATATTGTATCTTCTTTATGCTGTCGGATGCGTCGTGCCATGCTTTGTGCACGAAGTGTGAGTCGGTGCTGACGGAGTAGACTTCTACACCCAGGCGCTTGAAGTCGTCGTAGCGGTCGGCCATGTCCTCCAGCTCGGTGGGGCACACGAAAGTGAAGTCGGCAGGATAGAAGAAAAATATGGCCCACTTGCCGAGCACGTCTTTGTCGGTCACGGTCTTGAATTCGCCGTTGTGGTAGGCCTGCACCTTGAATTCCGGGATGTGGGAGTTGATGATGGATTCCATGTCGTATGTTTTTTAAGGGTTATACATTGCTTTTGTTTTCGGCAATAAAACATACGATGCGCCGACGGGGTTCAGACCCGCCGGCGCATATTAAGAAACTTTAGGGCAGGGGAAACGCGTGCGTGCCGGTCAGCGTTTTGCGAGGACGTCGACGCTGTCGACGGGCGTGCCGCTGCGGTCGTACAGCGTGAGTGTGATTCTGTCGTCGCCGACGTGCATGAGCAGCGCGCCTACTGTGTTCGGACCTTCCGACCATATGGATTTTATCTTGTCTTTGTTGTCGGTCCACTCTTTGGTGGCCTGTCCGCGCTCGTTGTCGGAGGAGGGCGTCTGGACATAGACCGTGCCCGCAGTGCCGTCGGTTTCGCTGTCGTGGTAAATTGCGTTGGTGCGGGCATAAATGTGGTTGTTGCCGGCGATGGCCAGGTCTACCCCACATTCGTCGAACAGGTCGTGCCAGCGGTCGTACTGCGAGGTGCGTCCGTTGGTGGCGTAGAACCATTGGTAGTGTTCCATCACGATGATGTACTTTGCGGGGTTTTCGCTGATGGTCTTTCTCACCCATTGCCTGGCAGCCTCAAGGCCTTCGTCGGAGCGCATGCTCTCGTTGTTTAGCATGATGATGAGCGCTTGGCCGTAGCGGAAGAAATAGCAGACGCCCATTTCGCCTTCGTAGCCGTTGAGAGGATTGTTGTTGGTGTAGCGGAAATAGTCGTTGGAAAGGCGGGTGGATCTGCGGTCCATATTGTCGTGGTTGCCATTTAGGCCGGCCCACATGTATTTTGCGAACTGAGGTTTGGAGTACAGTTCGCGCCAGAAAGAGTAGCTGCCGCCCCATGCGCACACGTCGCCAACGTGGAGCACGAGATCGAAGTCCCGGCCGTTGACGCTTTCGAGGGTGTCGAGCATGGCCATGGCTGCCGTGAGACGCTGCGGAAGGGGTGTATAGGAGTGAAAATCCGAGATGATGGCTGCTGTCCAGGGACCATCGTGCGGAGCCGTCCTGAAGTGTCGCACTTGCGCGTCGCCGTCGTCGGAGAAGCGATACATGTAGTCCGTGGCGGGAGTGAGGCCTTCCAACTCGACGGTGTTTCTTGTGAATCGCACACGCTCCACGAAGTCTTCGCCGCCCGGACGTTTGGACGAGAGACTGTCGAAGGCGGTGACAAGCTCGCGTGTGGCGGTGGCTTTTCGGGGCGACAGCCATGCAGTGTCGGTGAGCTCGGTGTAGATGCAGGTGCTGCTGCCGCTTCCCGGGTCGGTGTGCCAGTTGATGCGGGCGCCTGTGGCCGCCGTTTCGGCAGGATTGGTTATCACCGTATATTCGCCTTGCGCGAATGCGGCGCAGCATGTCGCGGCCGCAGCCAATATTGCATAGAGACGTTTCATGGATATTAGAATGTGTTAGATGCTGCAAATATACTCAATTTCTGATTTATTGCAATGACATTCTGTTCAAGTGGGATGGTCCGGGTCTCAGTCTGCTATGGTCCCATTTGTGTCGAACAGCAGTGCTTCGCCGTCGGATAGCAACACGTCGTATCCGACACGAGGCACTTTTTCTATCCGGACAATCGCAGCGTTGATGTCGTTGGTGGCAAGGTAGGCAAGTATGCCGTTGTGGACCATCGAGTCGGGAATCTGCGCGCCCTGCGCCCCCGCCTCTACTCTGATCCAGTTGAAGTGTTCGTTGAATTTCAGCGAGATGCCGTCGGATAGCGTCACGAGGTAATGGTCGCCGTTTTCCTCGCGGCTGGTCACAAGCGCCACGATTGATACTCCGGGAAAATGGGTGCTGACAAATCCGCTGATTCCGGCAGGGGCATCGGGCGCCTGCTTTGAGGCGGAAAAAGCCTTCTGCCAGAATGATACGTCGTAGGGGTTGACTGACGGGGAGAAGATTTCGGCGGGGTTGTGCGACGCGCCCGGAACGATGGTGAGCGTGTGGGCGATGCCGAGGCGTTGGAGGAGGCGGTGGAATTTCTCAGTGATCATGTTGCCGTTTTCGTTGTATAGGCGGTCGCGGTCGCCCACCCACATGCGCACGCTCATGCCGTTGGCCTTTATCTCGCGTGCGTTGCGGCAGGCGGCCGTGCGCGGGTGCCATGCGTCGAAATAAATGCGCGAGAAGGGGTCGTCGACATCGCCGAAAGTGCATTCAAGTGCGCGCTGCAGCGGTTCTTCATCCCAGTCGACCACGGCTCCGGCCACGCTGCTGACGGCACCAAACATATCGGGATGGCTGAAGGCAAGCGCCAGGGCTCCGCGTCCGCCCATCGAAAATCCCTCGATGCCTCGGCCGGAAGCATCGGCGACAGTCCGGTAGCGGGAGTCGACAAAGGGAATGAGATCTTTGATTATCACGTCCGCGATTGGGCCGGATGTGACTTTGGAATCGGACTCGTTGGCGTTCACATACCATCCGATGGGGAGTGCCTGCGGGGACACCACTATGACGGGATCCATGGCATTGTCGGCTATCGCGCGGTGCACCTCGTTGATGAGCCAGGCCGCTTCACGCTGGTTGCCGGTGCCGCCGTGAAGATAATATATGACGGGATAGCGTTTGTCGCCGCTGTCGTCGTAGCCGTCTGGCAGATAGACAAGACAGCTTCCTTCGGTGGCGTCGCCGCGCGAGGGGGTGGGATAGAGCACATATGCGGTGTTGACGGGAGTGGCACGCACTGGGTCGATCCAGTCGGTCATTGCGGTGCGCATTGACATCGAATCGACCGAAGCCTGCGCGAAAACAGCGAGCGGAGCTGCCATCAGCAGCAAGAGCAGTATCTTTTTCATAATCTTGTTTAAGGTCGTTTTGAGAGGTTTTGATACGACAGGTAAAGGTAGGGAATATCTTTCTCCCGGCCAATCCTCGTTCCTGCCGTCTGCCCGCGCTTCCCGCTCCTTGACCTATTTTTCAGAAGAAATATCTGTGTCTCAACACAAATGTCCGGCGTCCGGCAGCATGAAATCGGATATAAAAGACAATGAGGCTGTGTCAAAATAGGCGCAGCCTCTTTTTATAAGCTGCTGTAAAACATA
>CAMWNB010000037.1 GCA_947175495.1 uncultured Porphyromonadaceae bacterium | reverse complement strand
ATATCAGAGTCTGTGCATTTTGGGTTTTGCAAATATAACGTTTTTATTGAATTAAAAATTTATAAATGCGGAATAAAAAATTTGGAGCGGAGCGCCGGGCATAGATGCAGCAAGCGCGGGGCCGGGTGGCTCCGCGCTTGTCTTATGGGGCGGACGCACGGGGCCGTGCGTCCTTTCAATCATACGAAATAGGCTGCGAGGGGGCTGAGGACGCTGGTGTCGAGCAGCCAGGTGTAGACGCAGCTTGCGATGCCGAGGAGGAGGATACCTGCGACGGTGATCCAGAGGCCGATGCGCTCGCTGCATGTGCTGCGGAAGGGCGCAACGACGGGCTCGTCGGGGCTAATGTACATGGCCTTCACCACGAGGAGGTAGTAGTAGAGGGAGATGATGGTGTTGATGAGGGCGATGAGCACAAGCACGTAGATGGCGATGCTGCCCTGGTTGATGGCTCCTGTGAAGATGAAGAACTTGGAGAAGAAGCCTGCGAAGGGCGGGATGCCTGCGAGGGAGAACATGGCGAGCATCATGGAGAAGGCAAGGCGCGGGTTGGTCTTGCTGAGGCCACGATAGTCCGTCATGTCGACCTTGCCTGTGGCGTGCTCGATGGCACCGATCACGCCGAAGGCTGCGAGGTTGCTGAAGATGTAGACGAGGATGTAGTAGAGCATGGCGCCGAGGCCCATGGTGTTGAAGGCGATGACGCCGAGCATGATGTAGCCGGCCTGCGAGATGGACGAGAAGGCGAGGAATCGCTTCATGTCGGTCTGGCGGATGGCGAAGAGGTTGCCGATGGTGATGGTGAGGATGATGAGTGCGTAGAGCATCCATTCCCAGACGGCGCTGTAGAGCGAGCCGAACACCTGGGCGAGAATCACCACGAAGGCGAACGCTGCCGCACCTTTGCTGATGACGGAGAGGTAGCTGGTGACGGAGGTGGGTGCACCCTGGTAGACATCGGCTGTCCAGAGGTGGAAGGGCACAAGGGAGAGCTTGAAGCCCATGCCTGCTATGACGAATGCGATGGCGAGGGTGAGCATGAGCGAGTGCTGTCCGGCTGCGAGGGCGAGGTAGAGCTTGTCGAAATAGAGGGATCCGCCGAGGGCGTAGACGAAGCTGAGACCCATCATGAAGACGCCGGAGGAGAATACAGCCGTGAGGATGTATTTGACGGCTGCCTCGTGGCTCTCGTAGCGGTTCTTGTCGAAGGCTACCATGGCAGCGAGGGGCAGGGACGCGCACTCAAGGCCGATGATGAAGAGCAGGAAGTGGCGTGCGGAAATCATGAGGTACATGCCGAAGAGGGTCACGAGCAGGAGCTCGTAGAACTCGCCGCGGCGCACGCGCATGTGGTCGGTGCCTGCCCAGGAGATGCTCTGGATGAGGACGATGACGGCGCCTAAGTTGAGGATGTTCTTGATGGCTGCTACGACCGGGGAGGTAGCGTACATGCCTGCGAAGGCCTCAGTGGCACACGCGGAGCCGAGGCAGTGGCTGCAGAAGCCGGCCGCGGTGGCCAGCAGCAGAAGCACGGTGCTGAATACGGGCAGGGCCTTGCCTGCGCGCGAGGGCATGAATGTGTCGTAGAGGAATACGAGCAGGAAAACGACCAGGAGGGCGAGTTCCTGTTTCATGACCAAAAACTGTGAATAGTCCATTGCTTGCTATATCTGTGGATTAGTTCATGCCGATCACCGCAAAAATGTCGGGGCTGAATGTAAAGCGTATCAGATTGTTGAAGAAGTTGGGGAAGCAGCCGATGGCAGCCACGCACACGATGAGGGTGACGGTGCTGAAGCGCTCCCACCAGGTGGCGTCGGTGAGTTCGAGGTGGTGGGGATCCTGCACGGGTCCGAAGAGGAGCTTGCCGACGACGCGGAGGATGTAGACTGCCGTGATGACGATGGAGCAGCATGCCACGATCGTGAACACGCGGTGGAACATGTCGGCGTGCTGGAATGAGCCTACGAAAATCGTCATCTCGGCCACGAAGCCGCTGAGACCGGGAAGGCCGAGGGATGCCATACCTGCGATGACGTAGCACACGGAGAGGTAGGGCATGATGCGCATGAGGCCTCCCATCTTGGTGATGTCGCGTGTGTGTGTGCGGCCGTAAATCATGCCGATGAGCGCGAAGAAGAGAGCTGTCATGAGACCGTGGGAGAGCATCTGCATGATGGCACCTGTCATCGCGGTGGTGTTGAGCATGAGGATGGCGAAGAGCACGAGGCCGCAGTGGCTGACGGAGGAGTAGGCGTTGATGTACTTGAGGTCGGTCTGCACGCATGCGCTGAATGCGCCGTAGACAACGGAGATGCCCGTGAGGATAAGGAATATCCATGCGAGCTCGTTGGCGGCCTGGGGCATGAGGTAGATGGCGACGCGGAAGCATCCGTAGCCGCCGAGCTTCATGAGGACGCCTGCGTGGAGCATGGATACGGCAGTGGGCGCGGATGCGTGGCCGTCGGGGCTCCATGTGTGGAAGGGGAACATGGCGCCGAGGACGCCGAAGCCTACGAACGTCATGGGGAAGAGGAAGCACTGCCAGTCGTGGCTGATGGCTCCGTTGCGCACGATTTCAAGGATGTTCCATGTGAGGGGCTGTCCGGCGGGTGCGGAGTGGTAGTAGATGCCGATGAGGCCGAGCATGAGGAATGCGGAGCCGCCCATGAGCATGAGGGTGAGTTTCATGGCCGAATACTCCTTGCGTCCCGAGCCCCAGACACCGATGAGGAGGTACATGGGGATGAGCGCGACCTCGTAGAACATGAACATCGTGAAGAGGTCGATGGAGATGAAGAAGCCGAAGACACCTGTGCTGAGCAGGATGAGCCAAAGGAAGAATGCCTTGGGCTGGGGGATGGTCCAGGAAGCGAATGAGCCGGCGAACACAATGATGGACGACAGCAGAATCATGGCCACGGAGATGCCGTCGACGCCGACGGCAAGGTTGATGTGGAGCGGTGCGAACCATACCCAGCTGTCGGTGAAGAGCATGGGGGCTGTGGCACCGGCGGCACGCAGGGCGAGATAGTCGACAAGCAGCTTGACGCTGAGCGCGACGAGGGCTGTGGAGCCTGCCACTGCCACGGCGCGGATCTGCTTGATGTCGCGGCAGAGGGCGAGCCCTGCGAGCATCAGCAGGGGAATCACCACAAACCAGATTAATATATTGCTAAACATTCTGTACTACTATATTTAATTGTGTGGAGAACCGTTTTAGAGCAGGCAAAGCATTGTGATGCCGCCGAGGGCGAGGGCGCCGAGGAGATACCACCAAACGTAGAGCTGCACCTGTCCGCTCTGCAGGGGTTTGATGGCCTGCGAGGCTTTGTTGGTGACGGTGGCGAAGGCGTCCATGGTGCCGTCGATGATGTGGCGGTCGAACCATGCGATGGGGCGGCAGATGCCGTTGAAGATGATGCGGTGGGTGATGAACATGTAGAGTTCGTCCCAGTAGAAGCGGTGGTGGGCCCATGTCCAGAGTGCGGGCATGGCTGCACGGAACTTCTCGGGGAGGGGATTCTCCTTGCGGTACATCACTGTGGCGAGGCCGATGGCTGCGAGAGCCACGCAGAGGCTGACGGCTGCCACGCTCCAGTCGAAGTGGGCCATGAAGTCGTAGGGTGCGCCATTCCATGTGACGAAGTTGCCAAAGGGAATGAAGCCTGCGACGCAGGATACGGCTGCGAGGATGACGAGGGGGAGGGTCATGGTCCAGGGCTGGTCGTGGGGAGCGTGGTGTCCTTCGTGCACCTTGTGCTCTTTCCACCAGAAGATGAGGTAGTAGAGACGGAACATGTAGAAGGCGGTGAGACCTGCTACGGCCGACATCCAGATGTAGACGAGGGTGCTGTTGCCGAGGCAGCTGCTGAGAATCTCGTCCTTGGAGAAGAAGCCTGAGAAGGGAATGATGCCGGCGATGGCCAGACAGCCGATGAGGAATGTCCAGTGGGTGACGGGCATGTACTTGCGCAGGCCGTGCATGGCGGTGTAGTCGTTGGAGCCGATGGCGTGGATGAGAGCGCCGGCGCCGAGGAAGAGCAGGGCCTTGAACATGGCGTGCGTGAAGAGGTGGAACATGGAGGCCATGTAGCCGAGTCCTTCATGCACTTCGGGGCGGGCGACGCCGAGCGACACCACCATGAACGCTATCTGTGAGATGGTGGAGAAGGCGAGGACGCGCTTGATGTCGATCTGCGTGCAGGCCACGATGGCTGCGTAGAGTGCTGTGATGGCGCCTACCCATGTGACAATCTCGAGGGCTGTCACCTCCATGAGGTAGAGAGGGAAGAGGCGTGCGACGAGGTAGACACCGGCCACGACCATGGTGGCGGCGTGGATGAGCGCCGACACAGGCGTGGGGCCTTCCATGGCGTCGGGAAGCCAGATGTGGAGGGGAAGCAGGGCCGACTTGCCCATGCCGCCCATGAAGATGAGCACGAGTGCCCATGTGAGGACGGAGCCTCCAAGGAACACGGGGGCCGCGCTGCTCCGGAAGATGCTGCGCACGCTCTCGGCTGTGGTCTCGCTGACGCTGAATACGCCGGCGAGGCCTTCGACGGGAGCGGAGGTGAGCTCGGTGAAGTTGAAGGTGCCGGTGTAGAACGACAGGATGAGGATGCCGATGAGGAATCCGAGGTCGGCGAAGCGTGTGACGATGAAGGCCTTTTTGGAGGCCGACACGGCTGACGGCTTGATGAAATAGAAACCGATGAGCAGGTAGGAGGATGCACCCACGAGCTCCCAGAAGATGTACATCTGGAAGATGTTGGTGGCTACTACGAGTCCGAGCATGGAGAAGCTGAAGAGCGACAGGAAGGCGTAGAAGCGCTGGAAACCGCGTTCCCAAACGCCATGGTGGTCGCGCATGTAGCCCATGCTATAGAGGTGAACCATGAACGAGATTGTGGTGATGACCACGAGCATCATGGCGGAAATCGGGTCGAGGAGGAAACCGATGCGTATGACGAGCTTGTCGGTGAATGCGAGCCAGGTCTGGTCGAAGATGAGCGCCTGGAGGCGGTTGCCGGCGGCATCGACAAATTCGGGGCTGCCGCTGAAGAAGTAGGTGAAGGCTGTGGTGTAGGCGAGCACGAGGGTGGTGCCCATGCCGAGGCATCCGAGGATGCCGGCCAGCCTATGGCTCATCTTTACACCGGCGAGACCCAGCACAAAGAACATTCCGAGGGGAATGGCCAGAATAAGTATAGGTAGTGTTGCGTCCATCGGGCTTAGTATTTCAGTTTGTTAAGATCGCGCACGTCGATGTTGCGGGCCGAGCGGTAGAGGTTGATGATGATCGCGATGGCCAGCGCTGTCTCAGCGGCTGCGATGGCGATGGCGAAGAGTGTGAAGAACATTCCTTCCATTGCGTCGGGCCAGAGATAGCGGTTGAAGACGGCGAAATTGATGTCGACGGCGTTGAGCATAAGCTCAAGCGAGATGAGAATGGCAATCATGTTGCGGCGGGTTATGAAACCGTAGACGCCGCAGCAGAACATAATCATCGCCGGGATAAGGAGCATTATTGCTTTGATGTCCATGATTCGGGATTGGGATTAGCGCCGGCGGGCGATTACGACGCCACCGATTATACATGCGAGCAGCAACACACTGACAGCCTCGAAGGGGAGCAGATAGCCACCTTCGGAGGTGCTCATCATGGCCTTGCCCACCTGCTGCATGGTGGGAGTGTCGGCCAGGGGCTTGGCAGCGTAGAGCGCGCAGCGGCTCACCAGAGCATAGCCTGAGATGAGCAGCATTGCGAGAGCGGCTACGGAGCCGAGCACACGAGATTTTGAGGTGAGGCGTTCCGAGTTGTGGCCGGGGCGCGTCGTGAGCAGGATACTGAACACGAACAGGACTACTATGCCACCCGCATAGACCGCAATCTGGACTGCTCCGAGAAACTCATAGTCGAGCATGAAGTAGACGCAGGCAGCGGCGAAGAGGGTGAACAGCAGATAGGTGGCGGCACGCAGGATTTTGCGTGTGGTCACGGCCAGTACGGAGAACACCACCATCGCCAGAGCGACGACGATGTAGAGAATGATACTTCCTACTGATTCCATATAACTGATTGATTTTTATTTTTCGGAAACGGGGGCATCGGCTGCGCCTTCGGCGGCCTTGGCAGCGGCCTCACGGGCGGCCTTGGCTTTGGCGGCAGCGGCCTTGGCGGCCTCAATTTTGGCCTGACGGGCTGCTTCGGCGGCGGCTATCTGCTCGGGTGTGGGTGCGGGCTCTTCTTTCTCGGGGAGATAGTTGAGCTTTTTGACGAGCTTGTCGCGTGTGAAGACGGCCTGCTCGAAGTCGTTGCTGAACTCGAGCGCGTCGGTGGGGCAAGTTGTGGCACAGAGCTGGCAGAATGTGCAGCTTCCGAGGTCGTAGATGTAGCGGTCGAGTTTTTTCTTTTTGCCGGTGAGGGTGTCGACCATCTTGGACTCGATTTTGATAGTGCCGTTGGGGCAGTTGCGCTCGCAGGTGCCGCAGGCGATACACTTGTGGTTGCCTTCGGCGTCGTACTTGAGACGCAGTTCGGCACGGAAACGGGGGGCTGCGGGACCGTCAAGGCGGTTGTCGGGATATTCCTCGGTGATTTTGCGTGTGACGAGCTCTTTGCCTGTCACCTGCATGCCTTTGAGCAGACTGGCGATGCCGGTCCCTAATGATGAAAAGTAATCTTTTACGCTACCCATTGAGTATGTGATTAGTTACTGATTTATTGCGTGGTTGTGTCAGTCGCGCGTCTGTCCGCCGACGATGTCGAGCAGTTCGGTGGTGATGCTTTGCTGACGCAGCTTGTTGTATTCGAGTTGTAGTTGTTCGAGGAGTTTGCGTGCGTTGTCGCTTGCGGCCTGCATGGCCATGACGCGTGCGGCCTGCTCGGACGCGCGGTTTTCGGCGAATGCATCCTGGAGGGACGCGAGCAGATGCATGGGCAGGAGCGTGCGGAAGATGGAGAGGGGGTCGGGCTCGTAGATGTACGGGCGGTTGGATGCGACGGTGCCGTCGGCGACGAGTGTGGCGGGGTCGACGGGCAGGAGCTGCTCGGCAACGGGGCGCTGGCGTCCGGCGCTGTGGTAGTGCATGTAGGCGAGATCGACGCGGTCGATTTCGCCTGCAAGATAGCGCTGCATGAGTGCTTCGAGCAGTGTCTTGACGTCGTCGCCTCCGGTCTTGGCTGTGGCTCCGGCGGGGTCGACGACGGTGAGGCGCATGGCTTCGCTGACGCGCGACACGGCTTTCAGCATCTTGGCTCCGACGGGGTAGATTTCCACTTGCAGGGCTTCGCCTGCGGAAGCGCGGAGCTCGTCGACACAGGCCTGCACGAATTTGCAGAGGTTGGCGTTGTAGGCACCGCAAAGGCCGTCGTCGCTGCCAAAGGCCACTATGGCAAGGCGCCGCACCTCGCGCACCTCGGTGAGGGGCGATGTGAACTCGGCGTCGGAGGCGAGCAGGTTGGCTATGATTCCCCGGATTCCGCTGCGGAAGGGCACAAGGCGGCGGAGCTCAAGCTCGGCTTTGCGCATCTTGGCGGAGGAAATCATCTTCATGGCGCCGGTGATTTTCTCTGTCGAGGCCACCGAGCCGATGCGTCCTTTTAGTTCTCTGAGTGTTGCCATTGCGTGGTGCGGTGCATTATATTATTCAAAACTGTCCGGCCACCTGGGCGGCTGCTTCGTTGAGGGCTGCCACGACCTCGTCGGTCAGCTTGCCGGCGCGGATGTCGTCGAGAGCGGAGGCATGCTTGGCGTGCATGAGCTGGAGGAACTGCTTTTCGAATTCGGCCACTTTTTCGAGGGGCACTTTTTCGAGAAGACCGTTAACGCCGCAGTAGATGACGGCGACTTCGTCTTCGACAGCCATGGGATGGTACTGGGGCTGGATGAGCAGGCGCTCGTTCTTGCGGCCTTTGTCGATGACGCGGGCGGTGACGGGGTCGATGTCGCCGCCGAACTGTGTGAACGACTCAAGTTCGCGGAACTGTGCCTGGTCAATCTTGAGGGTGCCGGCCACTTTCTTCATGGATTTAATCTGGGCGTTACCGCCCACGCGGCTGACGGAGATGCCGACGTTGATGGCGGGGCGTATGCCTCGGTTGAAGAGTGCGGTCTCAAGGAAAATCTGTCCGTCGGTGATGGAGATGACGTTGGTGGGGATGTAGGCCGAAACGTCGCCGGCCTGTGTCTCGATGATGGGGAGTGCGGTGAGCGAGCCGCCGCCCTTGACGATGGGCTTGAGGGCCGGGGGCAGGTCGTTCATGCGGGATGCCACTTCCTGGTTGTCGATGATTTTGGCGGCGCGCTCGAGCAGACGGGAGTGGAGGTAGAAGATGTCGCCGGGGTATGCCTCGCGGCCGGAGGGGCGCTTGAGGATGAGCGAAATCTCGCGGTAGGCCACGGCTTGCTTGGAGAGGTCGTCGTAGACGATGAGGCCGTCGCGGCCGGTGTCGCGGATGTACTCGCCGATGGCTACGCCTGCGAAGGGGGCGAAGTAGCGCATGGTGGCGGAATCGGATGCTGTGGCGGCTACGACGACGGTGTAGTCGAGCGCGCCGTTGCGGCGGAGGGTGTCGACGATGGCTGCCACGCTGGATGCTTTCTGGCCGATGGCCACATAGATGCAGTAGACAGGCTTGCCGGCCTCGTAGTTCTGACGCTGGTTGATGATGGTGTCGATGGCGATGGCCGTCTTGCCTATCTGTCGGTCGCCGATGATGAGCTCGCGCTGTCCGCGGCCGATGGGCACCATGGCATCGATGGCCTTGAGGCCTGTCTGCAGGGGCTGCTTCACAGGCTGGCGATAGATTACGCCGGGTGCCTTTCGCTCGAGGGGCAGGAGGATGCGGTCGCCTGCGATGGGTCCGCGTCCGTCGATTGGCTCGCCCAGCACGTTGATGACGCGTCCGAAGAGGCCTTCGCCTACGGGGATGGAGGCGATTTCGCCTGTGCGCTTCACCTTCATGCCTTCGGTGACGGCGTTGATGTCGTTGAGAAGAATGACACCGACATTGCTTTCCTCAAGGTTGAGAGCCACGCCTTTTGCGCCGTTCTCAAACTCGACGAGCTCGTTGGCGCACACGTTGTCGAGGCCGTAGACGTGGCAGACGCCGTCGCCCACTTCAAGCACTGTGCCGGTCTCCTCGAAGGAAACTTTGGCATTGACGCTTTCGAGTTGTTGCCGGAGGACTTCCGAAATCTCGCTTGGATTGATCATTGTTGTGAGAGTGCTGGGGAGTTTACTGTTTCTTTAAAAGGTTGTGGCGCATCTGCTCGAGCCGGTTGCGCACGGATGCGTCGAGGCGTTCGGAAGCGATGTCGATGGCGAATCCGCCGATGAGGGCGGGGTCCACCCGCTCGGCATATTCCATGGAGGCGTCGCCGATGTGGGTCTGAATGAGGTCGCGGAGTCGCTTGCTCTCCTGGGGGCCCAATGGCGCGGCGGATGTGACCGTGACGGGATAGATGCGTCGCTCGCTGCGGTAGCAGTCGATGTAGGCGCGGGCGATGTCGGCAGCCATACCCATGCGGTGGTTCTGCGCGAGGATGCGCAGCCAGTCGGCAAAGGTGGTGTCGTCGCCGGAGGCTCCGGCTGCTGTTGTGAGCAGACGTCGCTTGTCGGCATCGTCGACGTAGGGATTGGCGAGCGTGCGCGTGAGTTCGGGCTGTGCACCGGCGGCAGCAGTGAGGGCGCCCATGAGTGTGTACAGGCGCGTGGCTTGCTGTCGCTCGGATGCCACATCATAGAGAGCCTTTGCGTAGCGGCGTGGAATCAGACCTTCGTTCATTGCTGTGGAGTTCAGTTTTGGCTTTCAATCTCGGTGAGGAGCTTGTCGACGAGCTTCTGCTGGGCTTTGTCGTCGGACATCTGCTGCTTGACGACGCGCTGGGCGATGTCGAGGGCGATTGTTCCGATGTCGGCGCGCAGTTGCTGTTCGGCTTCTTTCTGCTGCTGTGCGATGGATGCCTTTGCGGCGTCCATGACTTTCTGAGCCTCGGCTTGCGCGGCTGTGCGGGCTTCGTCGATGATCTGCGATTTCATGCGGTCGGCCTCGCGGAGCATGTCGGCCTGCTGCCGCTGCGCGCTCTTGATGAGTTCGTCGGCGGTGTGCTGTGCGTTGTCGAGCTGCTCTTTGGCATGCTCAGCGTACTCCACGCCTTTGTCGATGAGGTCTGCCCGGCTGTCGACGCTTTTGAGGATGACCGGCCAGGCGAACTTCCACAGGATGAGGAAGAGTACGCCGAAAGCGACGAACATCCAGAAAATAAGGCCAAAATCAGGCGTGAACAGTTCCATTCGTGGCGTTGGGGGATTGAGAGTGTATTATACGAAGAGTGCGAGCACGCAGACGATGACGCCGAACAGGGCAACGCCTTCGACGAGTGCTGCAATCACAATCATGTTGCTGCGGATGTCGCCGGCAGCTTCGGGCTGACGTGCGATGGCTTCCATGGCGGCTGCGCCGATTTTACCGATACCGATACCGGCTGCGATGGCGGCGATACCTGCGCCGAGCGTGGCGCCGAGAGCTGCGAGGGCTTCAACTGCTAAAAGACCGAACATAATTTTTTGTTTTTAATGGGTTGTTGGTATATGTTTTGTTTGTTTATAATCTATTTTTGCGGTGCGGCGGGGGCATGGTGGCCGTGGGGCTCTTCGTTGGCCAGGGAGATGAAGATGGTGCTGAGCATCGTGAACACATAGGCCTGGATGAAGCTGACGAGCACATCGATGAGGAGCATGAACACGCTGAAGACCATTGACACGGCCGTGGCGACGCCTCCGGCAACGGCGCTGACGGCGGCGAAGATGAAGATAAGGAGCGTGAGCACGAGCACTATCATGTGGCCGCCCATCATGTTGGCGAACAGACGCACGGTGAGCGCCGCGGGCTTGGTGAACATGCCGAATATCTCGATGAGCGGCATGATGGGCAGGGGGAACTTGAGCCAGAGGGGCACGTCGGGCCAGAAGATTTCCTTCCAGTAGTGGCGGTTGCCGAAGATGTTGGTGACGAGGAAGGTGAGCAGCGCCAGCACGAGGGTGATGGCGATGTTGCCTGTGAGGTTGGCTCCGCCGGGGAAGACTACCATGAGGCCGAAAAGGTTCATCGCGAAGATGAAGAAAAAGACGGTGAGCAGGTAGGGGGCGAAGCGGGGAGTGTTCTTTCCGAGGGTGCTCTTGATGACGGATCCGTAGATGAAATCTATGAGCAGCTCGAGGAATCCGAGACCTTTGCGCGGGGCGCGGTTGCCGTGGCGGCGGTAGTAGCGCACAAGTGCCATCATCATGGCTACGACTGCTATGACGGAAATGAAAAGGGCGCAGACGTTTTTCGTGATGGAGAGGTCGAAGGGGCGCTCTTCCCTACCATCGGGCAGTATCTCGACAATTTTGCCGCGGTAGTCGCTGTCTTTGCCTCCGAGACGGAACTCGACATTGCCGTCGCGGTAGGTCTCGCCGCCGGTGATGCGGGCGGAGGAGAACACATGGAGGCCGTCGGAGCCCCACACGATGCAAGGCAGGGGGATGCGGTGGTGATGGTCGAAGGGTACTTCCCATCCGTAGCCGTCGCCCAGGTGTTCGAAAATGATTTCCTTGGGGTCGATGCGGCTTTCCGCGCCTTCGTCGTCGTGGCCGGCGGCGAGCGCTCGGGGTGCGGCGATGGCGAGCAATGCTGCGAATATCAGTAGAAGACGCTTCATGGTGTCGGGGTGGATGAGAAGTTGCTTAATACACGCAGACGCTGATGACATTGTTGTCGACATCGGCTACTCCGCCGGGAATCGGGCGCGACTGCTCGCTGCCGTCGGGGAGTTCGTAGCGCACGGTGCCTGCGGAGAGCATGGCCACGAGGGAGGCATGGTTGTGGAGCACGGTGAATGCGCCCATGCTTCCGGGGAGCGTCGCCGCTTTCACCTCGCCCTCGAAGAGGACTTCGGCCGCCGATATGATTTTCAGTGTCATGACTGTGTGGTGCGTGATCTGTTGTTATGCAATGTTTTTACTTGACTTCGTCGAGCATCTTGCGACCCTTGGCGATGGCTTCGTCGATGGTGCCGACGTTGAGGAACGCCTGCTCGGGATACTCGTCCATCTCGCCGCTGAGAATCATCTTGAAACCGCGGATGGTCTCGCTGAGGGGCACCATGACGCCGGGGAGACCTGTGAACTGCTCGGCCACGAAGAAGGGCTGCGAGAGGAATCGCTGGGCGCGGCGGGCACGGGCCACGACGAGCTTGTCGTCGTCGGAGAGCTCGTCGACACCGAGGATGGCGATGATGTCCTGCAGCTCGTTGTACTTCTGCAGGAGCTGTTTGACGGCCTGCGCGGTGTTGTAGTGGTCCTCGCCGATGATGTTGGGGTCGAGAATGCGGGAGGTGGATTCGAGCGGATCGACGGCCGGATAGATGCCGAGCTCGGCTATCTTACGGCTGAGCACGGTGGTGGCGTCGAGGAAGCTGAAGGTGGTGGCAGGTGCGGGGTCGGTAAGGTCGTCGGCGGGCACGTAGATGGCCTGCACGGAGGTGATGGAGCCGTTCTTGGTGGAGGTGATGCGCTCCTGGAGGGCGCCCATCTCGGATGCGAGCGTGGGCTGGTAGCCTACGGCGGAGGGCATGCGGCCGAGAAGAGCCGACACTTCGGAGCCTGCCTGGGTGAAGCGGAAGATGTTGTCGATGAAGAGGAGAACGTCCTTGCCGCCTGCTCCCTGGTCGCGGAACTGCTCGGCAACGGTAAGACCGCTGAGGGCAACGCGCAGACGCGCGCCCGGGGGCTCGTTCATCTGTCCGAACACAAGCGTGGCCTGTGAGTCCTTGAGGTGGTCGAGGTCGACATCGGCGAGATTCCACTGGTCGCTCTCCATGCCTTCTTCGAATTTCTTGCCGTAGCGTATGACGCCGCTCTCAATCATCTCGCGCAGGAGGTCGTTGCCCTCGCGCGTGCGTTCGCCGACACCGGTGAACACGGAGAATCCGTCGTGGCCTTTGGCAATGTTGTTGATAAGCTCCATGATGAGCACGGTCTTGCCGACGCCGGCACCGCCGAAGAGGCCGATTTTGCCGCCTTTGCTGTAGGGCTCGAGCAGGTCGATGACCTTAATGCCCGTGGACAGGATTTCGGTGCCGATGGTGAGATCGTCGAATTCGGGCGCGGGCTGGTGGATGGAACGGAGGTCGGTGTCGCTGAGCGCAGGAAGGTTGTCGATGGCCTGTCCGAGCACGTTGAGCAAGCGGCCTTTGATCTGGTCGCCGGTAGGAACGGCGATGGGGTGTCCCATGCTGATGGCGTCCATGCCGCGGCGCAGGCCGTCGGTGCTCTCCATGGAGAGGCAGCGAACGGTGTTCTCGCCGATGTGCTGCTCAACCTCGAGAGTGATGAATGAGCCGTCGGGACGATGGATTTTGAGAGCCGTGTAGATGGGAGGAAGGTCGACTCCGCCTTCAAAAACCACGTCCACTACGGGGCCGATGACTTGCGCGGTTTTACCGATAAGTTCGCTCATTGGAGTTTATTTGAGGATTGTTTGTTATTCGTTGTTTGTTTAGAAGTGCCAGCCGAAGACGATGCAGCACGTCATGAGGGCGAGGTTGAACAGGCCGATGGGCATGAGATACTTCCACTCCATGGCCAGCACCTGATCGATGCGCAGACGGGGGAAGGTCCACTTGAACCAGATGATGATGCCGCTCAGGGCGATTGCCTTGCCGATGAACCAGAGGACAGAGGGAATGTAGTCCATGACATGGTTGAAGGCGTCCCATCCGGGAATGTGGAAGGGCATCCATCCGCCGAAGAACAACAATGCTGCAACGCCGGAGACGATGAAAAGGTTCAGATATTCGGCAAGGTAAAAGAAGCCGAAGTGGATGCCGGAATATTCGGTGTGGTAGCCTGCGGTGAGTTCGCTCTCGGCCTCGGGAAGGTCGAAGGGGCCGCGGTTGGTCTCGGCGGTGCCGGCTATCATGTAGATGACGAATGCGATGATGGCAGGCACATGGGCCTTGAAGATGAACCAGCAGTCGGCCTGTTCGGCCACGATATCGCCAACGCTCATGGAGCCGGCGAAGCATACCATGGTGATGACGCTGAGGCTGATGGAGAGCTCGTAGCTGACCATCTGCGCGCCGGAACGAAGGGCGCCTATGAGAGTGAACTTGTTGTTGGACGACCAACCTGCCAGCAGGATGCCGAGCACACCAATGCTGGACACGGCAAGCAGGAAGAAGATGCCGATGTTGAAGTCGATGACCTGCAGACCGTTGCCCCAGGGCAGAACGGCAAAGGCAAGCATGGACGCAAGAATCACGAGGTAGGGAGCCAACGCGAAAAGAAACTTATCTGTGTGGTTGAGCGAGATGAGCTCCTTGATGAGGATCTTGAACATATCGGCGAAGCTCTGCAGCAGACCCCAAGGGCCTACGCGGTTGGGGCCGAGGCGGCACTGGATAGCTGCGCACAGCTTGCGCTCGTAATATATGTAGAAAAGAGCCAGCAGCGAATAGGCAAGCAGCAGACCCACGCCTATCATGACGCACTCGAGCGTCACCGCCAGCCAGGTGGGCACCAGGCCGGTGAGGAAGGAGTGGATGGCTTCGGTGATTACCGACAGATCGTACATAACGTATTGTGTATAATTGGTTTATTACTTATTTGTATTAGCGGTCCATATCGGGCACGATGTAGTCCATGGAGCCGCCGATGGTGATGAGGTCGGCAATTTTTTCGCCGCGCGTGAGGTGGTCGACAACGCCTGCTGCGGGCATGGAGGGGGTGGCGAACTTGAGGCGTGCGGGCTTGGTGCCGCCATCGCTCTCAAGGTGCATGCCGAAGACGCCGCGGCAGCCTTCGCAGAGCTGGAACCACTGGCCGGCGGGGAGTTTGAAAAGCTTGGGCACTTTGACGAGGTGCTCGCCTTCGGGGATGTTGTCGACGAGCTGCTCGAGGATGCGGGCGCTCTGCTCTATCTCGTCGAGACGCACTTTGAAGCGTGCCATGGCATCGCCTTCGGTGCGGATGACTTCTTCAAAGTCGAGCTCGGAGTAGATGCTGTAGGGGCGCCATTTGCGGATGTCGCACGCCCAGCCGGAGGCTCGGCCGTTGGGGCCGGTGACGCCGTAGCTGATTGCGTCCTCGCGGGAGAGGATGCCGACGCCTTCCATGCGGTTGCGGGCGATGACGTTGCCGACAAACACTTTTTTGTACTCCTTGATGTTGGCGGGAAGCACTTTGAGCAGTTCCTTGACGTCGTGCTGGAAGTTGCTGTCGAGGTCCTGCATGACACCACCGATGCAGTCGTAGTTGAAGGTCATGCGGGCGCCGCATGTGCGTTCCATGATGTCGAGAATCTGCTCACGCACGCGGAGCGTATAGAAGAGCATGGAGGTGGCGCCGAGGTCCATGCAGAATGTGCCCATAAACAGGCAGTGCGACGCGATGCGGGAGAGTTCGTCCATCATCACGCGGATGACCTGGGCACGGCGGGAAATTTCTATGCCGGCTGCACGCTCGTAGAGCATGCAGAGGCCGTGGTGGTAGTTCTGGGCCGAGAAGTAGTCCATGCGGTCGAGGTAGTGGAGCGTCTGGGGGTAGCCCTGCTGCTCGCACAGTTTTTCGATGCCACGATGGATGTAGCCCATGTACACGTCGATTTTCTTAATGGTCTCGCCGTCGACAGCCGTACGGAATCGAAGTACGCCGTGGGTGGCGGGGTGCTGGGGGCCGATGTTGACGACAAAGTCCTGCGGGCTGAACACCTCCACCTGCTTTGCCTCCACGGTGCCGTCGGGGTTCTCCACCCATGTGGTGGTGAAGTCGCTCTGGCGCTCGTTGTCGGCGGGTACGGGGTTGGCCTCGGGCGAGCAGTCGTAGTCTTTGCGCAGGGGATAGCCTTCCCAGTCGATGCTGAGGAAGAGACGGCGCATGTCGGGGTTGCCGATGAATATGATACCGTAGAAGTCGTAGACTTCACGTTCGTAGAGTCCGGCCACGGCCCAGAGGTCGGCCACGCTGTGAATGAAGGGCTTCTCGCGGTCGCCTGTGGCGTTGACGGTCACGGCGAGGTTGGTGTTGTGGGCTGTGGACATGAGATAGTACACGCATCCCATGGTGTCGACATGGTCGAAACCCGCGATGGTGACGAGATAGTCCATGGCGAGGTCGCCGTTGTCGCGGAGAGCCTTGGCCAGCTCATGCCAGTGGGCGTCGTCGACGGTGATCATCGGCGCGCCGTCCACCTCGGCAACGGTGGCCGTGGGGCAGATTTTGGCAATTGTTTCCTGAAGAGTTGCCATATAATATATTAATGTGTATATATTGACGATGGTTGGTTTATGAGGCTCACTGCTTGTCGCTGACGGGCGCCTGGCGGCCGTCGGTGTTGAAGTCGGCTGCATCGTTGACACCTTCCACGGGGTGCTCACGAAGGAAATCGGCCTGCTTCTGCTGGCGGTTGACACCACCGAAGAAGCGCTCCACCTTGACCTTGCGGGAGAGCTGCATGATGGAGTAGATCATGGCCTCGGGACGGGGCGGACAGCCGGGCAGATAGACATCGACGGGGATTATCTGGTCGACACCTTTGACCACATGGTAGCTGTTGCGGAAAGGACCTCCGCTGACGGCGCACGCGCCGGTGGCTATAACGTACTTGGGCTCTGCCATCTGGTCGTAGAGGCGGCGCAACACGGGAGCCATGCGATGCACGATGGTGCCGGCCACCATGATGAAGTCGGCCTGGCGGGGCGACGAACGGGCCACTTCCCATCCGAAGCGCGCCATGTCGTAGCGTGCTGCGCCGAGACTTACGAACTCGATGCCGCAGCAGCTGGTGGCGAAAGTGAGAGGCCAAAGCGAGTTGGAACGGCCCCAGTTGATGAGCTTGTCGAGAGAGCCGACCACCACGTTGGTGCCGTTTTCCTGCAGCTCTTTTACGAGAGACTCGATATATTCGTTGTCCTTAAATGCCTCGTAGGGCACTCCTTGTGCGGTTACTTCCATTCCAAAGCTCCTTTCCGCCAGGCATAAACGAGGCCCAGCACTAAAACGCCGAAGAATACTGCGATGCTCACAAGGCCACCGACTCCCATCTCACGCACGCGCACCGCCCAGGGGAAGAGGAAGACGGCTTCGACGTCGAACATGAGGAAGAGGATGGCAAAAAGATAGTAGCCTACCTTGAACTGGGCCATGCTTTCGCCGCGGGTGGGAATACCGCACTCATAGGCTTCACCCTTCTGTGCGTTGAACGATTTTGGCGAGATCAGGCCGGCAAGCCACAAGGCCAAAGCCACCAGGCCGATACCCGTCAGGGCCGCGGTGATAGCCAGAAGGCCGTTGTTGGAGATTCCGAAAATGTCTAATGCGATCATATCGTAGTAAAAAATTTATTTTTCTCTCAAAAGGCACACGCAATGCCCGGCTCACCGACCCTGCCGGTCATGAGTCTGGCAATCAGCAAAATATGTGATATTCGCAGCGTTCTCACGGTGCCGAAGCTAATTTTTCAGTGCAAATTTAGCAAAATCTCCTCAAAAAACATCTTTCAAGTCCGATTAATTCCATCTTTTCCGAAAAAAATGCGGGATAATAGTTTTTTGTGCCGGGAAAACATAAGAATAAAAATACGCAAACGACAAAAAGAGCCGGTTCGACAATAAGTGTAAAATGCAGAGCGGTCAATCGTCGAGCGAAAAGGCTGGAGCGAGCTGCGTCCGGTGCATTAACTCATTAAAAGACAAGATAGCGAGGCGTGCCCGGCCGGGCATGCCTCGCTATCTGTGTGTCGGGGTGACAGGATTCGAACCTGCGACCACCTGGTCCCAAACCAGGTGCGCTACCGGACTGCGCTACGCCCCGCTTGGCAAAAGCCGATGCAAAATTACTATTTTTTTTCTATCCGCGCAAAAAAAGCTAACTTTGCAAGTGATTTTTCCGAACCTGCCGGCTCGCAACAGTGTTAATCTCTTGAAAAAACATCGCTAATTTATGAGAAAGATATTTACTCTCGGAGCGCTTACCGCAGCAACGCTCATCGCAGCAGTGGCCACCGGATGCACGGGCACATCGGCATCGGGCGAGGGGGCCATGTCGTTCACCACCATAAATACAGGCACAGCCTACCGCCTGCTCAATTCGGCCAGGGAATTCGGCACCGACGAGGATATTGTGTTCACCGACAGTGTGAGCCTTGTAATGCCCGACCGTCTCATGGGCGGCAAGACCGGAGCGTTGCGCGACAGCATCCTGAGTGTGGCTTTCGACTCTGTGGGTGCGGACACCCGCAGCGTGATAGCCGGCTACATGGACAAGACGGCGACCGTGTTCGGCTATCCCGTGGAAAAGGTGGACACACTGGCGGCCGGCACAACAGCCGACGGTTTCACCCGCACTGACGGCACGATAGTGAACCTGACGCCGGAGCTGCTGGTGTACTGCGTGACAACGTCGGACTATCAGCCGCGCGCGGCTCACGGCATGAGCACCAGCTACTATATAAATTACGACATAAAGGAGCAGCGTGTGCTCGGATTCGCCGACATCTTCGACACGGCCAAGACCGACTCTCTGACAGCGGCCATACAGACACAGGCCGACGCTCTGGAGCAGGTGATCGGCCCGACCACCATCGCGGCGCTGCCCGAGGGCAACAACTTCATGCTGTCGCCTACGGGCGAAATAGTGTTTGTGTTCCAGCCCTACGAGGTGGCGAGCTACGCACAAGGCACTATCCGCGTGGCGTTCTACCCCTACGAACTTGTGGAATACATGACGCCGTTTGCGGTGAAGTTTTTCAACCTTGGCGACATTGACTGAGACATCAATTAACACATTTTAACGACGGCAGCTGTAATTTTTGATTGCAGCCGCCGTCTTATTATGTACAGACTCGATAATTCAACAATCAGTATTCACATATATTACAATCAATGAAAAAGCTTTTCAAAAGCGGCTTGCTGCTTGTCGCCGGTGTGCTGACGGCATTTGCAGCCAAGGCCCAGATGCCCGAACTGCCGCAGCTGCCGGTCGACAGCGCCGTCATCGTCGGCAAACTCGACAACGGCCTCACCTACTACATCCGCCACAACGAGACACCCAAAGGACAGGCCGACTTCTACATCGCCCAGAAAGTGGGTTCTGTGCTTGAAGAGGAAAACCAGCGCGGTCTGGCCCACTTCCTGGAGCACATGTGCTTCAACGGCACCAAGAATTTCCCCGGCAACAGCCTCATCGACTGGCTTGAGAGCGTGGGCGTGAAATTCGGCTACAACCTCAACGCCTACACCTCTGTGGACGAAACCGTCTACAACATCTCCAACGTGCCCACAGCCCGCGAGAGCGTGCAGGACAGCTGCCTGCTCATCCTCCACGACTGGGCCAACGACCTGCTGCTCGACACCGAGGAAATCGACAAAGAACGCGGTGTGATTCACGAAGAATGGCGCCGTTCCAACGTGGGCCAGATGCGCATCATCGAGGAGCTTCTGCCGACCATCTATCCCGACAACCGCTACGGCTACCGTCTGCCCATCGGCACGATGGAAGTGGTCGACAACTTCGACCCGCAGGCGCTCCGCGACTACTACCACAAGTGGTATCGTCCCGACCAGCAGGGCATCATCGTGGTGGGCGACATCGACCCCGTCCGCATCGAAGCCAAAATCAAGGAACTGTTCAGCCCCATCAAGATGCCTGAGAACGCCGCAGAGCGCGTCTACTTCGACGTGGCCGACAACGAGGGCACCATCTACGCCATCGGCAAAGACAAGGAACAGGCCAACGGCGTGGCCCTGCTGTTCTTCAAGGGCGACAAGCTGCCCCGCGAGATACGCAACACTCCGATGTACTATCAGATGAAGTACTTCACCGACATGATTACATCGATGCTGAACAACCGCCTTGACGAAGCCTCCAACAAGCCCGACGCCGACTTCGCCAGCGCAGGCAGCTACTACGACGACTTCTTCCTGAGCAAGACCAAGGACGCATTCACCATCCAGACGCTTGCCAAGGGCAACGACATCCTGCCTGCCGTGGAGGACGTGTACCGCGAGCTCCTGCGCGCCCAGCGCGGCGGTTTCACCGTGGGTGAATACGAGCGCGCCAAGGCCGAGTACCTCTCGAACCTCGAAAAGAAGTTCAACGACCGCAACAAGACCGAGAACGAGACCTACTCCCGCGAAATCGTGCGCACCTTCGTGGACGGCACTCCGATGCCCGGCATCGAGACTGACTACCAGGTGGCCCAGCAGCTCGCCGCCATGATTCCCGTGGACGTAATCAACCAGATTCTGCCCCAGCTCATCACGGCCGACAACCGCGTGTTCACCCTCCTGCTCCCCGACAACGACACCTTCCGCGTGCCCACCGACGCCGAACTGGCCGCATCCATCGCCAAGGTCGACGCAGAGGAGATCGAGCCCTACCGCGACGAGATGAAGAGCGAGCCCCTCATCCCTCAGCTGCCCGCACCCGGCAAGGTGACCGCCGAGAAGCACCTGCAGCAGTGGGACGCCACGGAGCTGACGCTGAGCAACGGCGTGCACGTCATCGTGAAGCCCACCAACTTCAAGGAGAATGAAATCGTGTTCAGCGCCATCGCCCGCAAAGGCACCGCCGCCACCGATCCCTCCCTCGCTTCGAGCCTCAAGTTCCTGCCCTACGCTCTCAACAGCTACGGCATGGGCGACTACAACAACAGCGACATGAAGAAGTATCTGCAGGGCCGCCAGATCAAGTTCGAGCCGTCGTTCGACGACTACTACTCGAGCATCGACGGCAGCACCACCGTGAAGGACCTGCCCGTGCTGATGGAAATGCTCTACATGGCATTCACCAACTACAACATCACCGAGGACGACTTTGCCGCCGCACAGAGCAGCATCGCCGGCATTCTGGGCAACCAGGAAGCCCAGCCCGAATACATCTTCGGCAAGGACGTGATGCAGACCATGTACGCCTCGCCCCTCAAGCAGGTGATCAGCTCCGATGACATCAAGAACGCCGACCGCGGCGCCATCCTCGACATCATCCACGGCCTGACGGCCAACGCCGCCGACTACACATTCGTGTTCACCGGCAACATCGACATGGCCACATTCAAGCCCATGCTCGAGCAGTACATCGCCACGCTGCCCGCCGACGCCGCCAAGGCCGGCCAGGCAACCGCAATCAACCCCGCCGTCGAGCCTGCCAAGGGAAGCGGCACCAGCAACTTCACCACGGCCATGCAGACACCCCAGACGTGGCTGTTCGTAGCCGTCAGCGGCACCGAGGAATACACTCCGAAGAACCGCGTGACCTTGAACATGGCCGCGCAGATTCTCTCCAACCGCCTGCTCAAGAAGGTGCGCGAGGAAATGGGCGCCACCTACAGCATCGGCGCAAGCGGCCTCATCGAGCGCATCGGCGCCACCAACGCCATCATGCAGACGGCAAGCCCCGTGAAGCCCGAAGTGAAGGACGAAGTGATCGAAGTGATCAAAGGCAAGTTCAACGAGATGGCAGAAGTGGTGACCGACGAAGAACTCAACCCCATCAAGGAGTTCATGCTCAAGAACGCTACCGAAGCCCTCGAGAAGAACCAGAGCTGGACCAACGGCATCGCCGGCAGCATGCTCAACGGCGTTGACACCTTCAACGGCGCAGCCGACGTAATCAACTCCGTAACTACCGACGACATCAAGGCTCTGATGCGCCACCTGCTCGACCAGGGCAACTTCCGCGTGCTGGAGCTCAACCCCGCCGAGTAAGCACCCTACCCCTACAAAAGAGGCTGTGTCAAAATAGGCGCAGCCTCTTTTTATAAGCTGCTGTAAAA
>CAMWNB010000036.1 GCA_947175495.1 uncultured Porphyromonadaceae bacterium | reverse complement strand
CGGTCCGGTAGCTCAGTTGGATAGAGCATCTGCCTTCTAAGCAGACGGTCACGCGTTCGAATCGCGTCCGGATCACCCTCCTACGACGGCCACTCCTCCCAGAGTGGCCCGTTTTATTTCAGACTATACAATCGCGCATTAGCAGACAATACATGTCACGATAACGTACCGGCACAGATGGATGAAGAAAAAGTGATACTGGCGGGTCCTCTGCAGGGCTACACGGATGCGGCGTGGCGCCAAGCGCATGCGGCTGCGATGCCGGGTGCGGTGGATGCATATTTTGCGCCGTTTGCCCGAGTGGAGCATGGAGCCGTGCGGGCACGCGATCTCCGCGACGTGGCCACGGCTGCGCCGACGCTCGTGCCGCAGGTGATATTCCGCAGCGTGGAGGAGTTCGACTTGCTCGCGGGTGCTCTTGCAGCGCAAGGCCACACACGCGTAGACCTCAATCTGGGTTGTCCGTTTCCGCCTCAGGTGAAGCACGGACGCGGCGCGGGCACGCTGCTGCGGCCCCGGGTGCTCGAGGCGGTGGCCGCACGGATGCTTGCCATGCCCGAGGTGCGCTTTTCCGCAAAAATGCGCCTCGGCGTGGACGACGCCTCGCAATGGCGCGGCGCGCTGCCGGCTCTCTCGCAGATGCCACTGGAGTATGTGACCATCCACCCGCGCACCGCCCGCCAGCAGTACAGCGGCCAGCTGCATACGGCCGAATTTGCTGCCGCAGTCGATGCCATCCCCCACCCCGTAGTCTTCAACGGCGACATAGCCACCCCGGCCGACATCGACCGCACCGCGGCATTGCCGGGCGTGTCAGGTGTGATGCTGGGCCGCGGATTGCTGGGGCGCCCGACGCTTGCGGCCGAGTGGCGCGAGGGCAAGGAATGGCCTGCATCGCGGCGCATAGAGGCGATGCTGAGCATCCACGAAGCTGTGCTCGCAGCCCGTTCGGCCAGGCTTACGCAACCGGCCCAACTGCTCGCATCCATGCAGTCGTTCTGGCACTTCGCCGAGCCGGAGATTGGCCATAAAGCCGCAAAAGCGCTGCGCAAGGCAGGCTCGATGGAACGCTATCGCGAAGCTATGCGGCTGATTTCTGCAAAATAATTGCAGAATTGAGCAAAAATTGCCTATCTTTGTTCTCTACTTATTATATTAAAACCACGACCCTCTCGCCATGACCACAAAGCCCAAAGCAACGGCGCGCACGGCAAAAAAAGCCGCCACACCCGCAAAAAAGACCGCGACAGCGCCCAAAACCCGCAAGGCTAAAACCAAAGCCTCGAAGAAGCTGCTGCCGATTCTGCGCAACGACCCCTGGCTTGAGCCCTATGCCGACGCCATTGAAGGCCGCCACGCGGAGGCGCTGCGCAAGGAAAAGGAACTCACCGCCGGAGCCGGCTCCCTGGCCGACTTCGCCAATGCCCACCGCTATTTCGGGCTGCACCGCGAGGCCGACGGCTCATGGATATTCCGCGAATGGGCGCCTAATGCCACCGACCTCGTGCTCATCGGCGATTTCTCCGGATGGAAAGAGCAGCTGAAATACCGCGCCACGCGTCTCGGCGACAGTGGCGTGTGGGAATTGCATCTGGCCCCCGGCGACATCCGCCACGGACAGCTCTACAAAATGATGGTGCACTGGCCGGGAGGAATGGGCGAACGCATCCCCGCCTACGCCACCCGCGTGGTGCAGGACGAAAAGACCGCCATCTTCTCCGCCCAGGTGTGGCAGCCCGAAGAGGCGTTCCCCTGGCGCCACTCCGACGGTTTCGTGCCCGACACGAAACCACTGCTCATCTACGAGTGCCACATCGGCATGGCCCAGGAGCGCGAGGGAGTGGGCACCTACGACGAATTCCGCACCAACGTGCTGCCCCGCATCGTGGCCGACGGCTACAACGCCATCCAGATAATGGCCATACAGGAACACCCCTACTACGGCTCCTTCGGCTACCACGTCAGCAACTTCTTTGCCGCCAGCAGCCGCTTCGGCACGCCCGAACAGCTCAAGGCCCTCATCGACGAGGCACACGCGCAGGGCGTGGCCGTGATTATGGACATCGTGCACAGCCATGCCGTCAAGAACGAGGCCGAGGGTCTCGGACGCCTCGACGGCACTGGCACGCAGTACTTCTACCCCGGCGACCGCCGCGAGCATCCCGCATGGGACTCGCTATGCTTCGACTACGGAAAGAACGAAGTGCTCCATTTCCTGCTGAGCAACTGCAAGTTCTGGATGGAGGAATACCGCTTCGACGGATTCCGCTTCGACGGCGTCACCTCCATGCTCTACTACAACCACGGCCTCGGACAGGCTTTCGGCGGCTACGGCGACTACTACAACGGCGCGCAGGACACCAATGCAATCACCTATCTCACTCTGGCCAACAAGCTCATCCACGATATCAACCGCCACGCCATCACCATTGCCGAGGAAATGAGCGGCATGCCCGGCCTCGCCGTGCCCGTGGCCGACGGCGGCATGGGATTCGACTATCGCATGGCCATGGGCATCCCCGACTACTGGATCAAGACCCTCAAGGAAAAGAAAGACGAGGACTGGCATCCTACTTCCATTTTCTGGGAACTCACCAACCGCCGCGCCGACGAAAAGACCATCTCCTATGTCGAGAGCCACGACCAGGCTCTTGTCGGCGACAAGACTGTGATTTTCCGCCTCATCGATGAAAAGATGTACTGGCACATGATGAAAGACGACGACGACATGACTGTGGCACGCGGCATCGCGCTCCACAAGATGATACGCCTTGTCACGCTCGCCACTATCAACGGCGGCTACCTCAACTTCATGGGCAACGAGTTCGGCCATCCCGAGTGGATAGACTTCCCCCGCGAGGGCAATGGCTGGAGCTACAAGTATGCCCGCCGCCAGTGGGACCTCGTCGACCGCGACGAGCTCAAGTACGTCTACCTCAACGACTTCGACAACGCCATGATTCACCTCGTGAGCCGCATCCACAACTTCCAGGCACAACCCGTGAGAAAGCTCTGGGAGAAGGACGACGACCAGGTGCTGGCATTCATGCGCGGCGATTTCGTGTTCGTGTTCAACTTCAACCCCTTTAAGAGTTTCGACGGCTACGGCATCCTCGCGCCCGCAGGCAGCTACCACACAGTCCTTTCCACCGACGCTCCCGCATTCGGAGGCTACGGCAACATCGACGAGAAGATAGAGCACCTCACCCAGGCCGACCCTCTCTACGCTCCCCACGGCGTCGAATGGCTGCGCCTCTACCTGCCCGCCCGCAGCGCCATGGTGCTGCGCCGCAAGCGCTGAGCCATCAGAAAACAGCAAGGGCCGCTCCCCGGACGGGTGCGGCCCTTGTCGTATCGTAGCGTAGCTTACGCCAGGCGCTCTATCAGCTCCAGGCAGGCGCGCGAGTTGTGGTAAGGACACTTCCAGAAACCGGCCTTGTCGTCCGCGCGGTTCTCCGCCGTGCCTTTACGGCTCCACAGCCATTCGCCACCATCGCGGTCGACGATGTTGGCCATGATATAGTCCCACGACTGGGCAGCCATGGCCAGCCACTCCTTGCGGCCGTGAAAGAGGAACTGATACAGCTGTCCCACCACGTTCTCGGCCTGCACCCACCAGTGCTTGTCGTCGTCGTAGCGACCGGAAGCGTGGCGCTCGTACACCATCGACCCGTCGAAGCAGCGGCCTTCGATGGCGGCGTCGGCTATGCGGCGCGTGGTGGCAAGCGTGCGTTCGAGCAGATCTTCATCGCCGAGCACCTGCGCCGTCTCGAGCATCAGCCACGAAGCCTCGATGTCGTGGCCGTAGCTTGTCTCGGCATCCTGGCGGTGCCAGTCGTCGTCGAAGAACAGGCCCAGGTGGCCGCGTCCGCCGGGCACGGTGAACGTGTCCAGAAACAGCCGCAGCAGGCTCGCCGTGGCCTCGCGCAATCCGGCGTCGGGCCATACGCGCAACAGATTGGTGTACGGCTCGATGATGTGCAGATGCGTGTTCATCGTCTTGCTCGCGTTGTCATCCTTGGCGCTCAGACGCATGTCGGCGATCGGCGTCCAGTCGCGCTGCGCGGCCTCGACGTAGCCGCCGCGCTCGCGGTCGCGGCTGTGCGTCTCGATGTCGTGGAAGAGGCGTATGGCCATGTCGAGCGCCTCTTTGTCGCCGGTGGCGCGGGCGTACTCGCTCAGGCCGTAGATGGCGAAACCGATGGCGTAGAACTGCTTCTTCGTGTCGAGCGGCGTGCCGTCGGCGTTAAGGCTCCAGAAGATGCCGCCGAACTCCGGGTCGTAGAAGCGGTCGATAACTTCACGCTTGGCGCGCGTGGCCGTGTCCAGATACTCCGGCCGGCCGAGCACACGGTAGGCCGCCGAGAAAGTCCACAGAATGCGCGCGTTCAGAATCGCCCCCTTGGGTGCGTCGGCGTCCAGGCGGTCGTTGCCGTCGCGACGTCCATAGAAGCCGCCGCGCGGGTCGACCATGCGGTCCATCCAGTACGGCAGGATGTTGTGCTGCAGCTCGGCCTGCGCCTCAGCGCGCAGACGCTCCGCTATCTTTAGTTCTTTGTCTGTCATATCAGTCGTTTACTTTTTCTGCATCGGCGGCTTCCTGAGCCGCTTCAGCCACAGCTGCTGCTCCGCGGCGCGTGCGGCTCAGCTCGGCCACGATATCGTTGACACGCTCGGTGGTGAGCGGATACAGCCACACGATTATCATCGACAGCAGAGCCACGCCGGCAGGGATGAACGTCATCAGAGCCCACAGGCAAGAAATGGCGCTCTCGGGCTGCACCACAGCCGAAATGTCCATGCCGTCCTTACGCTCTATGTAGCCGCAGCCGTGCAGCAGCCACATCACGGCTGCGCCGCCTATAGCGCCGCCGAACTTCTGAGCCATCGAGGCCGAAGAGAAAATAAGACCGGTGGAGGCGGTGCGGTATTTAAGCTCGGAATAGTCGCTCACGTCGGCGTACATCGACCACACAAGCGGCGACATCACACCCGTCAGCACCGAAATCACAACCTGCAGCAGAAGCATCAGCAGCAGGCCGGCGTTGCTCGACGGCGCGCAAGTGAAGAACACGATGCTGAACACGATGAGCAACGCGTCCACCATGATGAACGTGGGCTTCTTGCCGAGGCGCTTTGTTATGGGCACAGCCAGAGCCACGCCCAGCATATTGGCCACCTCGCCGACACCCAGGAACAGGCCCGAGTAGAACAGCATCGACAGCCCGAACACCACGACGTGCTGCTCGCCGCCGATGATGTCGGCGAAGAAGAAGGCCACAGTGGCGCCGCGCACCGTGTTGAACAGATTGAAGCACAGCGACGCGCCGTTGAGAAGCCACCAGGGCTTGTTGGTCACGAGTGCCTTGAGGTCCTTGCCCAGCGAGGCGTCGCTGACGGTGTTCAGCGTCTCGCGTGTCATCTTGAAGCACAGCAGGAACAGCACGAAGCAGCACACCGCAATCACTATCATCGCGGCCTGCCAGCTGCTCTGCGGCGACATGCCCGTGCCGGCAAACATGCTGCACAGCGGGTCCCAGGCAAACAGCGCTATGAACGAGCCTCCGTAGGCAAAGAACATGCGGAACGAAGAGAATACGGTTTTCTCCTGCGAGTCCTCTGTCATCACACCGAGCATCGCGCCGTAAGGCACATTGATGCCGGTGTAGACGGTCATCATGAGGATATAAGTGACGTAGGCCCACACCAGTTTGGCGGCGTAGCCCCAGTCGGGCGTGGTGAACAGCAGTATGCCGCAGATGCTGAACGGCGCGGCCACCCACAGCAGATACGGGCGGTATTTGCCCCAGCGGGTGCGGGTGCGGTCGGCGATGGCGCCCATCATGGGGTCGCTCACCGCGTCCCAGATGCGGGTGACGAGCAGCAGTATGCCGGTGTCGACGAGAGATATGCCGAACACGTTGGCGTAGAAGAACGGCAGATAGTAGCTGAACACCTTCCAGAACATGCTGGAAGCCATGTCGCCGAAGCCGTAACCGATTTTCTCTTTAAGGTTTGCCATGGTTTTAGAGTATTACAGGACGGCTCCGATTTTCCGGCGCCGTCCTGCAAATATACGCATTATTTTTTGAAATATTCGAGGTTTTTGTCTATCAGACGGTTGATGGTGCGCACGCTCTCGGCTGTCGTCAGGCCGTCGGCGGGCGTGTTCATGCAGTAGTCCACGAGCTGGTCGACCGTCGTCGTGGCCACATGCATGCGGGTGTCGCTGCTGGCGTAGTAGATGAACACGCGGCCGTCGTCGTCCTTGATCCAGCCGTTGGCAAACAGCACGTTCATCACGTCGCCCATGTATTCCTCGCCCACCGGGGCCATGAAGTAGCCGCCGGGATTGGCGATACGGCGCCAGGGCTCGTCGAGCGCCGTCATGTACATGTACAGCACATAGCGCAGGCCGCTTGCGCATCCGCGCACGCCGTGGGCCAGGTGCAGCCAGCCCTGCGGGGTCTTGATGGGGTGAGGGCCCTCGCCGTTCTTCACCTCCTTGATGGTGTGATAGATGCGCTCGTCGAGGATTTTCTCCTCGCGGGTGATTTCGGCATTGCAGATATCGTCGATGAGTGTCCAGCCGATGCCGCCGCCGCTGCCGGTGTCGATGAAGCCGTCCTGCGGGCGCGTGTAGAGCGCGTACTTGCCGTCGACAAACTCGGGGTGCAACACCACGTTGCGCTGCTGGCTGTTGCACTTGAGGTCGGGCAGACGTTCCCATTCCACCAGGTCCTTCGTGCGTGCGATGCCGCACGTCGCAGTCGCTGCCGACAGGTCGCCGGGGCAGGCGGGGTCGTGGCGCTCGGCGCAGAACAGGCCGTACACCCATCCGTCCTCATGGGCCGTAAGACGCATGTCGTAGACGTTCGTAGCGGGGTCGTCAGTGTCGGGGAGGGTTATCGGACGTTCCCAGAAGCGGAAATTGTCGATGCCGTTGGGGCTTTCGGCCACGGCAAAGAAGCTCTTGCGGTCGGCACCCTCGACGCGCACCACCAGCACATATTTTCCCTGCCACTTGATGGCGCCGCTGTTCAGCGTGGCGTTCACGCCGATGCGCTCCATGAAGTAGGGATTCGTGGCGGGGTTGAAATCATAGCGCCACGTCAGCGGCGCCATCTCGGCCGTGATTACGGGGTTCTTATAGCGCGTGTACACGCCATTGTTTTCGATAGGCTCGTTTTTGCGCGAAAGCAGAGCCTCATGGCGGGCCTCCACTTCCTTTAAGCGTTTTTCGAATATATCCATTCTATTTTATAATATTACTGATTTTCTCTCAAAATTCGCCGGCCATAAGGATGCGGCCGTCCTCGGTGAATGCCTTGAAATCGGCCTCGGCGGAGTGTCCTTTGTAAGGCGTGTAGAAGTGTGTGGGATTCTGATAGGCGTTCCGCCACACGCACACATATGCCACGGGATATTCACGCAGCAGCGGCAGCAGCACCGTCGTGTACCAGTCGTCCATCGGCAGGCTCTCCATGCCCGTTTCGCTCAGCGCCACGGGCTTGCCGTTCTGCCGCGCCAGCGCCATCGCGCCGTTCAGCTGGCGGCGTGCGCGCGTCAGATAGTCCGCAGTGCCGTCGGCACCGCCGAAGTGGTAGACATCGGCGCCCAGCACATCCACATATTCATCGCCGGGATAGCGCTCGGCATATTCCTCCTCGCTTGTGAGCTTGTCGGGCGAGTACACCCACACGACATTGTCCACGCCCTTTGCGTCGAACACCTCGCGGGTCAGCTTCCACAGAGCCTTGTACTGCTCCGGAGTGCAGAAATCCTTGCCCCACCAGAACCACGAGCCCGTGTGCTCGTGCCAGGGGCGGAACAGCACCGGCAGACGCTCGCCGTCGGCATCCTGCAGGCTCAGCACGAAATCGGCCGCACGGCCTATCCATGCACGCAGCGTGTCGTTAAGCGCCGTGCCCGGCCGCACGCCCTCCTCGAGGGGCGAGGCCGATGTGTCCCACGAGTCGCCGCCGCTGGCGGGATTGCGCGGGTGCCAGCTCAGAGCGTTTATGCCTCCGCGCTCTGCCTGTGCGAGGGCCTGCTCGCGCATGAAGTCGAAAGGCACGCCGTCCAGCTGCACGCTGTCGCCGTACTCTATCAGGCCAAGGTCCCAGTTGATAAGTCCGGGATACTTTCCGGAGGTCTCGAGCACATCGCTGCGACCCTCCTCGTATTCCCATTCATGTCCATAAGCCGTGTCGTCGTGGTGGCCGAACACCACCAGTCCGCTGTCGGCCACAGCCGTCAGGCGCGCAAGCAGCGCAGCCGCAGGCGTCGCCGTGCTGTCGGCATCAGTTTCGGAAGCCTTGTTGCCGCTTCCGCATGCCGAGGCGGCAAATCCCAGTGCGATAGCACACATGGCAGGTATCATAGATGTCTTCATAGCTTATGGCTCTGATTTTTGTGTAATGTTTTTGATCTATATTGATGTTTATGTCCTTAAAGAACTTATCGGTCTTGATGTCTTTTGAAAAAGGCAAGAAGAAAACCCGGCTCCGGAACAATACCCGGAGCCGGGCTGTCTCACTTATCTAAAAAAACCTATCGGATTCCTTATTTGAGCGAGGGCATGCCCTCGCGGTTCAGCACATTCTCGCTTTCAAACACGGTCTTGATCCATTCCGTGCTGTTGCCGAAGCCGTCCACTGTGGGGTTGTCGTCGATATTGCTGTTCCACAGCATGAACCATGCCCAAGGCGCCTTGTCCAGCGTCTTGCCCAGTTCGGTGATGTAGCCGCATTCGCTCACAGCCACCATCTTCTTGCCGCCCACGAGCTCGTTAAGAGCCACATAGGAGTTGGCCAGACGTGCGATATAGGCTTCCTCGCTCTCGCCTTCGTTGCGATAGGAATCGATGCCCACGATGTCGACGTACTCGTTGCCGGGATAGGCCTCGGCCATCTGAGCCTCAAAGCCGGCGTCCCACTGTGCGGTCCACACCCAGATGAGGTTGTTCAGGCCGTGCTGGTTGACCAGGCGGTCGTACATCAGCTTCCACAGAGTCTTGGTGGCTTCAACGCCACCGCGGCCCCACCAGAACCAGGGATTGTTGTACAGATGGCTGCCTGCAGCCTCGTGGAGAGGACGCCAGATCACAGGAATACCTGCATCCTGCAGCAACTTCAGATAACCGGCTATCTGGTCGATGTCTTCCAGAATCACCTGGTTTTCCCAGGTGCCGTCGGTCAGTGCGTTGTTGATGTCGAATTCGGTGTTCTCGCAATAGAAGGCATATCTGTTCCAGTCCTTGTTGTTGTAGGCATCTTCGTCGGTAGGCACGTTCCAGTGCCACATGTAATTCACCAGGCCGCCGGCATTCCACTGCGCGGTGGCAGCGCTGATGTCGGTGTAGTCGATCCAGTTTTCGCCGCTGCGCTTGTGGTGCAGGAAGTCGTAGCATGCAAGTGCGGGATATGCGCCGGCGTGCGAGCTCACCCAGTCGGCAAACTTGTTGTTGTTGCCGTCGCCTGCGCTTGCGCCGCTCAGCACCTTCTTGCCATTCTGCTCAAGAAGCATGTTGTACACGGCCTTGGCCGATTCGGTGGCATTGGCGTTGATAAGACTGGCATCATAGTCGGTAGCGACTACGGGGCGCTCGTGAGTGGTGAAATGCAGGGTCACTTCGGGTGCGAACCACGAAGTGCCGATTGCGGCCACAGCACGCTCGGGCACGTTCAGAGTGTATTCAGTGGCATAGTCAAGCGCTACGCTCACCTCTACGATGCGGCGGTCGTCGGCATTGACGGTTGCCGTCACTGCAGCGTCGTTCAGAGTGATGTTCACAAGCGAGTTCAGCGACACGGGCTTGGCATAGGTGAGCACGATTTTGTCGACGCTCGTCTCCACCATAGCACCTTCGGCCACCGACAGCTCGGGAGCACCGATTTTGTCGGCCTCGTTAAGCACGGGATTATATACCTCCTCTTCTTCACAGCCGGCAAAAGTCAGACCCATGGCTGCGAGCAGGAGCGTGGAAACTGCTGTTTTCAGAAATTTCATATCCGTTTTGATATTGGTTGTCGGAGAGCCGCGCTCCGCGCGGGAGCGCGGCTTCCGGCGTTTGTATTTGTGTTATTCGATGGTCAGTTTCGTAAGCACCAGGTTGTTGGCCTGGATCACCATGCCGTTGTCATTGACAAGTGCGTCAAGGTCGTCCTGGCTGAGCACAAGCTCCATCGACTGGTTGTCGCCCGTCGGGCCCGACAGCCATCCTTCGGCGTCGCCGGCGGCGAGTGCGCCGGGCAGTGCGCTCCAGCTCGTGCCGCTTGCAAACTTCAGCTTGGGTTCGGGACCGTTGGAGTTGTAGTAGGCGCGGAGCACCTGACCGGGCTTCCACAGCTTGAAGATAGTCTCGATAGCATCCTGGTTCCATGCGAAATCCTGCATGCCGCCCCAGCCGTCGAGGTTGGCTTCGCCGGTCCAGAAGGCCTCCTCGAGCGAGATTTCCCACTCTACGGTCACCTTGTTCACCTTGCAGCCTTCGCCCTGGATCACCATGGCGGTGGTGCTCCAGCCGTCGTCGGTGGTGAGAATCCGGTCGAGGTCGGCAGCCGACAGGGCGTACTCCAGCTGCGACGCTTCGCCGGCATTGCTCTGCAGCATCGCAAACTGACCCCAGTTGGCATCGTTAATCTGAATCTGCGTGTAGGCATAGCTCTCGATGTGGAACACAAGTTTCGAACCTGCGGGCACGCCTTCGAGCTGCTCCTTGTAGATGCGGAACGCACCGCCGTCGCCTTCACCGGCCCACGAGCCGAGGTCGCGCGTCTCGCTCATCAGCACACGCTCCTGGTGGGTGGCGGGGATAACGTCGTAGGTGTAGCTGATTTCGCCGTTGCTCGACTCAAGAGTCACCACGGTGCCCTTGCCGCTGTTGCCGGGAAGGGTGAAGTACAGCTGGCCGCCGTTGATGATGAAGTTGACATTTTCGCCGTTCACCTTCACGCCGGTGAGCTTGTCCTCATTGGCGATGGTGGCCACGAACATGCCGTAAGCCGTCAGGTCGCCCTCGGGCTGAACCGTGATGTAGGCACACTCGGGAGCCTGGATGGTCAGCTCGGCGGCTTCCACCACCTCGCCGTTGGCCATGTGCAGTTTCAGAGCGCCGCTCTCGGCGGTGGCCGGAGCGATAAGGCTGATTTCCGTTGCGCTTGCGGAGCTCGTCTCGGCAATGCCCACTACCACGCCGCCGCCGAATTCGATGGACGACACGAGGTCGAGGTTCTTACCCTTGATGGTGAACTCTGCCGCTGCCGGCACCGTGGCGGGATCGTAGGCCTGAGCCTCGGGCTTGGCCGTCGAGATGGCCACAGCCACCGTCTTGCCGCTCTTGAGGTTCAGCACCAGGTCGCCGCTTTGGGCCATGGCGGGGAATGCCACGGTCAGCTCGGTGGCCGAGATAGTGGCGGGAACCACTGCCTCTTCCACGCCGGGGAAGGTGAGATCCACCACCTGGTCCATGTTCACGCCTTTCACCTTGAGGATATCGTCGGCGCGCAGCTCGGTGGCGGGGACAGCCTCGAGCTCGGTCGGAACCACCACGCCGATGTTGGCGCAGGCCACCTTGACGCCCGATGCGGGAATCATCACGATCGTGCCGTCGCTCACATTCTCGGGAAGAGTGAAGGTGATGTTGCCGTCGGCATAGTCGAAGTCCACTTCGCTGCCGTCGGGCATCTGGATGGTGCGCACCAGGTCGAGGTCGGTGCCGGCGATGGTCACGAGGTCGCCGCCCTTGGCGCCCGTCAGGTCAAGCGGAGTGGTGGCGGGGAGCACAATCTCCACTTCCATCTCGCTCTCGATCATGTTGGGCATCTCCTTGGCATCGCTGAGGTAGATGGTGCCGCTGACAGCTTCCTCGGGCACGATCACCTTGATTTGGGCGCGCTCGTGGGCAGTGAATGCATCGGCATACACGTTCACGCTGTCGCCGCCTTCCACAAAGGCGAAGCACACCTCGTTGATGAGGTTGAGATAGTCGCCGTTGATGGTCAGCTCCTCGCCGGGCTTCACGCGCAGCGGGTCGATGCTCTCTATCGAGATGGGCTCCAGATAGGTGAGCATGCTCTTGGTCTCGATGGTGCCGTTGGCATGGTGCAGCGTCACCGTGCCGGGCTGTGCCGTCTGAGGCACGGTCACGCGGATTTCGTTGGCGCTTATCACCTTGATGTCGGTGATGTCGTCGCAGCCGGGGATGCTCACCTTCGTGATTTTGTCCAGGCCGCTGCCCAGGAAGCGGAGTTCGCCGCCACGGGCCACGGGCGAGGGACCGAACACGTTCAGACTGACGCCGCCCTTGTACTGCTCGGTGTTGTATTTGTCGTCATCGTCGCACGATGTCACTGCCGGCATCATCACCAGCATGCAAAGAGCGAGAAGACCGCTTATGCTGAAAAACTTTTTCATTGTCGTAATTTATGGTGATTAAAGGTCGGCGATACGGATATTGTCGATATACAGCATCGGGGTGCACTCTACGCCGGTGCCGCCACCGCTCCAGATGAAGATCTGCATGTTGGCGAAGTCGGAGACATCGGAGAGCATGCGTGCCGCGCCGGTGCCGTCACAGTTGTAGATGAAGTCCTTGATCGGGAAACTTACGGTGATCCACTTGCCGCCGGTGTGGTAAGCCTCGGATGCGGTCCAGGGAGTCCACAGATAGCGGCCCAGGTCAACACCGCCGTCGGCCGACGCCTTGACGTAGTTGTTGTTGCAGCCTGCCACGGTGTTGCCGTACTGGTCCAGACCGGGGTTGCCTAACGACACAAGCGATGTCGGGGCGAAAATCACCTGCAGAGCGCCGGCCTGCCATGCGTTTGCCTCGGGGATGTAAAGCTCGAATTTCACTGTCTTATTGTTGTAGTCGGTGAAGTCGGCCACATCGAACAGACGCTCGCCCACACGATCGGGATAGGTCACGGGATCGGTCCACGCGCCTGCCCAGTATTCAAACGAGAAGTTCGTGTCGTCCCAGTCGCCTGCGGCGCTCATGGTCTTTTCGCCATTGCCGATGATCATGTAGTTGCCGCTTATGCTGATTTCATCCTCACGCACGGGACGGGCGTGCCAGCACTGTGCGTCAAGACCAAGGCCGGTGAGGCCGTCGCGCTCAAAGTCGAAGAGCATGTTGCGGGTCTCCATGTAGTTGAAGTTGCTGCGACCCTCGCCGTAAATGGTGGTCACCACCACGGGGCCTTCCGAAGCGCCTTCGGGCACAACCACTTCAAGCACATCCTGCTCGATGCTCTTGATTTCGGCAGGCACGCCGCCGATGCTCACCGTCAGAGGCACGTTGGGGTCGTCGGCGAAATAAGAGCCGTTGATGGACACCACATCGCCGGCGTGGGCGTATTCGCAGTCCATCTTCGTCACGCGCGGGGCGGGCACGGTGATGTCGAAGGGATAGTCCACCTCGATGCCCGTGCTCGTGATCAGGCGGGCCTTGCCGGTCACCTCGCCGGGAAGCGAGTTCGGCACATTCACGATTATGGTGTGGCTCGTCACCATGTTGGGGCTCAGATTGGCCTTCTTGTCGTTGAACCAGATCTGCTGAACGTCGCCAAGGTTGTCACCCACAAATACTATCTGCTGGCCGAGCGATGCGCTCGTGAGCAGAGAGTCCGACAGGTTGATGTCGCAGGGACGCACATATTTCACCACCGGAGTGGAGCCCTTGTCCTGTTCGGCATAGGTTTCTTCGGAGCACGAGACAGCGGCCAGGCCGGCCGTGCAGCATGCTGCGAGAAGCGTATATTTGATTATGTTTTTCATTTGTCTGTGTTGTTTCTTTGTTCTTGTGCTTATTCAGCGGGCTCGGGTTCGGAAGCGTTGCTGTAGTAGTCGACGGGAGCACCGCTCAGAGAGGGCGAGCTCGACGACACGGCAGCGGGTATCGGACACACGAAGGAACTTTCCGTCAGCAGAATGGGGTCATACATGCCGTATTCCGCCGTCGACGACACGAGCTTGTACGAGTCGTCGTTGTTCTCGTTGGTGGCGTCCACGCCGTCGAGGGCCAGATACATCGTGCAGCGGTTGTAGCCGGTGCCGTGGCCGTTGTTCACCCATTCGAGTGCGGCGGCATTGCCGCTGCGGTAGCGCAGGCGCTGCGTGTCAAACCACGTCTGGCTCTCGAAAGCCAGCTCGCAGCGGCGCTCTTTCAGCAGCTCCAGGTAGGTCACGCTCGAAGGCTCGGTCAGGCCGGCACGCTGGCGCACCATGTTGAAATATTTCATGGCCGTCGGGTCGCTCGTGGCGTCGTTAGTGCCCATCACTGCCTCCACATAGGTCAGATACACGTCGGCAAGACGCATCAGATAGATATTGTTGGCTGCGTCCTGGATGGTGCCGCTCTTACCGCCGGTGTCGGCGTTCTTGCCCACGATGTATTTCTTCATGTGGGAGTTCATTTCGTTGCGGTCCTCCAGCGGAGAGTCGGCGCCTTCCTCGCGGTTCACAATCTTATAGGTGTAGCCGCCCTGCGCCTTGGCGAGGTTGGGATAGTAGTCGCCGTTTTTCATGAATGTCCACATGCGGCGCTTGTCGTTGCGGTCGTAGCTCTGCTGCAGAGAGATGGTCGGACCCTTGCCGCCGCCCCACTGCTCGTCGGCCAGCAGGTCGCTGCGGCTCCACGCCGTCGTGCGGCCGTTGCCGTAGCTGTAGCCCAGGCTGGCGCACTGGATGGCAAGGATGCTCTCGGGGCTGTTGTTGTTGTCGACATCGAAGAGCGTGGCGAAGTCGATGCTCGTCAGAGCCTCGGTGTTCTCGATGCAGTAGAGGGCGTCTTCGGCGGCCTTCTTGTAGAGGGCGGCGCGGTCGTAGCCGTAGTCGCTGTGCGAGGCCATCGTCACACCCAGCTTGGCACGCAGGGCGCGGGCCTTGCGCACGTCCAGGCGCCACTTGTCGCCGTTGGTGGGCTGCAGGTTGGCCACAGCGAAGTCCAGATCCTCCATCGCAAAGCGGTAGATGCTCTCCTGCGTGTTGCGGGGCATGTCGAAGTTGCCGCTCGAGATGGTCTCGGAGTTGTTCTCCACGATGGGTGCGTCGTGCCACACCTCGGCTATCATGTAGTAGCAGAAGCCGCGGATGGCGCGCGCCTCGGCGAGAGCCTGGGTCTTGTCGGCATCGGTGATGGTGCCGCTGCAGATGGGCACGATGTCGTGCACAATCGAGTTGCAGAACAGAATCACGTTGTACAGGCCCTTCCAGCCTTCATTGATATACTGGTTGATGGGCGTATAGTTGCCGAAGAACCACTGGCCTTCCTGATCGTACGTGTAGTATATGTCGCCGTTGATCATGTCCAGCTTCCACTGGAAGTTCATGTGGAAATTGCTCCATGTCTTGGCGGCATAGATGGTCGAGGTGCTCGACTGCAGTGCCTCCGGAGTCACATAGAAGCTCTCCATCACGGGCTTGTCCACAGGGTCGATGGTCAGAAAGTCGCTGCAGCTTGCCAGCGAGCCTGCCACCACCAGGGCCGGTGCTAAAGTCTTGAATATGTTTTTCATTTACTTTGTCTGCTTGAAAATTTAGAAAGAGAGATTGAGGCCCAGCGTGTAGGTGCGCGGAGTCGGATAGCGGCCGCGGTCGATGTTCTGAAGCAGCGAGCTCTGGTTGTAAGCGCCGATTTCAGGATCGTAGCCTTTGTACTTGGTGAACGTGTACACGTTCTGCACGTTGAAGTATATCTTGGCGTTGCTCAGATAGGCCTTCTTGGCCCATTTGGCGGGCAGGTTGTAGGCCAGCGAGACGTTCTGGATGCGCAGGTAGGTGGCGTCCTCCAGCCAGCGGTCGCTCATGCGCTGGTTGCCGTTGGCGTCCAGGTTGCTGAAGCGGGGGATGCCGTTGCTGCCGGGAGCCAGCATCAGGTTGGCGATTTCATCGCCGCCGTTGGGGTCGATGCGGATAGCCTGTGCGCGGTTCAGCACGTCGGTGCTCTGGTTGTCCCAGATGGAGGCGAGGCCTTCCACGCGCGAGCGTGCCCAGTTGAGGATGTCGCCGCCGAACTGACCCTGCAGGCCGATGTTGAGCTCGAAGTCCTTATAGTTGAAAGTGTTGGTCCAGCCGTACACGAGGTCGGGGTTGGGATCGCCGATCACCTTCTGGTCGGCGTCGTTGATGATGCCGTCACCGTTCTGGTCCACAAACTTGATGTCGCCGATCCATGCGCCGCTCACCTTGTCGATTTTATTGGCGTAGGCAACATCGCCGCCGGTCTGGGTGGCCCAGCCTACGATATCAGCCTCGTTCTGGAACAGGCCGGCGGTCTCGTAGCCGTAGAACACACCCATCGGTTCGCCCACCTTGAACATGGTGGCGGTGCCGAAGGCGCTGAACCAGTCGATTTTGCCGTAGATTATCTGCGAGTCTTCGTTCAAGGCCACGATTTTGTTGCGGTTGTGGCTCATGGTGATGGAGGAGCTCCAGTGGAAATCCTTAGTGGTCACGGGGATGGCGTTGATCTGCACGTCAATACCCGTGTTGCGCGTCTGACCCACGTTGGCGTAGGGAGGAGCGATGCTGCCCCACACGTCGTCGCCGCTCGGGCCGAGGTGGCCGGGCACGAACATCTGCATCAGCAGGTCCTGCGTCTGCTTGCGATACCAGTCCACGGTGAAGCTCAGACGGTTGTCAAGCACTGCGAAATCAAGACCCACGTTGTACTGCTCGGAAGCCTCCCATTTGATGTTGGGGTTGGCGAGGTTCTGCGGGATGTAGCCGGTGCCGAAGGGAGTGAGCACGGTCTGCATGCCCGAGCCGTAGCGATAGGTGTCGATGTTGCTGTTGCCCACCTTACCGTAGCCGAGGCGCAGCTTGAAGTTGTTCAGCCAGTGCATGTCCTCGAACCATTTCTCCTGGTTGATGCGCCATGCCAGAGCCACCGAGGGGAACGTGCCCCACTTGTTGTTCGAGCCGAACTTGGAGCTGCCGTCGCGACGGATAGTGGCCGTCAGCAGGTAGCGGTTGTCAAAGCCATAGTTGGCACGGGCAAAGATAGATGCGGTCGAGCTGGCATCCTTCCAGCCGCTGTTGCTCTGGAACTCGCCGTCCTCGCCCATCACGTGGATATAGTCGTTGGAGAAGTTCTTCTTGATGAGCTGAGTGCCTTCCCAGCTGCTCTTCGATGCCTCGAAGCCGGCCATCACGGTGACGTCGTGCTTCTGGTTGAACACCTGGTGGTAGGTCACATAGTCTTTCTGCATCCAGTAGAAGTTGTGGTCCTCGCGCTGCATCATGCGGTTGGTGTCGTTGCCGTTCACGCCGAACTTGTAGGTGGGCTGGAACGACTTGTTCTGGTTCTGCGATGCGTCGAAGGCGTATTCCGCGCGGAAAGTGAAGTACTTGGCGAAATCGGCGTTCAGATAGAAGTTACCGGTCACGCGCTGGCGAAGCAGCGTGTTGTTGGTGATCAGAGCCATAGCCACGGGGTTGTACTTCGAGGCGCCGTTCGTCGTGTTCGGACCGGCCCAGTTGCCGTCGAAGTCGCGCACGGGCACGGAGGGCATCATAGTCATGGCCTGCATGATGATACCGTCGTTACCGTCCTGGCGGGTAATGGTCTCGTCGGTGCGTGTGTATGCAAGCGAACCGCCCACCTTGAGCCACTTTGTGAAGTTGTTGTCCACGTTGAAGCGGGTGTTGAAACGGGTGAAGTCCGAACCGATCACGGTGCCTTCCTGTTTCATCCAGCCGGCGCTCATGGCGAAGACAGTCTTGTCGTTGCCGCCGGTCACGCCCACCTGGTGGCTCTGCATGAAGCCCGTGCGGAAGATTTCGTCCTGCCAGTCAGTGCCCGCGCCAAGCAGGCTCGGGTCGCTGTACATCTTGTCGTAGTTCGAGTCGTTCAACACGCCCTCGTTGTAGAGCTGCGTCTGATACTGGGCGTACTCGCGCATGTCCATCATGTCGAGTTTCTTAGCCACCTGCTGCCAGGCCACATAGCCGTCGTAGGTGATGTTCGTGTGGCCGGCGGAGCCGCGGCGCGTAGTGACCATCACTACGCCATTGGCGCCTGCGGCGCCATAGATGGCGCAGGCCGAGGCGTCCTTCAGCACGTCGATGCTCACGATGTCGCTCGGTGCGATGCTCGCAAGGGGGTTAACGGTGGTCTGGCCGTTGGAGCCGCCCATCCATTCGAAACCGCCGATGCTCGTGCTGCCGCCCATCGGCACACCGTCTATAATATAAAGAGGTTCGTTCGACGAGTTCAGAGAGCTTGCGCCGCGGATACGCACCGAAGTCGCACCGCCGGGAGCACCCGAGTTCTGCGTCACCTGCACACCGGCCACCTTGCCCTGGAGCATCTGGTCGGCGTTGGTCACGATGGTCTGGCGCATCTGGTCTTCCGACAGAGAAGCCACCGAACCGGTGATGTCGCTACGCTTCTGCGTACCGTAACCCACCACAACGAGCTCTTCAAGAGCCTCGCTCGAGGGTTCCAGGGTCACTTCAATTTTATTGCGACCCTTGAGGGCGATTTCCTGCGTCTTGTATCCGATGTAGGAAATCACAAGTGTTGCGTCGGCCTTCTTCACCTTGATGGTAAAGTTGCCGTCGATGTCTGTGGTCACACCGCCTGTCTGGCCCTTTTCAATAACAGACGCACCTATGACAGTCTCGCCCGTATTGTCCAGAACCGTACCGGTAACAGTGACCTGCGCCGTCAGACTCATCGACACCATTGCGAATAGTGCCAGCAATAAAGCCTTGACGTTCAGTTTGCTACTTGTTTTCATGAACAGCTTTTAAAAGGTTAAGTTGATTGGTATTTAATTGTTCTCTTTTCGCTACTTGTCTGCCCGGCAGGCCGCGGAGCGGCAGCGCCGGGGTGTGCTTTTTCCTGTATGAGGGACTCGCCGGGTTTTTAGGTATTATAACACGCCACAAAGTTAATACTATTTCCGAATCAAAAACTATACTTTTTTATCTTTAACTATGCAAAACATAACTTATGTTAAATAACAGCATTTTTGCCGCAGCACCCTTTCTCATTTTAACAAATCATCATCCACAACCCCTAAATATCGCCCATTTATAACAAACCGACCCTTAAAACAAGCCATTTGCCCCTTAATATTGAAAATCAAACCGCGCAAACGCGCCGCACAACTGTTGTACTTTTTTAGCATTTTGATGAAATAATACCATCGGAATCTCGTTTTGCCCGTTCAACAAAACCACCCTCCGGCGCGTTCACTTATCACTTACACATATTATATTATATAATATCTACAACTATGAACTACAATTCCGTCATCGGCCACACCGGCACCGTACTCGTCGAATTCTACGCCTCATGGTGTCCCCACTGCCGGCGCATGATGCCCATCGTAGAACAAGTCAAGGAACTCCTCGGCGAGCAAGTGCCGGTCCATCAGTTCGACATCGACAAAGAAGAAGCCGCCGCCAAGCAGGCCGACGTGCAGAGCATACCCACCTTCATCATCTACCGCAACGGTCTCGAGTTCTGGCGCCACACCGGCGAGATTGACGGTCAGGAACTCCTCCGGATGGTCGACAAGTGCCTCGAATACCCCGACTGATTCAGCAATGGCATCCATCTTCACCCGCTGGCTCGACCTGCTCGGAGTGCCGCACACCGCAGCCTATTCCGACGAGGCATTCGCCGGCATGACATTCCACACCCTGTTCGGGCTCTCCAAGCTGCTGCAGAGCTACGGCATCGACACCCGCGGCATCCGCGTGGCCGACACCGCCTCCTTTGCCGCCATTCCCCTCCCATAGCCCCCGCAGGCGCCCTCACAAATCTTTTTTTCCTTTTCTTCCACCGCCCTCTTGCCATCTTCCATAATTTTTAGTACCTTTACGCCATTATGACAGCATGGATTATTTGGCTGATAGTCGCGGCTGTGCTCGCGATTATCGAGGTACTCACCCAGATGGTATGGACACTGTGCCTCGCCATCGGTTGCGCGGCAGCCCTCGCCGCGTCACTCTGCGGAGCATCGCTCGCCACACAGATCACACTCCTGGCCGTCGCAGCCGTGGTCGCCTTCATCGTCCTCGTGCCATGGTTCCGGCGCATCCACCACACAGCCTCCGAGCGTCGCGACGCACGCACAGGCATGGAAGCGCTCATCGGAAAAGAAGCACGCGTTGTCAAGGCCATCGAGCCCGGAGCGATGGGGCGTGTCATGGCCGACGGCGACAACTGGCAGGCCGTGGCACACTCCTCCGCCGACTTCATCCCCGTAGGATCGCGCGTGCGCATACACTCCTACGACAGCATCATTCTCACCGTCGAACCAATCAACTCCTGACACACCATGGAAATCTCCACCCTCATCCTGGCGGCCGTACTCGTCGTGCTCGCCATCGTCATCATCTCCGCCGGCGTGCGCGTCGTGCCCCAGTCCGAAACATGCGTCGTCGAGCGCCTCGGACGCTTCCACAGCGTCCTCGGTCCCGGACTCAACTTCATCATCCCCTTCATCGACAAACCCAAGACCATCTACACACGCCGCATCGAGACAGGCGTCGGAGGACGCGTCTACGTCCGCATGACATCCTCCCCCGTCATCGACCTCCGCGAGCAAGTCTACGACTTCCCGTCGCAGCAGGTGATCACACGCGACAACGTCACCACCGAAATCAACGCCCTCCTCTACTTCCAGATCGTCGACCCCAAAAAAGCCGTCTACGAAATCGACAACCTCCCCAACGCCATCGAGAAACTCACTCAGACATCCCTCCGCAACGTCATCGGCGAACTCGAGCTCGACGAGACACTCACCTCACGCGACACCATCAACTCCAAGCTCCAGGTGATCCTCGACGAAGCCACCAACAAATGGGGCGTCAAGGTCAACCGCGTCGAGCTCCAGGACATCACACCCCCCGAGAGCGTACGCGTAGCCATGGAAAAGCAGATGCAGGCCGAGCGCAACCGCCGCGCCGAAATCCTCAACGCCGAAGGCGAGAAGCGCTCGCTCATCCTCCGCTCCGAAGGCGAGAAAGCATCTAAAATCAACGAAGCCGAAGCCGTCAAGCAGGCCGAAATCCTCCGCGCCGAGGGCGAGGCGCAGGCCATCATCCTCAACGCACAGGCCGAGGCCGACGCCATCCTCCGCGTAGCGCAGGCAGTCAGCACATCACAGACCGACCCCGCCACCTACATGCTCGCCATGAAGTACATCGAGACCCTCCGCGAGATGACCTCCGGCCAGGACAACAAGACCGTCTACATCCCCTACGAGGCATCATCTGTCCTCTCCTCCATCGGCTCCATCAAAACCCTCTTCAACAAGTGATGCGCACGCGCCTCTCCATCCTCACCGTCGCCGCCCTCCTCGCCCTCGCGGGAAGGGCGGCGCCCTCATCGGCGCCGGAACTGCCGGAGCATTCCTCCCTGCCGGAACCCGCCGACTCCGTCGCAGAGACGGCGCCTCCGGCCCTGCCGCCCGTCCGCGTGCTCGACCCCGACACCTACATCCCATCCTGCCTCCTCACCGACGAGCACGCCGCACGCCGCCTCGCATTCGCCACACAGCGCTACACTCCCGTCGTAGCCGCCTGGCGCAGCGGCGCCGTCGTCGCCACCGCCTCTGCCGCATCCCTGCCGGGCCTCATGGCCGTGGAAAGCGCCACCCTCGGCATAGTCCAGCAGGCAGGCGACTTCACTTTCACAGCCTACGGCGGAGCCTCCAAGTACGGCTACTTCCGAGGCCTCTCCACCCAGTGGCGCTTCGGAGGCTCCGCCCGCTGGCAGTTCTCACAGCGCGTAGGCCTCACCCTCTTCGGCTCATACGCCACCGGCGCCTATCGCCCCGGCATGGCTCCTGCAGTGGCCGAGATGCTCGACATGCCATCCTTCGGCGGCTACTTCTCATGGGACATCACCGACAGATTCGGCATCGACATGGGCGCCGCTGCCCACCGCACCAACCTCAGCCAATGGGAAGTACGCCCTATCGTAGCCCCCTACTATAAACTCGGCGACGCAAAACTCGGCGTCGACGTCGGCGGCATCGTCTACGAACTCATCCGCAGCCGCAGCCAAGGCAGCGGCAACCCCTCTTTCGTCCCCACGAAGCC